>NZ_JAYFQK010000046.1:0-9260 GCF_034927245.1 Desulfitobacterium sp.
CCGTTCGACTTGCATGTGTTAGGCACGCCGCCAGCGTTCGTCCTGAGCCAGGATCAAACTCTCCATAAATTTTATGACGGAACATGGATGTTCCTAAGTTCAAATGCGCCACGGATGGCATTAGCATTTGAACATCCTTACAGAGTGCTGATTGCTCAAATTGTCTTTAACTCATTGACGAGTCATTGGCTGTTCCTTGTTGTTTAGTTTTCAAAGACCAAGGCCGCAATTTCTTGCGATGTTTTTATATTCTAGCAGATAGATTTAGTAAAGTCAACTATCAAAATTAACTATCCTACTTTATAATTGAAGCTTAAATATTAAATTTTCAAATTGTCTAGTCCGGCTGTCATTTCTTTAAGAGTTTGTTGTAAGGACTCGGACTGATCTGCAAGTATTTGCATACCCTTTGCTTGCTCCTTAAATAAAGTTCCGGTTTTCAAGGCAAAATCCCATGAACTGTTGCTTAACGTATTCATTTGACTTAAGGCATTTTTAACCTCTGAAGCCTCCTGATTCGCACTATTCAGCATTTTTTCTGCTGACTGAATACTATTTTTCAGTTGATCAGCTTTCTGTGCGATATTACCAAATACGTTTTGGGCTACTTCCATTGAGGTTTCTTCTTGAATTAAGGCACTAAATGTAGTATCCGTGGAAAGAACAAGGGAACCAATATCCTCATTCATTGTCTGAAGTAGAGAAGAAATCTGTTTTGCTGCATTGGAGGAGGCAACAGCAAGCTTTCTTACTTCGTCTGCAACAACTGAGAAACCTCTGCCCGAATCACCGGCTCGGGCTGCTTCAATCGAAGCATTAAGTGCCAGCAAATTTGTTTGATCAGCAATTCCTTGAATCAAAGCAACGATAGAATTAATTTGATTAGAATTTTGTTGAAACTGATTAACTCTACTCTTGGTATGATTAAGATCGATTTTAATGTCTTGGATTCCTTGATTTAAATTTTTTACCAAAACGGTTCCCTCTGACGATGTCGACATAGATTCGTGGGCTGTTTGGGTAGCAGCTTCAAGAAGTACCGTTATTTCATTTACTTCTTCAAGCATTTTTTGGATTATCCCGCTAACATTCTGAAAAGCTTCAATTTGATCAGAGGTATTTTGAACTTGTTGATTAGATACATTGATCGATTGGTTTGACTTTTCAATATATGATTGAGACCATGTTGTTACGTGATTACTGACCTTAATTACTTTCTGAGCTGCTATCAGGGTATTTCCAGATGTATTTCGGAAACTTTCGGATAGATGTTCAATAGTTTGGGCAAGTTGTCCGATCAGATCTGTCCCCTTTAATCCAATACGAACCGTTAAATCTCCTGAGGATATCACTTTGACTTTCTCGGTGATAAATTTCAGCGGATTATAGAGAATTGCCCGTGCAATAAAATAATTCCCTATTCCGAGAAGAAATCCGGCTAAAACACAGCTCACCGTAAATAACAGTTTTTTACCGGGTGTGATTGTGACAAATAGCTGCGCGAAAGGTGGGAAAATTAAACCTACAAGTGCTCCCGCTATGAGCATTGTGCTAAACATGATGGACATTGTGGAAAAATTACTTGTAAATCTCTTTAATGAATACATTTTGCCCTCCCCAAATTTTAGTTTCGCTTAAAACATGTACCGGATTTCACGATTAGGAGGATAGTTCTATTAAGTATTTTTATGTTACTATCATAGTTTTATTATAATGGAATATCATCCCAATTAAAACGGGTCAAAAAAATATTTCTATAATAGCCAATAACTTGTTACAGCTGCTAATTAAACATTACCAATATAGATATATTTTAAACCCGCTTTTTGGCCTATCCCTTTTGCTATATTTAAAGTTTTCAAAGGGGTTATTGGCGTACTTATCATCTTCCAAGCCGGGAAAAAACGGCTGACATGCCAGGGTACGTCGGGACTAAGCTGAGTTGCGATAAACCGAGCGATTTTTTCAAGCTGGTTGGGTTGATCATTGACATCAGGTATAACCAAGGTGGTAATTTCGAGGTGCACACCAGCTTCGTATAGGAGTTTTAAATTATCCATAACAACTCTCGCTTTACCTGCGCAATATTCTTCATAGATCTCATCATCGGGTCCTTTAAAATCAACGTTCGCCGCATCTAAGTAAGGAATAATGAGCTCAAGCGCTTCTTTTGACATATAGCCATTTGTTACCCAGATATTTTTGAGTCCGTTTTCCCGGGCTAATTTCATAATCTCCAGAGCATATTCTATAAATATCGTTGGTTCAGAATACGTATAGGAAATCGAAGGACAACCAAAATTGAGCGCTTGTCGGACATGTTCTTTTGGTGTAATTGGAATACCCTCGATCGGTTTATTAGGTTTAGGACTTTGGGCAATTTCCCAGTTTTGGCACCAAGCGCAGCGAAAATTACACCCGACAGAAGCTAATGAATAGGTCTTTGTTCCGGGTAAAAAATGATAAAGTGGTTTCTTTTCTATCGGATCAATATGTTCGGCAATGGTCATACCATAATTTAAGGCGCAAAGTTTACCTTCTTGATTTTCTCGAACACCGCAAATACCGCGTTTACCCTCGGAGATCGTACAATTCTGATTACAGACGGAACATTTTATTTTGCCGGAATCTAATTTTTGATAAAGGATAGCTTCTTTCGTCTGAAGTCCTCCTTTCATCTCTAACTCACTTATCACAGCGTTATGTTCTATAAAAATGTTTATTCAAAATAGCGCACAACTTCAAAACGCCAGATTTCAACGGGTTCATCAAAAGCGAGGCCCGCTTTTTGTTTGGCAATATTGACTTGTTCCTGTGCAGTATTGATTCCTTCTAAATGAGGAAGAAGCAGACCCGTTCTCCCCCGTCTCCTCACAACGACCCCATAACGCCAAGGATCTAATTCATCAAGGCTTTGAATTTTTTCCATTTCCCCTAGAACATCAACAGAAAATGTTAAGGAAGAGAGCTCATCGCTTTCAACCGGCCAAAATCTTGGATCCTGCGTTCCTGCCGAAATCGCATTATGTTCAATTTCCTTAGCGAGATTATCTTGCCAAGGCTCTGTAGTACCAATACACCCGCGCAATTCACCATCCTTTTTGAGCGTAACGAAACAGGCACGACGAAGTTGAAAATCCGGGTCGGACGGCGGATTAAGTCCTCGGGTATTTCCATGCTGCAAATACGATTCTAAGCAGAGTCGAGCCCAACGGGGCAACGATGAAGCATGGTAGAGTTCAGCAACAAGATACCCCACGCCAAAAGGGCCTTCATAGGAAAGAACCTTTGGCATACCTTCTTGAACTGCCAAAGCAAGACGGAGACTGCGCCAGCCGCATTCCCCTGCTTCTTCAGCCTGGTTAAGGGGAATATGCTGAATTTGGGATGGATCTCTGGTGAGAGAGTTGACAAGGAGCTGATCAAATTGGGGGCCTGAGGGGTGGAGACCATAGGGACCGTCTTTCTTTAAACGATGCGATAAGTCACCGCTCGCGATGAGAGCGATAGGTTCCAAAAAAGTTTTGAGAATGTGAGTAATTTTCTTTCCATAGACTTCAGGATGTTCCAACGGCATGCTCATCAGCACGATCTTCCCCTGCCAACCCGCTTCGTTTAAAAAGTAAAGCGGCACAAGTGCTCCATGATCAATTTTGCCGGCGTGAAGAATAGTTTCAGGAAGTTCTGCAGCCAAGACCTCGGTAAGCTGATGATGTGCAGGAAAAGAAAGCATAATCTGAGGAACGCCAAAGGAGGAAAAATCTCCATTAAGCATATCCCCCTTGAGTAGAGTAATTCCCTTGCGCAGCAGAGTTGCATGAGGGGATACGAGCAGCACCGTTTCAATTCGCATTTCTACGATTTTGCGGGCAATCTCTCGATAAGACCTCAGCGTAGCGGAACATTGAGCTTCTTCTCCCCGCCCAATTTCCGGCACAATAATGGGTGGATGTGGAACAAAAGCTGAATAGATTAATGACATCATCGTTCATCTCTCTTTCGAATATTTCGAGCCGGTAAAAGATAAATTACCTCACGAACTAGCAGAGCAGGCATAATTGTCGTAGAATATAATTTATACAAAAAGTAAATTATTCTTGAAAGAGGGATATTCATGAGTTCTATGATCGATAAATGCGAACTATATCAAGGAAGTAAAATCCACTATTTAACGATAGGAGAAAAAAATGAAAGGTCATGGGTTGTATTACTCCATGGGAAAAAGTTTACTGCTGATGATTGGGAAAATATAGGGCTACTAGATGCACTTGATCGGGCGGGATTTAAGGTTATTGCACTCAACTTGCCGGGTTACGGTAATTCCGAACCCTTGAAATCGAATATCATGTTAGCGGATTTCCTAGCCGGTTTTATGCATCAACTGAACATCGATTCTTTTCACCTTATCGGACCGTCATTTAGCGGTGAAATATCGATTCAATTTGCACTTGGCTATGGAAGTAGGCTTGAAACCCTCACCCTGATAGACAGCGTTGGTGTCGATCAGTATGAGCAGAGATTACAGGATATTATGACCCAAACCTTGATTGTTTGGGGAAAGAAAGATGAGATTGCTCCTTACCGCTATGCTCTTACCTTGCACGAAAAGTTACCGAGCAGCACGCTTTATACGTTTGAAGACCTGGGACATACTTGTTATTTTGAAGATAGCCAAACATTTACGAAAATACTTCTGCCTCACTTAACACAGGGCACGAAAAGCATTAAAAAGACCGTGATTCAAAATTAACACTTTTCATTTTGGCTTATTATTTTTTTCCGGGATGAAATAGGCATCTCAACAAGAACCCCCCTGATTGTAATCGCCGCTAAAACGGTAATTCCGCCGACTATAGCCCAGAATCCCGGTTTTTCACCTACGAAGAGCAAGACCCAAACAGGATTGAGAATGGGTTCGATGACGGGAATGAGGATAGCTTCAATAGCTGTTGTATGTTTGATGGCGATTGAATAGAGAACGTATGATATACCGAGCTGAACGACCCCTAAAATGAGCAATTCTACCCAATCAAAAGTATTAGGCCAGGCTTGGGTCAGAAAAGGCAATCCAATAACCGCAGTAAGAAGGTTCCCCAGAAAGACCGATTCCCAAGGGGAACCGTCTTTTTGCATGCGTAAGAAAATCGCCTCAAAGGCAAAACAGATTCCACTTGCTAAACCAAAGATATTCCCTAATATACCGGTGGGGCTTAGATTATCTAGAAAAAATAGCGCCATGCCTCCAAAAACTAAAAATACCGTAACCCAGTCTAAGACTCTGATTTTTTCTTTTAATAACCAGCTGCTTAACAGAGCAACATAGATGGGTGCCGTGTATTGAAGAAATATTGCATTCGCAGCTGTCGTTGCTTTTGTGGCTAGAACAAAAAGAATGACTGTACCCGCATACGAGATTGCAGCACCGATCTGGGCCGTAGATCCATTTATTTTAGGTTTGCCAAGAAGAACTAAAAATACACCGGACGCAATGATGCTTCTGACACCTGCAATCGCCAAGGGATGTATATTCACCGATTTAATCAGCATGCCGCCGAGGCTCCATAAGATTGCGGTAATAATCAAAAGCAGGATAGCCCTCGGTCTTTGATTCTTTGATTTGGAAAAATTAATATATGAATTTAATGCCAACTCATCTTCTTCCCTTCATTCTCGTATGGTCAATTAGGGTTTATCTGGAAGTATGCCTATTGAATTAGATTATATCATGTAATCGATTCGCATAGCGAAATAATTAGAATTTACGTCAAATTAAAAAAATCCAGCTTCTGCTGGATTTTTTTAACTGAATCTATTACCATTCAGCTCAATATAATTATTTTGTTTTGCTTGTTGTTTCTTCTAGCTGAGAAGATGTCGGAGAAATTGCCTTAGACTTTTTATCAGCCTTCCTTTTTAACTTTTCTTTGTTCTTCGGACTTTTATCGCCCATAACAACTACCTCCTATCGCTCATTAACCTAAGTATACTCTCTTAGCTAATTTCATGCCATCGGCCATTGAGAGGATAAACCAGGTGCATCGCTTAACAACTCTGCCAATCCTGCTTTATACGGCGCTACCTCGATATTCTTGCCTTTACGCGCAGATATCAAACGCAGACTGCGCGAGGTAACAAATATATTAAAAGCTCCCATTCATTAATACATCTAATGAATGGGAGCTTCGCTTTAATTAATAACGAAATATCATCCTGCCTTACGTCGTTGTGCAAATTCAGCTGTAGCTGTGAAGAGAACGTCAGTAGAAGAGTTAAGCGCTGTTTCGCAAGAGTCTTGTAAAACGCCGACAATAAAGCCTACGCCAACGACTTGCATTGCAATGTCATTAGGAATGCCGAATAAGCTGCAGGCTAAGGGAATCAGCAAGAGTGAACCACCAGCGACTCCTGATGCACCGGCCGCAGCTATAGCCGAAAGCACACTTAAGATAAGAGCCGTGGGAATATCCACATTGATTCCAAGGGTATAAACTGCAGCCAGACTCATAACAGAAATTGTAACCGCTGCACCGGCCATGTTTACTGTAGCTCCTAAAGGAATGGATACGGAATACGTATTCTTATCTAAACCAAGGTCTTCGCAAAGGCGCATATTGACAGGGATATTTGCAGCGGAACTGCGTGTAAAGAAGGCAGTAAGGCCGCTGTCCTTTAAGCATTTAAAAACAAGCGGAAAAGGGTTTCGGCGAATATTCAGGAATACGATGAGTGGATTGATGACTAGTGCGACAAATAGCATGCATCCTACCAAAAGCGTTAGCAAGCGTGCATAGCCGAGCAAAGTGCTAAGACCACTCGTTGCAATTGAATCAAACACAAGCCCCATAATTCCTAAAGGAGCCAGGTTTATGACCCATCTTACGACTTTAGATACTGCATCTGAGAAATTTGATATCATCGTTTTCGTCGAATCAGAAGCACCTTTTAAAGCAATACCAAGGAGTATGGCCCAGGTCAAGATACCAATATAGTTGGCATTTAAAAGTGCCTTTACCGGATTATCTACCACATTCATCAGTAAAGATTTTAGAACTTCTGTAATCCCCCCTGGCGGCGTGAGATTCTCAGCTCCTGCAGTAAGTGTTAAACCGACCGGGAACATAAAGCTTGCAATGACCCCAACGAGGGCAGCAAGAAATGTTCCAATTGCATAAAGGACGATAATAGATTTCATGTTAGTCTGTTTACCGCTCTCATGTTGAGAAATTGCGGACATAACCAAAAAGAAGACCAGTACCGGCGCAACGGCTTTTAAAGCCCCGACAAAAAGCGAACCTAAAATGACAATCGGCTTAGCAGTCTCTGGAATCGTAAGGGCCAGAATAATCCCAATGATCAAACCGACGAGAATTCGTTTGACCAAACTCATCTGATTCCATTTTTTGATTAGATTTCCCAATGTTTTTCCCCCTTAAATTAAATAATGTAATATAAGAGCGAACGTCTCCCTTGGATTTTGAATCCTTTTTTGACGTTGTCTACTGCCTGCGGACCATTGTCTAGTTTACCACGACAATCGAAATATGTAAATTAATTAGTTAACTTTTCAACGAAAGGACGATCGGCAGGTGCAAATTGAAACGTATTTAACTCCTCGACTGTAACCCATTTTACGTTTTCATGTTCGAGTAATTTTAGCTCACCGGCTTTCCATTTCGCCCGGAAAGCAATTAGCTTGATCTTGCCTGAGGGATATTCATAGATGTTTTCGCCGAACCGTTCACCAACCTCGATATGGATATTGAGTTCTTCCTTGATTTCCCGTACGAGGCTCGCTTCAGCTGTTTCACCCGCTTCAAGTTTTCCACCGGGAAATTCCCACATTAAGCCTTGAGATTTATTTCTGCTCCTTTGAGCAATAAGAATGAAGTTGCCATTTTGAATAATTGCTGCGCTGACTTCTATCATTTGATCTCCTTTACGCTGTTTTTGTTTGTACTTGCTATTTATTTTCGATTAAATTCTTATCATATATTGAAAAGATCCTCTGCCAATTTAATTTTAGCAGAGGATTATCTTTATTCATTAGATTTTTAGGGAACGATTGTTACCGGACAGGGTGTTTCATGGAGCACATTGGTAGCCACACTTCCCAGAAGAACGCGCTTAATAGCGCCGAGTCCCCTATACCCCATGACAATTAAATCTACTTCGCTTTCCCTTGCAACAGCACAGATCTCTTCACCTGGTATTCCAGTTCTAAAGATTGTGCTAACGGGTAAAGTAGAACCCTTGGTGATTTCCAGCGTATGATCTAGGACCTGTTTGCTTGATTCCTCTTGCATCGTACGGATTTGCTCGCGGCTGAAAAACCGTTTTACATTGGGTGTATCATAGCTGGGTTGAACATTGATTAAAATAATTTCGGAATTCGTCTTTTCTCCTAGATTAAGTGCAAAGCGAACCGCTTTGTCTGACCCAGCGGACCCATCAATCGGGACTAAGACTTTTGCCATATTTTACCCCCCGTTTTTGCATCTTTCCAGTTTTATCGTGTAAATATACATGATGTCTTAATCAGATCCTAATCGGATCAACTATTATAGGAGATTATTGCGGCTGTTCACGTATTTAAGAAAACCCAGGGAATCCGATTTTACAGACTGTGGTTCTTCCCCAAACATGAGTCTAATCAATTGGCAATAAGCAATTTTTTCATAAGGATGGCCAACGTATTTTTTAATAATATCAACAAAGGTCTCATAAGACGTTTCATGATCGAGTTGAAGGGCATACGTATCCAAGAGAATACCCACATATTGATCGCGTCTCAGAAAAATCCTCTTACTTTCCGGATTGGTCAACGTTCTCATTAGGGAACTCATGATTTTGCTATAACCTTCATTTAAGAAATCCTGATCCATATATTTTGCGAATAATACGATTAAGTCTCTTGTAAACTCTGGGGATTCGATTAAAAAAGCTAAGAGTTCTTTCCGAGCTTCGTTAAAAATCGTCAAGTCCGTCATAATCGTTCTCCCCCTTAAGCTATAGATTAGAAAACTAAGCCAAAGAAAAGAAAATTGTTTGGTTTTACAACTTTTTAACAAGTTTACTTGTCCTACTTCTCCAAGAAACTACAACATTCCTCCCTATAATTAAAATAGCCTCTCGGCATTCGCCGAGGTAGATGGTTCAAGACTTTGCTTGAACCATCAATATTGAATTCCTCCTACTTTTCGGTAGGGGGTTTTCATTTTTGGAAACACCAAATTGGAAATTCCCTCAGAAAATTTTTATTG
>NZ_JAYFQK010000069.1:0-10068 GCF_034927245.1 Desulfitobacterium sp.
CTCTCAGAATTTAATCAAGATCTGGTGATAATGCCGGAGGGGTTCCACCCGTTCCCATCTCGAACACGGAAGTTAAGACCTCCAGGGCCGATGATACTTGGACTGCAGAGTCCTGGGAAAGTAGGTCATCGCCAGGTAAGAACGAAGGGATCGTCTGTTGAAGACGGTCTCTTTGCTTTTTGCTGCGCAAAAACTTAGATGTGCAAGCAGATCTGGGGTAAGCGCTCAATAAAAGGTAAGCGCTCAATAAAAGGGTGCATGTTAAACATTCATAACATACGACATAATATTTCCATTAGATCTAGATCTTAGAACATAATGGGGGGTTTATCGTTTGTTAGCAAAATAAAACCCAGTTACAACCTAGGTAACCGAGTTTAAACGCTGCCTTGTATTTAATTTGCATCACAATCGACAATAGTCCGGAAGTTCAGGGGACCAAGGCATTAAATTCTCGAGAAGTGATGGCTCATTCTTAAAGTTTAGACTCGGCATTTTTTGAAAGATATGTACGAGATACATGTAGGGATTAATTCTATTGGCTTTCGCTGATTCCACAATACTATAGACGATTGCGCTGGATTGAGCTCCCTTTTTCGTATCGGCGAATAACCAGGCCTTTCTTCCGTTCACAAATGGCCTAAGTGAGTTCTCGGCTCGATTATTAGATAACTCAATGCGGCCATCCTTTAAAAACTCACACAACGATTCTCTTTGATTCACCGAATAGGTTATAGCTTCTCCCAGTTTTGAGCCATGAAGTGGGTTAACCGTTTCAAGCCATGCGAAGTAAGCCTCAAGCACTGGGCGGGACAGTTCTTGACGCTGGATTTTACGTTCATCTGCATTGAGTTTTTCTAAGTCTGCCTCAATAGCAAATAACCGATTGCAATATTCAAATCCGACAGCGGCCGTGGAGCCTTCCCGGGTTCCCTTCTTGGGCATCGCCTCCTCATACCGACGGCGTAAATGGGCCCAGCATCCGCATCGGGTGACACCCGGTACCTTATTATACCCGCTGTAGCCATCCGTTTGGAGCATTCCGTGAAACCCTTCCAAGAAACGTCTCGCATGCTCACCTGACCGAGTAGGCTGATACTCAAACAGTACCACGGGCGGATTTCCGGTATTACCGGAACAGTAGACCCACATCCTGGATTCTGAGGTAGGGGTCTTTCCTTCCTCTTTAAGCACCTGAATCACCGTCTCATCCGCTGAGATCACGGCTTCTTTTAAGAGGTAGGACTTCATGGTCTCCCATAGCGGCAACAGCCAATCGGTTGCCGCCCGTATGACCCAGTTGGCTAACGTAGCTCGGGAGAGCATTACCCCCTGAAAGGACCAGTCTTTTTCCTGCCGATTCAAGGGCATGCCATTGACATATTTTTGATACATGACATGGGCCACCGTCGATGCCGAGGCAAGACTTCTTTTAATCACTGGAGCCGGAGTAGGAGCTTTTACAATCGTTGCAACTCCCGTGTCCTTTTCACAACATTTGCAGACATAGCTTTGCCGTTTGTAGCGGAGGACCCGTATTTGTGCGGGTATGATTTCTAATTCTTCACGTACAGTTTCTATGCCCAGTACCCGAAGTTCGCTGCCACATTTCCCGCAAACTTGCTCTTCCTCGTCTAGTTCACAAAGAATCTCCACGACAGGAAGGTCTGCTGCCAGTTCTTCCTTCGTTCGTTTCGCTTTTCGAGTATGTCCGGCTACCGATACCTTCTCGGGTTCCGGAGCATTTCGATTGGCCTCGGCTTCTGCTTCGTTGAACAGCGAAAGCTGGTTGCGATCTTCACCTAGCACATACCTGCTTTTCTCACTCGATTGGCCATACAAGGCCTTTTGGAAATTAGCCAGCATAGTCATCAGCTTATCGATACGAACCTTCTGATTTTCGACGGTTTGAGTTTGTATCTCAAGCTGGGTGGACTGTTCTTTGATCTGCGATTCGAGCGTTGTAATATATGTAATTATCTCAGGGGAAAGCCCCGCTAAATCAATCTTACTCATAGGAACATTTTACCATAAAAACGTCAGAAATACCACTATATTCTTGATAATTTAGCAAATATTTCAGTTTATCTTCCGTTTTCTCTTGGTTAGTTCTCTTTAGCAAAAATCTCTTGCTTTTATCTCTTCAAATCCCTTTGGCGGATCGATGGAAAGTCCATTCATGAGGAGTTCAAGTTGATTGAGGCTTATATTCCTGACGTCATTAGGGTCATTAGGCCATTTAAAACGGGCACCCTCTCCGTCTAATCTTTTGTAGTATAGGATGAAACCATTTTTGTCCCAACATAGTCCCTTGAGTCGGTTGCGCCGGCGGTTGCAAAATAGAAACAAGTAATTTCCGAAGACATCCATCTTAAACTGTTGCTTAATGATTATCCCTAGGCCATCCACCGAGTGACGCAGATCAGTCGTTCCGCAAGCCAGGTAAATTCCATCATAACTGGAGATGTCTTTTAACATACAGCATCAACTACTTTTAGGACTTCTGCCAGTATTGTCGGGCTAAATCCGGCTTCAACAGTGATGATCCACTTACCACAAATTAGCTTAACTTCTGCTTTTTCTTTCTCCTGAGTCTTAGTCACTGGGGTTACTTCAGCCCACTGCATTAATTTTGCGGGAGCCACTCGATCTTCTTTATTTATTTTGGACGCCCAGTCAATATAACTACGGTACTTAATTTCTTTAGCCTCACACCATTGCTTTGCGGTTAAATTACTTCTACGACATTCTTCAACCAGTGCTCTTTTCTCCAGGTTGGTCATAACAATACCTCCTTTTCCGTATTTCATGGAGATATTGTCTCATATAACTGGGGTGTTGACGATGCACCTTAAGATTAAGCGCTTACGATCTGGGGTCGGTTCCACCCGTTCGATCCTGCGCCGATAAGAAATCCTATGGAGCGTGCGGCTTGGCCGAAAGGGTATACCATACCCTTTCGTATCTCGAACACGGAAGTTAAGACCCCCAGGGCCGATACGAAAACCATCCAGTGAATGGTTTTCGGGGCATTGCCAAGGCTATAGATGTATTCTAAGAGGCACTGCCCTACTTGGACTGCAGAGTCCTGGGAAAGTAGTATCCCCACGGCAGGAGTGTTCGTCAGAGGAGGCCGTGGGGCGAAAGGCTCATCCGCCTTTCGTATCGCCAGGTAAGAAAGAAGGGGTCGTCTGTTGAAGACGGTCTTTTTGCATTTACGGGGTGAAAACTTATTGCAAATCTATTTCTCATTCTCAGGGGACGCTGTATGATAGCGAACCTTTGTTATAGTTTTTATAAACAAAAATTATGTCCACCACAATAGACTTTTCGTTACTGTATTATTTAAGTTTAGATGCTACAATAAGGCTAATTTTGTTTAGGTGTGATTAATAACTGTAGCGTTAGGGAGAAATAGATTTGTCATTAAAGTAAGGGCTTGTGATGACCAAGAGCCGAGAGGAGTGTTTAAAATTAATAAACCATTGAATCCGATGATTAAATTAAGGAAAAACCTAGAGAGGTTGAGCTATACCCATATCAGTAATCTGCAAAAAATCTGCTTGGAACATGATGGAACAGTACTGAAGTTGGAACTTGATTATAAGCTGGGTCGGGCAGAGGGAAAATCCGGAGCTCTAAAGGCTATTAATGAATTCATGTATTATGACGATGATACCCTGGTTGGTTATATAGGAATCTGTGATTTTGGAGGAGACCAAATCGAAGTTAATGGAATGGTCCATCCGGAATATCGAAGGAAAGGGATCTTTAAGAGCTTGTTCTCCTTAGTAAAAGATGAATGGAGTAAGAGAAAGGCTGAAGGTATGCTCTTATTAAGTGATCGCGACTCCTTTGCTGGTCAGGAATTTATTAAGGGTATACCTGGTTCTGCATATAATCATACAGAATATGAGATGTTTATAAAAAACAAGCCTAGGCAGGAATTGAATATGAGTGAAGTGGTACTAAGAAAAGCGACCAATTGTGATGCCAGAGAGATTGCGAGGCAGAATGCCATCTACTTTGGCGAGGAGTTCAAGGAAGAGGGCATGCTCATACCAGAGGAAGAGGAGAAATGTGGCATGATTATCTATTTGGCCGAGGTTCGGAACAACGTCATCGGAAAGGTTCATTTGGATGTTAGTGCCAGTGTTGGAGGCATTTATGGATTGGGGGTACTCCCAGAGTGCCGTGGAAAAGGATATGGAAGAGGTATTCTTACTCAAGCCATACAACAGCTGATAAAGAAAAACTTTAAGGGCATAATGCTGCAAGTAAATGTTAAAAACGAAAATGCCTTAAATCTTTATCGCTCTTGTGGCTTTGAGGTCACTTCAACCATGGATTATTACGAGTTGAAAAAGGATGGATTTTATAGAGCTATATTTAGTAGCCCATCGGGGATGATTTTGTAATTATGTAATTTATATTGGCACAAGAATTTTCCAAACCCATAAAATAATGGGAAGGTATATCGAGTGGGGGCGGACTAAGTATGCAAATCCATGTGGTGAAATCTGGTGATACCTTATGGAACTTAAGCAGAATCTATAAAGTTTCAACTCAGGCTATAATTGAAGCAAATGGCCTTACAGATCCTAATTATCTAGTTCGGGGGCAAGCCTTGGTTATTCCCGTTACAGGTCAATATCACATCGTAAAATCGGGGGAAACTCTTTACAAAATTGCGCAACAATATGGAATTTCCATTCAGACCCTTGTCCAAATGAATAATATTAAAAATCCGAATAATATTCCATTAGGGTTTCGTTTAATTCTCCCAACAAAATCAAAACCTTCTATCTATACAGGCTCATATATCGATCCCAAAATGACAGGAACCCGATCAGCAAAACTTGTAGAGAAAGTTGGGAAAGATTTAACTTACCTTAACCTCTTTAGTTATCAAGTTCAACGGGATGGAGATTTAACATCATTAGACGATGGTTCCATCTTGAACGCAGCACGGCAAAATAAAGTAGCACCGCTTTTAGTATTAACAAACCTTGAAAACGGTCAGTTTAAAACCGATCTTGCGACCATACTTTTTACTAACGAGCAATTACAGGATCGAGTTCTTGATCAAGCGCTTGAGATTATGCAATTAAAAGGCTATCGTGGACTTGATGTTGATTTTGAATACTTAGGCGCTGAAAACCGTGAACTTTATGTACGTTTTCTTGAAAAAGCGGCTCGGAGGATCAAACCCCTTGGATATTCACTTTCTGTTGCCGTCGCACCTAAAATCAGTGGAGAACAAAGCGGAGTTCTCTATGAGGGCCATGATTATCAGGGAATAGGAAAAATTGTAGATTTTATGTTCATCATGACCTACGAATGGGGTTGGTCCGGGGGAAAACCAATGGCTGTAGCCCCGCTTAACCAAGTTCGTCGGGTTATAAGCTATGCAGTCTCTGTTGTTCCCAGAGAAAAGATAATGATGGGTATCCCGCTTTACGGCTATGATTGGACCTTACCGTATACGCCGGGGAAATGGGCTAAATCTATAAGTCCACAACGTGCTTTAGAACTAGCCCAAACTTATAATGTTAGTATTCAGTATGACACTGGGGTTCAAGCACCTTGGTTTCGCTATCATGATGAAAAAGGAAATGAACATGAAGTCTGGTTCGAAGATGCCCGGAGCATTGCTGAGAAATTTAATCTTGTTAAGGAATTCAAACTTCGAGGATTTTACTATTGGGTTTTAGGACATGAATTTCCACAAAATTGGCTACTTATTGAAGATAATTTCGTTGTAAAGAAGATTGTGTAATTAAGATCAATAACTAAAATGAATAACGATATTATATTCCTTTATAATACTTGCAAAAGGCAAAAGTACATTCTACAATTTATTTAATAAATATCGAATTATGTATAAACAAGTGTTAAAGGAGAATTAAAATGGAGGAAATCGTTGTAGACGGAATTTCTTACGAATTAGACAAGGACGGCTTTCTTGACGAGACTTCTGATTGGAATGAGAATATTGCTATAGCATTAGCTAAGAAGGAAGGAGTGGGGGAGCTTACTGAAGAACATTGGAAAGTCATAAGATATCTTCGCTCATATTATGATGAATTCGGTATTTCTCCAATACCCCGTAAGTTTTACAAAGAAACAGGATATAGTAAAAAATCGATTATAGAGCTTTTCCCGGCGGGGCTTCAAAATGGTGCATTTAAAATTTCGGGACTTGCAAATCCTACCGGGTGTATTTAAAATAGATTTTCTAAAATAAAAAGCCCTCCTGGTTCTCATTTTCTTTTTCAGGTTTAATCTGCTTGATTTCCTGAGAAAATGATAGAACCGGAGGGCTTTTTTAGCTGGCTTCTAGTCTGCCTTGGTTATTTTAGCGTGATATTCCTGCAGTGAATTCAAGGGAGATTCTTTGAATTCATTTTTTGTATAAGCAGCAATCCCTTTAGCACTGGCTAAAGCTGCAGACATGGTGGTGATGTATGGAATACTATATTTTATTGCAGTTTTACGGATGTAAGAGTCATCCTCTTTACTGCGTTTTCCGGAAGGCGTATTGATAACAAGGTTGATCTCATGATTCATGATACCATCAACAATATTAGGTCGGCCTTGTGATATTTTTTTTATCTCTTCGGATTGAATCCCATTACTTTGCAGGTAGCTATGGGTTCCTACCGTGGCTTTAATCTTAAAACCCAATTGTACAAAGATACGGGCCGTTTCCAGAGCAGCCGGTTTATCTTGATCAGTTACGCTCATTAAAACGGTTCCAGAAGTGGGGAGGGAAGGCTGAGCAGCGTCTTGAGCCTTAAAGTAGGCGAGCTCAAAGGAATCAGCGATGCCCAAAACTTCTCCGGTTGAGCGCATTTCCGGGCCGAGCACGGGATCGACCTCGGGAAACATATTGAAGGGGAAAACGGCTTCTTTGACACCATAGTGTGTAAGTTTTTGAGCAACAAAATCCGTAACAGGGGATGGGTTGCCGGTTTCCTTAGCCATCATGATTTCGGTTGCGATTCGGGCCATTGAAACGTTACAGACCTTTGAGACAAGGGGAACTGTCCGTGAAGCACGAGGATTAGCTTCCAGCACGTAAACGCGGTCATCGGCAATGGCATACTGCATATTCATCAATCCTACGACATTGAGCGCTTTAGCAATCTTTTGGGTATATTCCACAATAGTCTCAAGGTGCTTAGCAGGAATACTGATCGGTGGAATTACACAGGCGGAATCTCCGGAGTGAATACCGGCTAATTCGATGTGCTCCATGACGGTTGGAACGAAAGCATTTGTCCCATCTGCGAGAGCGTCAGCTTCGGCTTCGGTAGCGTTTGTCAGGAAGCGATCGATCAGGATCGGCCGATCAGCAGTGACACCGATTGCCGAAGCCATATACTGCCGAAGCATGGTTTCATCGTGGACAACCTCCATCCCCCGACCGCCTAAGACATAGGAAGGCCGAACCATTAAGGGATAGCCGATGCGGTTGGCAATAGCCAGGGCTTCTTCAATATTTATAGCCATGTCGGATTCCGGCATGGGAATATCGAGTTGTTCCATGATTTTGCGGAACTGGTCACGGTCTTCGGCGAGATCGATCGTTTCGGGTGTCGTACCGAGAATTTTTACTCCGGTTTGAGCCAGTTCAGCGGCGATATTCAAGGGTGTTTGACCGCCGAATTGAACAATAACTCCGAGCGGTTTTTCTTTTTCGTAGATGCTTAAGACATCTTCAACGGTGAGCGGTTCAAAGTACAGTTTATCAGAGGTATCATAGTCAGTTGAAACTGTTTCAGGGTTACAGTTGACAATAACAGTCTCATAGCCTAGATCACGGAGTGCTAAAGCAGCATGGACACAACAATAGTCAAACTCAATTCCCTGTCCGATGCGATTGGGGCCGCCTCCAAGAATCATGACTTTGGTACGTTCGCTGGATGGTGTTTGATCAGGAGCATTATAGGTTGAGAAGTAGTATGAAGCGTTTTCAACACCACTCACAGGCACAGCCTCCCACCCCTCGACGATACCCAAAGCAGTACGGTGTTCACGAATTTCGTTTTCTGGCACATTTAAAAGCTTGGCCAAATAACGGTCGGCAAAGCCGTCTTTTTTCACTCGGACCAATAATTCATCAGGCAGTATTTTGTTTTTGTACCGGAGGACTTCTTCTTCAAGGGTAACAAGCTCTTTCATTTGCTGAATAAACCAGTGCTTAATATGGGTTAACTCGTGAAGCTGCTCGATATCAGCACCCTTGCGTAAGGCTTCATACATGATAAACTGACGTTCACTTGAGGGTTCGGCAAGGAGTGCGAGTAATTCGTCCAAGGAGTGTTGATTGAAATCTTTGGCAAAGCCTAACCCGTAGCGGTTGATTTCGAGGGAGCGAATGGCTTTTTGGAGGGCTTCTTTATAATTTTTACCGATGCTCATGACTTCACCGACAGCACGCATCTGTGTACCCAATTTATCCTCGGCACCTGGGAATTTCTCAAATGCCCAACGGGCAAATTTTATAACAACATAATCGCCGCTTGGGGTATATTTATCGAGGGTGCCTTCCTTCCAATACGGAAGTTCATCAAGGGTTAAGCCGGTTGCAAGCATTGCGGATATTAAAGCGATAGGCAGACCTGTTGCCTTTGAAGCTAAGGCAGAAGAACGGGAAGTCCGGGGATTAATTTCGATAATAACGACACGGTCAGTTATTGGATCATGGGCAAATTGCACATTGGTACCGCCTACAACTTCAATAGCTTCGACAACAGAATAGGCGTATTTTTGTAGTCGCTGCTGAAGCTCTTCACTAATTGTCAGCATCGGCGCAGAGCAGAAAGAATCACCGGTGTGGACCCCTACTGCATCAATGTTTTCAATAAAACAAACCGTAATCATCTGATTTTTGGAGTCGCGTATGACTTCCAGTTCGAGTTCTTCCCAGCCGAGAATAGATTCTTCAACAAGGATTTGTCCGACCATGCTGGCGGCTATTCCACGATTGGCGATGATTCTTAATTCCTCTAGATTGTAGACCAAGCCGCCGCCGGTTCCTCCCATCGTGAAAGCCGGGCGAATAACCACCGGATAACCAAGTTTTTGGGCAATCTGCTCGGCCTCTTCAACACTATAGGCTGCTTCACTGCGAGGCATCTCAATTCCTAATTGGTTCATTGTCTTTTTGAAAGCAATGCGGTCTTCGCCTCGTTCAATGGCATCGACTTGGACGCCAATAACCTGGACACCATATTGTTCTAAAATGCCTTCCTTATATAATTCAGAACATAAGTTTAGAGCGGATTGACCGCCGAGATTCGGGAGGAGAGCATCCGGATGTTCTTTAGCAATGATGGCGGTAAGGCTTTTGACATTAAGGGGTTCGATATAGGTCGCATCGGCCATTTCCGGATCTGTCATAATTGTTGCAGGATTAGAATTAACGAGGACGACTTCATATCCTAATTTTCTCAAAGCTTTACATGCCTGTGTTCCGGAATAATCGAATTCGCAGGCCTGCCCAATTTTTATAGGGCCGGAACCAATAATCAATATTTTGTGGATATCATTTCGTACTGGCATAGTGTACCTCCTTATTTATGCATAAACTTTAGTACTGACGGATAATTATACACGCGAGGGTTAACTAAATAACATTGCCTCACCTGCTTATATTAGTTTACACGATTATAAAAGGCTGGTCAATGTTCAAGAATAAATATGCATAAACAATGAACGCAGCTATAATCGTTCAATTCAAATTTTTGGCTTCTATCCCCTATTATTAAGTTTTAACTCATCAGTTTAACAGTTTTTAAAGGAAATTCTTCAACAATATCGAATGTTTCGTTAATATCGAATGTGTAGACAGTTAAAGTGAAAAGTTAGGTTTGTTTAGTATATTGAGTAAAGGATGGGTTTTCTTGTCCGCGAATAATAATAATTTAAGTTTCGCACCCAATAAAATGGCTTAGATTTGACCTTAAAAAGTAAAAATAATAGTTAAAATCCGCATGAACACTAGGTTTTTGGTATAATTAAGTGTCCAACCAAATCAACCAAAAACGAGGTGTTATCATG
>NZ_JAYFQK010000086.1:0-2129 GCF_034927245.1 Desulfitobacterium sp.
TGCATAATCGAGGTGAACTAAATGATATTAAGTGCAAGCCGAAGGACAGATATACCGACATATTACTCTGACTGGTTCTTTAACCGAATCAATGACGGGTACGTTTTGGTGCGTAATCCGATGAACCCACACCAAATCAGCTGTATCAAGCTTACGCCTGATGTTGTGGATGGCATTGTCTTTTGGACAAAGAACCCAATTCCTATGCTTGCACGTCTCGATGAACTTAAGAAATATATGTACTACTTCCAGTTTACGATTACGCCTTACGGGAGAGATGTCGAGCCAAACATCCCAGACAAAAACGAGGTAATTCTGCCTGCATTCAAAAGGCTTTCGGAAATGATAGGAGCAGACCGCGTAGTTTGGCGCTATGATCCAATTATGATAAGCGAGCGGTATCCAATCGAATACCACGTCCACGCATTCGGAAAAATAGCAGCGGAGTTGCATAACTACGCCCATAAGGTGACTATCAGCTTTATTGACGAAGATTACCGAGGTGTGAAAAACAACATCAAGGAACTGGCACTACTTCCATTCCCGTCAGAAACTCAGATGGAATTGAGCGCACGGCTCGCTGAGATAGCGCATGGGTATGGTCTGACAATAGATACCTGCGCCGAGAAGATTGAATTACAAAAATACGGCATAGAACACGCCCGCTGTATCGACGAGAGGCTCTTTTCAAAACTGCTTTGTTGCCGTCTGAATGTTGAAAAGGATAAGACCCAGCGTCCTGAATGCGGTTGCGTGGAAAGTATTGACATTGGGATGTATAACACTTGCTGGAACGGTTGCCGTTACTGCTACGCAAACTACAGCCAGAATACGGTCATAGGCAATTTTGAAAAGCATAATCCGCTTTCACCGCTTATCTCTGGCGAAGTGGGCGAGGGGGATAAAACCAATGACCGGAGAGTCAAATCATGCAAAGATACGCAGTTGAGTCTCTTTGACCTCTAATTTATGTAAAGGTCGATGTTACCTTCGTTGACCTTAAGAATGCGGATGGCAGTATTTCCAAGCTATTAGCGGAGGTGTGTTAATGCCATTCCACCATCGTCCGTCTGGACATCACAAAAATGAAAGTTGACGCTATCGTTAATGCCGGTAGATTGGAGAGGTAATAATGGGGAATACGGATAAGTTTGAAATGATAGCCAATATATATGACACTTCTGAAAGAGTCCAAATGGCAAAGGTATCATCAGATGCCATTCGTGAATATTTAGTTGATGCTAAAAACAAGAATGCTATTGATTTTGGGTGTGGAACTGGTCTTGTTGGTATGAATTTATTGAATGATTTTAAATCGATACTGTTTCTGGATACATCACAAAACATGATTAACCAGATAAAGCAAAAGATTTCTAGTTTTAATATGCAGAATGCAGCTACATTATACTTTGACTTTGAAAAAGATAGTCTTTCGGATTTACATGCTGACTATATTTTTATGGCTCAGGTTTTACTCCATATTAATGATGTTGAATTAGTTTTATCAAGATTATATGAGGTTCTAAATGAAAGCGGACATTTACTAATCGTAGATTTTGATAAGAATGAAAAAATAGTTTCAGATATGGTTCATAACGGATTTGATCAAATAGAGTTAACTGATATTATGATGAAAATAGGATACAGGGATATTCGATCTAAAACTTTTTATACTGGAAGCAAAATATTCATGGGGCATGATGCATCTTTGTTTATTCTCGACTCTCAGAAATAGAAATAGAAATATTGATTTTACTGCAAAAACCCCGAATTAGCTCATACAAATAAGCTGGAAATTTATCTCTAAGAGGGTATTAAGGCTCTTCCGAAATATTCCCTCAAAGATTCCTTGATGATTTTCTTCAAATCGGATTACAAGACCCAATTCTTCCCCCCCCGGGTACCATGCCGGTTATAAAGGAGCGTTTATGGATAATCAAGAAAAAGTTCAATGGCTAGGGAAAATATTATCGATTCAGCCACGTACTAATGTATGGCGTTATGTTCTCGATAATCGAACTCATTCCCACATCGGATACAACCTGTTCCTTGACGGCTCTGTTAACGGCATTAATGCTCAGTTTGCCGTAGCAATCTCCGAAAAGCAGCAACAGTGCGGCGGTTTCCGT
>NZ_JAYFQK010000006.1:0-46992 GCF_034927245.1 Desulfitobacterium sp.
CAGCTGTTTTTACACCGGATTTGGCCTTATTTTAATCCAAAACCGAAAAAAAGTCACCCTTTTCTATTCTCCAAACAAAAAAGGATGACTTACAGTGGAATTTACTTCGATAAAGTGGAACTTACTTTGGAATTTAACCAAGAAATTTGGGCTAAAATTCATCAACAAGTTCCCAATCTGGATCGAAGAACTCAAAAACTTAAAACGAATCAACTTACCCTTCTTATTAGTCATGCTCAACTTCAAGAATTTAAAGCCTTGAGAAAGATTAGTTTAAGTGTTCAAAGTGAGCAGTTAAGTCAAGCTATTGGTTTAGAGAGCATTAGTCATAGCCAAATTTCCCGGAGACTAAGGGCCTTACCCGTTAAAGTTTCGGAAATGCTCTTCAAGGGTGTTCTTAATAAAGTCGCCCAAAGGAAAGGGTATAGCTCAATCCAACAACGTTTGGGAAAATTGTACATGATCGATGCATCCATCATTAGTCTGTGTCTTTCTCGGTATCCCTGGGCTGTGTTTCGGAAAAGCAAAGCGGGAATTAAAATGCATCTTCGCCTTAGTTTTGACGGAACCGCTGTCCCGGACGAGGTCATCATTACCCCGGCAAAAACGGCTGACAAGAACAAATTAGACGCGCTTATTGTTGTTGATGACAATGCGCTACATATCTTTGACCGAGGCTATATTGACTACAAATTATTTGAGAAATACTGTAAAGAGGGCATCCGATTTATCTGTCGCCTTAAAAATAATGCCATTGTTGAATTTACAGGGGTTGAACGACCTATTCGAGAAGAGGGTAGTATTGAAGAAGACGTGGATGTGATTCTTGGCGGAGGCTCTAAAAAAATGAAGCATCCCCTCCGAGTGGTTACGATTGATGACGGAGTCAATGAGCCCTTTTCCATTGTGACCAATGACTTTGAGCTAAGTGCGGAAGAAATCGGAGAGATCTACAGGTACCGCTGGCAAATCGAATTATTCTTCAAATGGTTAAAGCAACATTGTCAGGTTAAACATTTTTACGGCACAAGCGAGGCCGCAGTCACTAACCAATTACTGTTGTCCCTTTTGACCTACTGCTTACTAATCTTGCTCAAACTTGAAGTCGACTATAAAAGGGATTTGTTGACATTGCAAAGGGAGTTAATCGCTTGCCTTTTCGAAAACTTCGATTCGTTTGTGAGGAAGCTTCGACGACGAAGAAGAAAGAGTTCTCGGCGGATTAACTATGGTCAAATCTATGCCATGACAGAGCACCAGATCATGAATGAAAAGACGGATTGGCTCAATGAATTAACCTATGACCCCGTTATTCTGTAAAAAAGAATCGATGTAAGAATGTGGAAAAGGACTACCTCTTGGGTCAACGTTCCTTTGGACTCAAGTAGGAATAATCATCTGGTTGTATACACCAATAAAGTAAATTTAATCAAGCCTATTCTTCAATAAATTTTTTATTGACAAACCATGATCTAACTTAATGCAACGCTACTGAAATAGAATAGGTTTAGCAATAATCATAATTCATGCTATTTTACTGATAACCTTTACATTTATGACGCCAAAGCTGCCGATTTTCCAAGATTCCCATTCTTTGTCTTATGGCTTTCAGTGGAAAACCCGGTGAATATCACTCGGGATAACAAGAATAAAAACCTTAATAAAAAATTCATAAATATTTCAGGTGATTTTCAGGTGACGCCCTATAAGCGGCACTATAATTATTACAAATCGGATGGAGAGGGGTTGTTAAAGTGAAGAAATCAAAACTAGTTGCCGGCATATTGTTGATGATTTTAGGCATTGGGGTGGCAGTCGGTTCAGTTGCCCTTCATAGTTATGGATATGGTCCATATGGCATGATGAATTCGAGACATAATATTGTAAATAGGCCCGGTATGATGGGGGGCTATGGGTTTAGAGTAAAACCCAATCAAAATCAAGGACAAAAATCTAATCCAAATTCCGGAACTGCTCCTCAACCCAATCAGGGTCAAAATAATGGGCAGAATGGAGGGACTGCGCAATGATGATTTTAGGGATAATAATTTTCGCAGTCGGTTTATTTTTAGTTCTGGATTGCAGAAATCAAGTTTCAAACCATTTTTGTAAAAGAGAGGACAATGCTTTAAATATATTAAAAGAACGCTATGTTCGTGGTGAAATTACAACAGATGAATTCAGAACCATGAAAAGTGTTTTATCCGATGACTAAGCGCTACTAAGATTCCCACTTCTTAAGTACGAAAGTATCCAGTGGATACTTTTGCCGAACCGCAAACTACGTAGAACAACTTTAGCGGTGAGGATGAGATAAGTGGCGCTAAGTCCCTGGACATAGGAAGCTTGCTTGCTTTGCAAGCTTAGCTGACTTGTCCTCTGTGGGGATAAGTCAACTAAACTTCAGAAACAAGTGCAATAGTTCCACCGGAACTATCGGGAGTCAAAACTCCACTTAGAGCAAGCATTCCTTTATCAAAAGACTTTACGGCAAAAGGTGTCCATGAGAATTGAATATCACTATCTGTTAAGCCTTCGCGGGATTAATTCGCGAGGGCTTTCGTTTACTCGGAGATGGGCACGAAAACGGGGAATAACGATTTTTTGTCAATTGAGTATTTGAATGGTTCTTGCCATTTGAATAAAGAAGCTCTAAAATTAGCTATACTTGAAAAGTAGCGCCTGATCGGGAGGCGTTGCCCCTACACAAATTGTAGGGACTGGCAGGCAGGAATAGTAAAAAACTAGCAGAATTATAATTATATAGAAACAGACCCTTATCCTAACCGGATCGGCGAATGCCGAGAGTCTATTTTATTCTTAGGAGGAAAATTCAAATGGAAGAGGTTTTGATAAAAACCCATCAACTGACTAAGCGTTATGGTACTGTCCCGGTGGTCAATACACTTAACCTTGAGGTAAAAAGTGGGGAAATCTTTGGCTTCCTGGGACCGAATGGGGCAGGGAAGACTACAACGATTAAAATGTTAACCGGTCTGATGGAGCCGAGCGAAGGTGAGGCTTATATCTGCGGTTATGATATTAGAAAGCAGGCGACTCAAGCTAAAGCGCTGATGGCTTATGTGCCTGATCAGCCTAAACTATATGGCAAACTATCGGCACGCGAGTTCTTGCTGTTAATGGCGTCCCTTTATCGGATGCCCAAAGATGTCAGTGCCAAACGCGCGGAAATGTTGATGGAGATGTTTGGCCTTTCCGAACGTGCCGATGAACTCCTAGAGGGTTATTCACATGGAATGCGCCAGAAAGTTGTGCTGGCTTCGGCACTTATTCATCAACCCAAAGTAATGCTTTTAGACGAACCGACAGTCGGACTTGATCCGGCGAGTGCCCGCTTGCTCAAAGATGTCTTGCAGGCATTAGCAAAGCAAGGAGCGTCTATCTTTCTCTCGACCCATATTCTAGAGATCGCGGAGAGAATGTGTCACAGGGTTGGCATTCTCAAAGCGGGAAAACTGATTGCTCAGGGCAGCCCGGAGGAACTGCGCCAAACGGTTGGTCACGACGGAGAAAGCTTAGAAGATATCTTCCTCGACCTTACCGGAGACCAGGAAAGTGATGAGCTAATCAGAAGCTTGGAGGGAGATAGCTGATGAAGTTCACTTTACCCCCAACCTTAGAAGCGCCGCCGTTACCTCAATCCTTTGTTCGTGACTTTATGCTCCTTACAAAAAATCAATTGCGGGTGACATGGAACAAATGGCGGCATCGCCCTAAAAAAACCTGGATTGTGATGGGTTCCCTTTATGCAGGGTTACTGATTTTTATTACGTATTTGGGTTCTTTAGCCTATGGCGCAATCGGAAATGTCCCGTATGAATTGGGTCAGGGCCTGCTTAGCCTGTTATTTATGAGCGGCTTGATTGCTCAAATCTTTTTTGGAATCACCGCGGCCTTTTCTTCGCTTTATATGTCCGAGGATCTGGAACTTTTATTTACGGCACCGGTATCGGTCAGGGCAGTATTTGCCGTTAAGTCCCTAAGTGTGTTTGTTAGCAATTCAGTCATCGCGGTAATCTTTATGTTATTACCGGGAGTTTTTTATGGATTGCTTTTTCAAACAGGGGGTTTCTTTTATCTATTAGTTGTTCTCGTAACCTTGAGTTTCTTGATCCTTGGTACGGCTCTTGCCGAACTGTTTAACTTGTTAATCATGCGTATTGTTCCTCCTCATCGCAGCAAAGAAGCCATAGGTTTGATTGGGGCTGTGGCTGGAATTATGATGGCCCTGATGTTTCAGATCCCCAATCTAATGATGGGCAGAGAAAAACAATTCGATTTCAACTCTTGGCTGGGGGGCAATACCCAAATCTTTGAGGTCATGAACTTCTTCCCTTGGGGATGGGGTTCCAAGGCCTTAGCTTCAGCCATGTCAGATAATGCATTAGGCGGTTTGGCCTGGAGTTTACTCATCCTCTTGCTGGGTGTTTTGCTTTTCAGCTTGGCCTTTAGCCTTGTCGAACGAGGTTTTCGTCGGGGCTTTATTTCCTTAAGTCAAGGAGAAGGAGGACAACGCCGCAGGACAAAACGAAAAGAGAAAGGGCTTACCTCCGGTCAGATTTTACTAAAGGACTATTCCGACCAAGGAAGGAAATCTTCTCCATTAGAACAGATCTTTGCAACCCAACCGGGAGGGGATATGACCGGTGCTCAAGCCCCGGCACTTGTCGGCATATGGTCGGTGGCCAAAAAGGATTTACTCTATTTAAAACGAGATGCCAGGGAGTGGTTTGGTTATTTAACCCCTCTCATTCTCATGGCCTTTTTTATTGCCCAATATCTGTTCAGTGGTTCTAAGGCCTCACGTTCTTCATTAATAACCATTTTTATCATGTATACCATTATGTTCAGTGGCAATATGGCTTTGCAGTCCTTCGGCCGTGAAGGAGAATCGGACTGGTTATTAAACAGTGTGCCGCTTGCCGGCTGGCCGGTGGTTTTGGGCAAACTGCTTGCTTCAGTGCTTCCCACCTTGGTGCTGATGGAAGCCCTGTTGGTGGGAACCGGAGCAGCCATCGGCCTCGACTATTCGGTAGTCGTTGCTTTGGCCGTTGGGGCGGTTTTGCTGTCGCTCGGCTCAAGTGCCATCGGCCTGTTCTACTCCATTAATAATAGCCGTTATAATCCGGAGAGTCCGCAGCAGCGGATTGCCCCAAGTGCTTCTTTGATGATGTATCTCATCAATCTGGTTTTCATCTTGTTCCTAGCCTTAGGAATCACCTATATCTTCCATCCCGCTGAGTTAATCGCTGTTCTTGAGCAACTCCCACCCGCAACCTATGAAGGAGGATTTTTGTCAGCGCTCACCTATGGACTTTATCTTATAAGCAGGCCATTGCTCTGGCCCGCTTGGGCCGGGGTACTCATAGGGATTTTGGTAACCGGGGGAGTGTGGTCAGGGATGTTCTTTGGTTTTATGGCAGCAACCGTGCGCCAGAGCCGTAAAGGGTTTAGAGTGGAAATAGTGACTGGTAAGAAAAAAAGGGGATAAAGGAAACTTCCAGTATATTAAATGAAGCGCGGGGCAAGTTTGCTCTGCGCTTCATCATATTTCAGAGAATATTCATAAATGGCTATCCATGCGGAAAGAATTGGGTTGAGGCTGGCTTTTTATTCGCCACAAGCGGTGTGTGTTATAATCAAATCACAGTCTAAAAATGGAGTGTTTTAAATGGTACAGAGAGTGATTGAGGAACTGACAAGGCAGAATACGCGCATGGCCATTATCCAGCAAATTGCCAAACGAATTAACGTGGATATGTCCTATGATGATATTATCGACGAGGTGGCGGCGCCCCTGCACAGTGTATTGCCGTATGACCTTTTGAGTTTTTGCTTGATCGAAAATAATGAACTGATCATCAAAGCCTCAGTACCCAAAGGACAAACCATTCTGGAGGTTGGTTGGGTTCTGGATAAAAAGAATTCGGCCCCCTGGAAGGCCATTCATGACAAACGTTGCTTCTTAAGACAGGATATCTGGAACGATACGCATAAATACCTGGAAGATGACGACCTCCGTGCATTAGGACTTAAATCCGCGATTATGACTCCGCTCTTGGTTAATAATGTAGTGATTGGGGCTCTAAATTTCGCAAGCAAAAAAGCTTATGTCTATACGGAAAATGATTTTATTTTTGCTCATCAGTTAGCCGACCAACTGGCCGTCTGCATTAACAATGCGCGTCTTTTTAATGAAGTTTTAAAAAGTAAGCGGGAATGGGAGGAAACATTCAAGGCCGTACCGGACAGACTTTTTCTCATCGACTTGTCCTATAACGTCCTGCGTTCCAATAACTATGAATCGATCCATGAGTTAGGCCTAGGGCTTAAATGCTATGATATCTTTGCCTGCTGCGGGAATCAGTGCCAACTTTGTCCTACGGTGGAGGCGTTCCAAACGGGTAAAGCCAGTTTTGGTGAATTCACCCATACCGAAAACAAAAATATATATAATCTATCAGCTTATCCGGCCTACAATGAAAAAAACGAGTTCTACGGCGTCGTTGTCTACGTTCGTGATGTGACAAGTAAAAGAAGGCTGGAGACGCAGCTGTTTCAGTCGGCTAAGCTTGCTGCCATCGGGGAGATGGCCGCTGGAGTAGCCCATGAGTTGAATAGCCCCTTAACAGCCATCATCGGTAACTCTGGTTTAATATTAAGAAATGCATCCCTTAAAGATAAGGAGCAAAAACTGCTTGAAGACATTAAATCCTGCGGGCAGAGGAGCAAACGGATTATCCAAAACCTTCTTACTTTTTCCCGGCAGGACAGCTTAACCTTTGAACCGTTGACTCTCAACACTGTGGTCGAGGGCAGTTTAAACCTGATTGCCTATCAAATCGATAAAGACAAGATCACGATTCGTAAAGAGCTGAATCCACACATCCCCCCGCTAGAGGGCAACAAGCAGCAGTTGGAACAGGTCGTTATCAACTTATTATTGAATGCCCGGGATGCTTTGGAGGGTACGTCCGATGGCGAAATCATCATTAGTACAGGAATGAGAGAGGATGAAGAATCAGGCTGCACAATGGTCGAAATTAAGGTAGCGGATAATGGAAGAGGCATGACTGAGGATACGCTCAGACATATATTTATCCCCTTTTTTACGACCAAAGATAAAACGAAGGGGACAGGCCTCGGGCTTCCCGTCAGTATGGGGATTGCCCAAACCCACGGCGGACGTATAGGGGTCACGAGTGAGGTTGGTAAAGGAAGCGTCTTTTCCTTGATCCTTCCCCTGTAGCATATTTCCTTTATCCGTGAGTTTGAGGGGGGAAGAGCAGTGAAGAAACCAGAAATTCTAGTTATCGATGATGAGGTTGAAGTCGGTACCTTTTTTCAATATTACTTCCAGGAAGAAAAAGGTTACTCCATAGCCGTAGCAAACTCCGGCTCCGAAGCGAGAGTCCTTCTAAGCCATAAGTCTTTTGATATCGCTTTTGTCGATCTGAAACTGCCGGATACGGACGGAATTACTCTGCTTAAGAAAATCAAGGAGATCAATCCCCATTGTGCCGTCATCATTATGACGGGGTACAGCACGATCAAGTCTGCGGTCGAAGCCATGAGGCTGGGTGCTTTCGAATATATCGAAAAACCGTTTGATGAACTGGAAGAAATCGACACCTTGCTGGAAAGAGTCTTGCATTCGCTTAATAATAAACAGGAGTCCATTCACGATGAGCTCCACAAGTTGGCCGGAGAATTCAGCATTATTATGGCCGAAGAAAGTCCGTTAAAAGATATTATCCAATTGTGCAGGAAAATAGCAAGCCGTAAGATTGCCGTATTGATCGAAGGGGAGACCGGGACAGGCAAAGAGGTCTTAGCCCGGTTTATCCATGCCAACAGTCCTCGTGCCGGCAACCCCTTTATTGGGATCAACTGCGGGGCACTCACGGAATCACTCTTGGAAAGTGAACTTTTCGGACACGAAAAAGGGGCATATACCGGTTCCCAAGGGATTCGCCACGGAATTTTTGAATTGGCGAACAAGGGTACACTATTTCTGGATGAGGTAGGAGATGCCTCGCTGTCGATCCAAGTCAAATTGCTGCGTGTTCTTGAAACCGGTGAGTTTTTCAGGGTTGGCGGAGAAAAACCGCTAAAAACGGATGTGCGAGTACTGGCCGCTACAAATAAGAACCTTCGGCAGGCAGTCAGGGATAAACTTTTCCGGGAGGACTTGCTTTATCGGCTTGATGTTGTCAACTTTAATATTCCGCCTTTACGCGAAAGACGGATGGATATTTTGCCTCTGGTCAACTACTTCATCGAGAAAAATCTCCCGGAAGAGGAGAAAAATTTAAAGATCCGGTTTAATCAGCAGGCTATGAATTTACTGCAGAACTATTCTTGGCCGGGTAATGTCAGAGAACTGTCCAATGTTGTGGCGCGTGCTTTGGTGTTTAGAACAA
Organism: Desulfitobacterium sp.; assembly: GCF_034927245.1. Taxonomy (GTDB): domain Bacteria; phylum Bacillota; class Desulfitobacteriia; order Desulfitobacteriales; family Desulfitobacteriaceae; genus Desulfitobacterium_A. The sequence goes on from NZ_JAYFQK010000006.1 coordinate 8,445, forward strand.
GTAACCCGATGGGTTTGGAGAGTCTGCCCCAGCATATCGTGTTCCACGGCGAGGAAGATTTTCTGGCAAAACATGCGGATACTGAGACCCCGGTGGAAGAGATGCTTAGAGACTGGAGCCAAAGGCTGCTTAAAGTTATATTAAATAAGGGAAACATTGATTTTACAGAGCTTGAGAGAAAACTAAGACAAGAAGTCGCCTGGATTTCCCGGGGTGTGATCGAAGAGACCCTAACTAAGACCAACAATAGTCAGACAGATGCAGCAAAGGCACTGAATATCAGTCCTCGGATCTTGCGCTACCATCGAAATGAAAAAGGAATTGAGTAGCTTTCCTTTATTCACTGACGGCAGTCCGCCGACCTTTCGGCATACTGCCGTCTTTTCGTCGTAGATTGCTTGCGGAATTTACCTAATTTTTTGAAAAATACAATGTCGAATTTTGCTCATCAATGAGCTTATGTTGGCTTTTAACACGAATTTAGGCGTACTTGTTAGAATATTCACAAATATTGGCATGCATTTTGCTATATTTCTAATCAAGGGGTTTATTTTTTAGGGAGGATGATCTAATGATTGCTCATTTAAAGGAGGTATTTTCATGCTGTTAGACTACCTTTTCCCCGAAACTACCGAGCAGGCTCTGTCTATTCTGAAAGAGAAGCAAGGACAGGCAAGGGTTATTGCAGGGGGGACTGATCTGCTTCTCGATATGAAAGAAGGAAAAAAAGAAGCCGCAGTGCTGGTCGATATCACTCGGATTCCCGGATTGAAAGAGATTAAAGTGGACAATGGGATGGTTCAAATCGGTGCGGCGGTCACCCATAACCAGGCTGCAAAATCTGAGCTTGTCCGTGAAAAGGCTTTGGCTCTGGCTCAAGCTGCCAGAACGGTAGGTTCCTTGCAGATCCGTAACTCCGCTACGGTTGTAGGGAATGTCGTGAATGCACAACCTGCCGCTGATACGGCGGTCGCTTTGACAGCTTTTGATGCAGTGGCTGAAGTTCTATCGCCCGGGAAAAAAGAATACCTCCCGCTGGAAGAGCTATATACCGACCGTGCAGGTAAAAGCGCCTTGGATAGTGCGTCCCAACTCGTAACCCGGATTCAATTCCCTGCTTTATTAAAGAACCAGGGTTCGGCGTTTGAACGGCTTGAACAGCGTAAAGCATTAGCTCTGCCGATGCTTAATGCTGCCGTAGTTGTCTCGCTGTCAGGTGAATCTTTTGAGTGGGTGCGCATCGCTATGGCACCTGTTGGGACAAAACCGGTCCGTGCGACGGAAGCCGAAGCTCTCTTAGCCGGAGCAAAGGTCACACCGGAAATTATCGAAGAGGCCGCAAAAACAGCCATTGCTCAGGCTAACCCCAGAAACAGCCTGCTCAGGGGTTCCCGGGAATATCGCCTGGAGGTATTGCCTGTCCTGATTCGGCGTGCCTTGGAGTCAGCCGTGAGAGAGGCAAGAAACAACTTTTAACGATGATGATGATAAGGAGGTCAATCATGAGCAACACGATACTTTCATTTACTCTAAACGGAGAATTCACTGAAGTACAAGTATCTCCTTCTGATATGTTAGTGGATGTGCTCCGGGATAAATTGCACCTGACCGGTACTAAGAAAGGATGCGGTAAAGGGGAATGCGGAGCCTGTACGGTGATCATGAACGGGGAGGCTGTGAATTCCTGCATGGTTCCCGCCATGAAAGCCGAGGGGAGCAAGGTGGAAACCATCGAGGGGATCGGAAGCCCGGATAAGCTGCACCCGTTACAGGTGAGCTTCATGGATAATGGGGCGATCCAGTGTGGGTTCTGCACACCCGGTATGATCATGTCGGCCAAAGCCCTCATCGATAAAAAGGCAGAGCCCAGCAAAGAGGAAATTCAAGAAGCGCTTTCCGGAAATATCTGCCGCTGCACAGGATATGTCAAGATAGAAAAGGCCGTTTCCGATGCTGCCAAGCAAATCAGAGAAAATCTGTAAAGAAGGTGACGTGATGAAAGAATATACGACCGTAGGCAAAAGTGTCCGTAAGCTTGATGCCCTTGAGAAGGCGACGGGAACCGCCACCTTTTCCACCGATTTCTCGTTACCCGGGATGCTCTATGGAAAAGTGCTGCGCAGTCCATATCCCCATGCTCGAATCATTAAGATCGACACGACAGAAGCTGAGAAATTACCCGGGGTTAAGGCCGTGGCAACCTATCAGAATACCCCAAGAGAGTTATTCAATACATCCGCAACCATGACATTTACCGTACCTTCACTTGAGCCGGTCTTAGACCAATACATTTTTGATAATGTCGTGCGCTACGTAGGAGACGAGGTCGCGGCGGTAGCGGCCACAAGCGAGAGGATCGCCGAAGAAGCCTTGAAGTTGATCAAGGTCGAATACGAGGAACTGCCCGCTGTGTTTGATCCGCTGGAAGCGATGAAGCCGGAGGCCCCGGATATCCAAGGCCCTTGTCGTGAAGGGAAGAATATTCCCGGGGAAACCGTCAAGATTCCTGTGGGAGATGTGGCAAAAGGCTTTGCAGAGTCAGACATCATCATAGAAAAACAATTTAAGTTGCCCATTCAAAAGCAAGCCCAGTTGGAAACCCAAGCCGCTGTCGCCCAGGTCGGTGTTGACGGAAAAATCACCGTGTGGTCGACCACTCAGACACCCCACCCCACCCGGATGATTCTTTCTAAAATTTTCGGGGTACCGCACAGCAAAATTCGGGTGTTAAACCCTCCTTATGTCGGTGGCGGATTCGGTGTACGGATTGGTTTGAGCGCTAAAGCCGAGCCCATCGCCGTAGCACTTTCCATCCTTGCCAAAAAACCGGTCAAGATCGTCTATTCCAGAGAAGAAGACTTTATTGCTTCCGACACCCGCCACGGTGGGTATGTAACCGTTAAGCTCGGAGCCAAAAGTGACGGTACGTTCCACGCCCTGGATCTAAGAGCGGTTTTGGATGCAGGGGCTTACTGCAGCTTCAGCTGTGAAACCCCGGGTGTGCTGGGAGCGATGGGACTATCCGTGTACCGCATCCCGAACGAATACTATTACGGGCATAGTGTCTATACCAATAAAACCCCTGCCGGGGCCATGCGCGGCTTCGGAAACCCTCAGGCCATGTTCCCTATCGAGTCCGTTGTGGATATGATGGCTGAAAAATTGAACATGGATCCTCTCGAGTTACGCATGAAAAATATAATGAAAGTCGGCGACCCCTGGTGTCTTCCTTATCCCTGCCAATCAACCGGACTGGCGGAGTGCATTGAAAAGGGAGCGAAAAGCATCGGTTGGGAGCGCCGCGGCAAGCTGAACAAGCCCGGTGCCAAAAAATTAAGAGGAATTGGGGTAGGCGTAGGTACCCACTGCAGTAATGCTTGGCCGTTCTGCGTAGACTATGATAATGCCATTATCACCGTGCAGCAAGACGGGTCAATCCATCTCGCTTCCGGGGTTCCGGACATCGGGACAGGAACGAGCACCACACTCCCGCAATTTGCCGCTGAGGTACTCGGTGCCCGACTGGAAGACGTCAATATAACCTTTGCCGATACACAGAGCACTCCTTTTGATATCGGCAGTCATGCCAGCCGGACTTGCTATGCAGCAGGCACCGCCGTTGTTGCTGCGGCGACAGACGCCCGGAAGCAGATCTTAGAATATGCCGGAAACCTTTTCGAAGTTCCGCCGGAAAATCTGGATATCAAGGACTCAGAGATCTATATCATAAACCAGAATCTCGGTGAGGATTGCAAGGGAAGCGGAGTATGTCAAATCGGGGAAGGTAAAAAGACGATGACCTTGAAGGAACTGGCCTATCATGCCCACCTGCGCAACAAACAGTTTATCGGGGTAGGCCGTATTGTTCCCGGAAATGCACCGCCGTGGCATGCTCATTTTGCCGAGGTCGAAGTGGACACGGAAACAGGTCAAGTCAAAGTGATTAAGGTTGCTGCGGCTCACGATGTGGGTAAGGCGATCAACCCGGTCATTGTCGAAGGACAAATCGAGGGAGGAGTCCTGATGGGCGTAGGGTATGCCGTCAGCGAGGAAATACGCTACGATGACAAGGGCCGCCAAATTCACAGCAGCCTTCATAAATACTTTCTCCCCACGATCGAGGACACTCCGGAGATTGATGCGATCTTAGTCGAATCCAACGAACCGAGTGGTCCTTTCGGTGCCAAGGGTGTGGGAGAGACCGGATTAGTCCCCACGGCCGGAGCCATTGCCAATGCAGTTTATGATGCAACTGGTGTCCGCTTTTATGAGATTCCCTTAACCGAAGAAAGGGTTTACAAAGCTCTCAAACAAAACGGATATTAATGAAAGTAAGGGAGTCGTTGCTAAACGAACCGAATCGTTCGTGAGCAGCGGCTCCTTTTTAATTATAAGCCGATAACGCTTCCAAATAATTCTTGTTCAAACCGGACGCTTTAAGGTACAATGGTTTTTGAACAACTATAAATTTAGCTGGGAATGGTCATGACTTAACTGTTAACTTGGCTGAGAGCGGATTGTCATATTGTTTTTAATAATCGAAGGATTTGAAATAAATAATGAAAAATTTAGTGATTGGAATATTGGCACATGTGGATGCGGGTAAGACGACATTATCGGAGAGTATCCTTTATCTGAGCGGTAAAATCGGAAAATTGGGAAGAGTGGACAATAAGGATGCTTATTTAGACACCTTTGAGTTAGAAAAGGCGAGAGGGATCACCATTTTTTCCAAGCAGGCCGTTTTTAAAATGGGTGAGACACAGATTACCTTACTGGATACCCCGGGGCATGTTGACTTTTCGGCTGAAATGGAGAGAACACTTCAGGTGCTGGATTATGCCATTTTAGTGATCAGCGGTGCGGATGGAGTACAGGGGCATACCAAAACCTTATGGCGGCTGCTTGACATGTATCAGATCCCTGTTTTTTTATTTGTCAATAAGATGGATCAGAAGGGGACAGATAAGAACACGTTAATGCCGGACTTGAAAAAGCAGCTGGACGATGGCTGTATCGAATTCGGACAAGTTAAGACAGTGGACTTTTACGATCAATTAGCGATGTGTGATGAAATAATGATGGAAAGTTTTCTGGAAACGGGAAAAATTGAAACCGTACAGATTCAAAAAGCAGTCCTGGAACGCAAGGTTTTTCCGTGCTTTTTCGGTTCGGCTTTAAAATGTGAGGGTGTCGAGCAATTTATGCAAGGCCTGGTGAAATATGCCCTGATCCCTTCATACCCCGACGAATTCGGAGCAAAGATATTTAAAATAGCAAGAGATTCGCAGGGAAACCGACTTACATACATGAAGCTTACGGGCGGAAGACTAAAGGTCAAGGATATCTTAAAAAATCGCGGTTGGGAAGAGAAGGTTAATCAAATTCGCATTTATTCCGGACAGAAATACGTGGCCGTGAACGAGATTGGGGCAGGTTCTGTATGCGCAGTAACCGGGCTTAGCCAAACCAGACCGGGAGAGGGCTTAGGGATAGAAGAAGCTTCAGAAGGACCTGTATTGGAACCGGTGCTTTCTTATCAAATTATTCTCCCGGAAGGCTGTGACCCGAGAGTGATGCTTCCCAAACTGCGGCAGATTGAGGAAGAGGAGCCGGAACTTCATATCGTTTGGGATGAGCAGTCACAGGAAATTCAGGCTCAGATCATGGGAGAGGTGCAGATTGAAATTCTGCAAAGCCTTATCCAAAGCCGTTTCGGTGTGGATGTAGCCTTCGATACAGGAAGAATTTTATATAAAGAGACGATTGTGAATGCGGTAGAAGGGGTAGGGCATTTTGAACCCTTGCGGCATTATGCGGAGGTCCACCTGTTACTCACGCCGGGTGAGCCGGGAAGCGGTTTGCAATTTGGCGCGAAATGCAGTGAGGATACTTTAAGTAAAAACTGGCAAAGACTTGTTTTAACTCATCTGGAAGAAAAAGCTCATAAAGGGGTTCTAACCGGTTCAGCGATTACCGATATGAATATTATTTTAGTCTCGGGTCGGGCACACACTAAGCATACGGATGGCGGTGACTTCAGAGAGGCCACTTATCGGGCGGTGCGCCAGGGCTTAAAGGAGGCAGAATCCATATTATTGGAGCCCTATTATGCCTTTGAGCTGGAACTGCCTGTGAAAATGGTAGGAAGAGCGATGACCGATATTGAGAAGATGTGGGGTACATGTGAGATATCACAGACCCATGACGAGATGGCGGTTCTGGTGGGAAGCGCCCCGGTGGTTACGATGAGGAATTATCAGCAAGAGGTCGTTGCCTATACCAAAGGACTCGGCAGACTGTTTTGCAGCCTGAAAGGGTACGAACCATGCCATAATACCGAAGAGGTCATCGCAAGTATCGGATATGATTCGGAAAGGGACTTGGAAAATCCGACAGGTTCTGTATTTTGTGCCCACGGCGCAGGCTTTTTGGTGCCTTGGGATAAAGTAAAGGACTACATGCATGTTGAAAGCTGTCTGCAGAACAAAGATGATTTATCGGGGGAAACAGCCCCCAAGCTGATCCCCTATACAGAACAGAGGTCAATCAGTTTAGATGAGATTGATCAAATTATGCAAAAAACCTTTTATGCGAACAAAGGAAAAAAGTCGGCTTGGAAAAAACGCAAAACGGCCCGTGAAAGTTATTATGAATCGGTTGCTTATACCATCAGGGAAAAGGAAGTTAAAGAAGAGTATCTCCTTGTGGACGGCTATAATATCATCCATGCCTGGCCTGAACTGAAAGCGCTTACCGCTGATAATATGGATGGGGCCAGAATGAAATTGCTTGATTCCCTCAGTAATTATCAGGGGATTAGAAAATGCCGGATTATCGTTGTATTTGATGCTTACCGTGTTCAGAGAAATTTTGCGGAGGTCACCGACTATCATAATATCCATGTGGTTTTTACCAGGGAGGCCCAGACGGCAGACCAATATATTGAAAGGTTTGCCCATGACAATCAGAAGAATTATAATATAACAGTAGCGACGTCAGACGGTTTAGAGCAGCTTATTATTAGGGGGGCAGGATGTTCCTTATTATCCGCCAGAGAACTGAAAATTATGATCGATGGGGCTAATGAAAGAATAAAGCAGGAAATACAGGGAAAAGACCGCAATTACCTGATTGATGCAGTGTCCCCGGAAGCAAAACAACAGATGGAAAAAATGAGTAAAAAAACATAGTCAAAGGAGAAATATAGTATGAACAAAATCAGAATAGGAATTATCGGTTATGGAAATCTGGGGAAAAGTGTGGAATTAGGAATTCGGCAGAATAAGGATATGGAGCTTGTCGGCGTGTTTACAAGACGTGAACCTTCAACAATTAAGACGCTGACAGAAGGTGTAAAGGCTTACTCCATTGATGAGGCCAAGAATATGACAGATCAAATCGATGTTATGGTATTATGCGGCGGAAGCATGTCAGATATGCCTGTCCAGGGTCCTCTATTTGCCGGTATGTTCAATACAGTCGATGGTTATGATACACATGCGAAAATCCCGGATTATTTTGATGCAGTCAATAAAAATGCATTAGAAGCCGGGAAAGTCTGCATTATTTCAAGCGGATGGGATCCGGGTATGTTTTCACTCAATCGCTTATATGCAGAGGCAATCCTGCCTGAGGGAAACACCTATACTTTCTGGGGAAAAGGGGTCAGCCAAGGGCATTCGGATGCGATCAGAAGGATAAAAGGGGTCAAGAATGCAAAACAGTATACAATTCCTATAGAAAATGCCATAGAAGCCGTTAAAAAAGGTGATTCCCCGGAACTTACCGCAAGAGAAAAACACAGAAGAGAGTGCTTCGTCGTTGCTGAAGAAGGCGCTGATAAAACTCAGATCGAGCATGACATAAAAACAATGCCTAATTATTTCTCAGACTATGACACAGAAGTACACTTTATTACCGAAGAGGAATTGGAAAAAAATCATAGTGGTTTGCCTCATGGCGGATTAGTTATCCGTCATGGAAAAACAGGATTAAAGGGAGAAAATAACCATGTGATAGAATATAAATTGGATTTGGATTCTAACCCGGATTTCACGGCAAATGTGCTGCTTGCCTACGCAAGAGCAGCCTATCGCTTAAATCAGGAGGGTGTATCCGGTGCGAAGACCGTTGTCGATATTGCCCCTGCTTATCTCTCTAACAAATCAGGAGAAGAAATCAGAAAGTCTATCCTATAAGTTATCTTTTTACTGAGATTTCGGAACTCTTGGACAGAGCCCGTGCAAAACGAATGCACGGGCTCTTGTTTGTTTAATCGATGTTCAGCTTTAGCTGAACGAGTTCACTACGAATTTTTTATAAAGCTTGTTCTTATCTTTCGAAAGTCTTCATAACTCCTTTTCTTTTTCTTCAAGGATTAATTTTACAATATACCTGTGACACAAAGTTAATACCTTAAGGAGGTATCTTATGAAGACACTGGTAGTAATACCGGCCTATAACGAACAAAGCACCATAAGTGGCGTGATCGAATCCATTAAGCACTACCAACCCGGGGTTGATATCGTAGTGATCAATGATGGCTCAATTGATAACACATCTTTTGCAGCCAAAGGGGCGGGGGCCTTAGTGATCGATCTGCCCCAAAACCTTGGCATCGGGGGAGCTGTTCAAACCGGATATATGTATGCTAAAAGACACAACTATGATATCGTCATTCAGATTGATGGGGATGGGCAGCACAATCCCAGGGATATACCAAAGCTGATTAAAGCGATTGAAATGGATGAGGCTGATCTGGTCATTGGTTCGCGGTTTGTAAAGGAAACAGATTATCCATCAAGTCCCATGCGCCAAATCGGCATCGCTTTTTTTTCTAAGTTGGTGTCCTTTCTTTGCAAAAAACACTACTTCGATACGACATCAGGCTATAGAGCGATCAATAAAAAAGGGATTGAACTCTTTTCCCAATATTACCCTAAAGATTATCCCGAAGTTGAGACAATAGTCTATGCTTCCAATAGAGGAATGAGGATTAAAGAAATATCGGTCAAAATGAATAAGAGGCAGGGTGGGAGGTCATCGATTACACCCCAAAAATCCATCTATTACATGCTAAAAGTGACCTGTGTACTGCTTCTGCAACCATTTTAAGGAGGGCAATATGATGAGTCCGTATACCTATTCATTTCTTTTATCTCTTCTGATGCTATTTCTGACATTATACTTTATCAAAAAACGGATGCTCGAATTCAAATACAGCATACTCTGGATCATAACAAGCCTTTTTATGATTGTTTTCTCAACTCATAAAGAACTTACTGATCTTTTGGCGGCGATGGTCCATATTTCTTATCCTCCGGCTTTTTTGTTCGTAACAGCCTTGGTATTTATTCTTGTTTTGATTTTTTATCTGACTTTGGTGATCTCTGATGTTCAGAAGAAAATGACAAAGGTCATTCAAGAAGTGGAAATTATAATGAGTTGTTCTGAAAAAGGAGAGCAGAAATGATCTACCTGTTATTGACCTTAAATATTATCTTATTAGTTTTTGGACAAACGCTTTGGAAGTTAGGACTAACAGGCAGTAACTTAAAGCCTAGTCTCAGTGCAGTTATGCCAATTCTTTTTAATCCTTATATTCTAGGCGGGCTAGTCATCTATGCTTTGGCGACAGTCATTTGGCTCTATATTCTCTCTCAGGCCGAACTGTCCCTGGTGTATCCTCTTCAGAGCTTGTCCTATGTGGCCGCTGCCTTTATTGCCATGTTTGTATTTAAAGAGCACTTGCCTTTCACGCGGTGGATTGGGATTGGGTTTATTATTATGGGTGCCTATTTTGTTTCGATTAAATAGTCAATAGGAGGAAACATGTTCAGTTTAGCTCGTGAAGAAAAATGGATAAAAATTAGTTTGTTGGTGCTTTCAGCTATATTTTTTAGTATTAGCTTGTATGCAGTACTTAGATATGGTGACAGCAATTTCCTTGGAAGTCTAGACAAAATGAATAATGATGATGTCAAATACATCAGAAGCGCGTGGACATTTTTGGATACCGGGATGTTAACCTATCAAAATGCAGATGAGCCCACCGTTTTTATTATGCCCGGCCTCCCCCTTACCCTTGCTTTTTTTATGAGTGTCTTTGGAAAGATTGAGGGAATAACTGCATTTCGGATTTTTCAAGTGATTCTGCAGACTTTTTCCCTTTTCTTAGTGTTTTTCATTGGCAGAAAAACTTTTAACAGTAGAGTGGCAATCATGGCCTGCGGCTTAAATCTTTTTTATGTAGCGGAATTTTATGCGGCCACGTTAATATTGACTGAAGTAATTTTTAAATTTCTCCTTTTGCTCTTGGTTTATATCTCGTTTTACGCTGTAGAAGAAAAGAGGACCCGTTATTATGTTTTGGGTGGTCTGGTATGGGGAGCGGCCTGCCTCTTCCGCCCGACCATTGCCGCTTATCCTGCCGTCATATTTGTCATATGGTTGATAAAACGATATACGCTGAGAGAAATGTTCAAGTACACTGTAATCACCTTAACAATCTTCAGCGCTGTCTTAAGTCCCTGGTGGATAAGAAATGATAAGATTTATGACAGGTTTATACCGTTAACACTCTCCTCAGGGAATCCATTTTTGCAGGGAACTTATGTTAACTATGATCAGAGCAAAGATTACACGAATTATACCATAGGGAAAACAGAAATCGAGAGCAACCAGAATCAAATGAATGCAGGAATTGATCGGCTAAAAACTTATGGAGTAAAGGAACCTTTGAAGTACTTATACTGGTATACTTTAGGTAAGTCATTCTACCTTTGGAGAATCCCATTTTACTGGAAAGAAATTCTGGGTGTACCCATCATAGCCGCGGCAATCTTCCATGTTATAATTTTAGGGATGGCTGTTGCGGGAATCATTAGATCCTTTAAAGGAAAGGATAAACGCTTTACACTAACATTTACTGTGATTGTCTATTTTAACTTAATTTATTTACCGTATTATGCATTTGAGAGGTATGCCTATCCGGTTATGCCTTTTGTAATGATTTTTGCGGCATTCACGATTTTAGAGTTTTTTAAAAAACGTTGGGGGAGATTTCGTGGAGAAGCAGAGGGTTCTTATTGTTGATGATGAACAGGACATTTGTGATTTAATTGAGATCTATTTATCGAATGAAGGCCTTGAAGTGGTAAAGGCTTCCGATGGGATTGAAGCGCTTAATGTGCTGAAAGAAATGGACATTGACCTTATTATTTTGGATGTCATGATGCCTAAAATGGATGGTATTCAGGCGTGTATGCAAATTAGAAAGGATAAGAGCATGCCTATCATTATGCTATCGGCAAAAGGAGAGGACCTGGATAAAATTCTGGGACTGAATACAGGGGCGGATGACTATGTAACCAAGCCCTTTAATCCTTTGGAAATCGTGGCAAGGGTAAGGTCACAGCTCAGGCGGTATAAAGTACTTAATCACCCCTCTTTAGAATCAAAAGACGAGATCCAAGTCGGTGATCTTGTCATCAATACCGCCGCCCATCAAGTTTTTCTTGAAGACAAGGAGATTAGGCTTACTCCAACCGAATTTTCTATCCTTGAAACGTTAATGCGGAATAAGGGCAGGGTTCTGAGTACGCAGAGAATCTACGAACTTGTTTGGAGTGAATCGGCTTTTGAGTGCGAAAATACGGTCGCGGTTCACATTAGAAATCTCAGAGAAAAAATAGAGATCAATCCAAAGGAACCGAGATATATCAAGGTCGTCTGGGGGGTAGGCTATAAAGTTGAAATGGATAATTAGCCATAAAAGAATCATTATTACAGGATTAGTCACCTTATTTTTCTTTAACTCGAGCATTACGACATTGCCCTATGTAGAATACGGAATCTTGAATAATTATCTGTTCTATACGGTCATTACTTTTATACTCGTTTTTAACGCAGATAAGATTTTTGATTTTTTAAGATCCCCTCAAAAGTATTTAGAAAAGGTTCCCTTTAAGAAATTGACCATTCATCTCATCGTGATAAATATTCTTAGCGTTATTCCATCATTCGTTATATTTAAATATCTAACCTATTTTTTCCATTCACCGGTTATTCCGATGCTTGTATCTTGTGTTGTCGTTGTTGTGGTACAAACTATCTTAATCAGGACGAAAATAAATTATATTAAAGAAATAGTTGACGGTGTGACTGAGATATCTAAAGGGAAACTGGATTATAAAATTACAGTGCGAGGAACGGATGAACTCAAGGTCCTAGCGGAGAATATCAATCAAATGTCACTCGAACTTCAACGCAAAATCGAAGATGAACGACGAGCTGAGCAGACAAAAAATGAGTTGATTACGAATGTTTCTCATGATCTAAAAACACCTTTAACCATTATTATTGGATATCTTACCCTCTTAAAGGATAAGAAATATGATAGTGAGACGATGGCCCAATATTTTGAAAAAACATATAATAAATCCTTAAAACTCAAGAAGTTGATCGAAGATTTATTCGAGTATACGAAGGTTTCAAACGGAGTACTAAGGGTTGACAGATCCAAGGTAAATCTTGTCGAACTATTAGAGCAGCAAATCGGAGAATTATCCGTTTTAGCCAAACAAAAAAATATATGCATTGAAAAGGATTTTCAATGCAGCGAGATAATCGTGAATATTGATCCGGCACTTATGGCAAGGGTGTTTGAAAACATATTGTCTAATGCGGTTAAATATAGTTATAGCGATCCTCAAGGAATAATCTTTGTTAAAATTACTCAAGAAAAAGATCAGGCCGTTGTTATGGTTGAGAATCAGGGAGACACGATTCCGACAGAGATGCTCCCCTTAATCTTTGAACGTTTTTACAGGGTTGATAAGTCCAGAAACTCGAAAATTGCCGGTTCGGGACTTGGACTTGCCATAGCCAAAAGTATCGTTGATCTTCATGGAGGGAACATATATGCTGAATCAGAGGGAAATAGGGTGAGGGTATATGTGGTTCTGCATATGGAGTGAAACTCACAATTTGGATATAAAGGAGAGAATTAGTTTATGATTAATGAAAGAATGAAAAAGACTGCACCATCGGTCGATGAATGGCTCAAAGAGGCAAAAGCGGATCCAAAGGCTTTACAGGACGGCATGTTTTTAGTCCACAACGGGGTAGTGCGTCAAACGCCTAAAGCCAAGGTGCGCCAGGGAATTGATGACGGTTCGACGGTAAAAGGAATGGAATTTGCCTATGACGCGGCAAAGGTTGATGCGGCGATTGCTGAAACCTATAAGATGGACGGCATTTTCCATGTCCGGGTTTGGCTCAATGAGGGCCGGCTGGATGTTGGTGATGATATCATGTATGTACTAATCGGCGGTGATATTAGACCCCATGTTATAGATGCCCTGCAATTCCTGGTTGGAAAGATTAAAACCGAATGTGTTGTTGAAATAGAACAAAAATAGTGAATAAACATAAAATCTCAGGCGGGCTTCAGACGAAGGTTCGCCTGAGATTTTTTTGATACCTCCCTTTTCACCGGAAATGTGTTACATCACTTTATTGTATTTAGAATTTGTACTATAATAGAAGTAATGTACTTAAAAGGAGGAGATGGGATGCGGATAGCAACCGATATTGGCGGAACTTTTACCGATTTAGTTTCTATTGATGAAGAAAACGGTCGGATTGTGGCCCAAAAAAGTCATACAACGCCGCCAAACTTTGAGCAAGGTGTGCTTGATGTTATTAAGAAAAGTGAGTTATCCCCTGCAAGCATGGATACTTTTATTCATGGAACAACGACGATTATTAATGCTCTGACCGAACGTAAGGGAGGCAAAACCGGTTTAATCACAACCAAGGGATTCCGGGATGTCCTTGAAATTGCCCGCTGTAATCGCCCCGACCTTTTTAATCTGGTGTTCCATAAGCCGGAACCTTTCATTCCACGTTATCTTCGTCAGGAAGTTGCGGAAAGAATAAGCTATAAAGGAGAAGTGATCGAGCCGCTGAACACGGACGATATAAAATCAGCGGTAACATATTTTAAAGAACAGGACGTTGAATCCATTGGGATATGTTACATAAATTCGTATGCGAATGATGAGCATGAACAGAAGACGGCTGCACTCATTAAGTCCCTATGGCCGGAAGTCTTTATCACAACATCCTCGACGGTGACCCGTGAATGGAGAGAATATGAACGCACGTCTACCGTTGCTTTAAATTCTTATGTTATGCCAACGGCTTCTTCTTATCTGAACAATTTGTCAAACAAACTGGAGGGTATTGGCTTCAAGGGAAAAAGTTATATTATGCAGTCCAACGGCGGGACGACAACCTTTGAGCAGGCCAAAAACGCTCCGGTGAATATGGTAGAATCCGGTCCGGTAGCCGGTGTCTACGGGGCTGCGATTCTTGGTCAGATCCTGGGAGAAAACAACCTGATTGCGTTCGATGTGGGTGGGACTACCGCCAAATGCTCTCTCATTGAAAATGGAGAAGTAAAAGTAACGACCGAATATCGAATTGAAAGAACCGACAACTTTGCCGGATATCCCATTATGGCCCCTGTAGTGGATATCGTGGAGATCGGGAATGGGGGCGGTTCCATTGCCTGGATCGATGAAGCGGGATCACTTCGGGTTGGGCCTCAATCGGCCGGTGCGCTTCCCGGACCGGTTGCTTACGGAATCGGGGGAACAAAACCAACGACCACAGATGCCTGTCTGCTGACCGGCCGACTCTCGGCGGATAATTTTGATCATCCTGTCGATCTGGATGCTGTGAAGATGGCCGTTGTTAAAAATGTAGGGGAACCCCTGGGCTTAAATGCGGATGATGCAGCTATGGGAATCATTCGCGTAGCGGAATCCAATATGTACAACGCTTTAAAGCTTATTTCCATTCGCCGTGGCTATGACCCCACTGAATTCACTATGGTGGCCTTCGGTGGTGGCGGACCAATGCATTGTGCTGCGCTTGCAAAAGAACTCAATATTCGGAAGATCATCGTTCCAGACGCGGCTTCGGTCTTCGCGGCCTGGGGAATGTTAATGACCGATCTTCGTCATGACTATATCAGGACCCGCATTTCTCCTTTAGCAGAAAGCCCGGTTGATGAGATCAATGACATTTGGCAAGAAATGCAGGAACAGGCTGAAAAGCAATTTTCGAATGATGGAATCCCGGCTTCGCAGATGATCTGTCAGTATTATGTGGACATGCGTTATATCGGTCAGGAACATACCGTGAAGGTTTCCGTTCCTACTGTGCCGCTTAAGGAAGAAGACAAAGAGGTTATCAAGCAACGTTTCCATGAAGCTCATGAGCAAGCGTATACTTTCCGTCTTGCCAGCGCAGCTGTTGAAATCGTCAATTACCATCTGGTGGCCAACGGCGGTCTCATCCGTCCGGAACTTCGAAAAATATCTCCCCAGACCGGCGATGGGGAAGATGCGAAAATATCGGTACGCCCCGTTTGCTTTAATGAAATCGGATGGCTGGATACACCGGTATACAACCGGTATGAATTAGGCTCCGGGGCAAAATTCTCCGGTCCAGTGGTGATCGAAGAAAAGACCTCTTCGACAGTTGTCTATCCGGGACAAAATGTCGCAGTTGATGAATATGGGAACCTGATCGTTACGGAGGAGGGAGAATAAAATGACGAAGAAAATTGATTCAGTCACCCTTGACATTGTCAAGGATTCTTTAATGGCCATCGGTAATGAAGTGTTTTATTCCTTCGCCCGTACCTCTATGAGTCCCATCATTTATGAGACTCTGGATTATGCCTGTGGAATTGCGGACAGCGAAGGACGCCTTCTTACTCAGGGAAACGGTGCCTGCGGTTTTATTGGGCTAATTTCCCCCATGATCCAGGCTGTTATTGATAAATTTGGCAAAGATAACATGAAATCGGGAGATGTGTACCTGATTAATGACCCTTACATGGGCGGCGGTTCTCATTTGTCCGATATCGGTATGATGATGCCGGTATTTTATGATGGAGAAATTATAGCCTTTCTGGGGAACAAGGCGCATTGGTCCGATGTGGGAGGAATGGCAGCCGGTTCTTTCACTACGGATTCCACTGAGGTATTCCAGGAAGGCTTGCGCTTTTCGGGAGTGAAGCTGGTGGACGCCGGAGAAATCTGCCGGCCGCTGCTGGATATGATTAAGGCCAATGTCCGTTTCCCCGATTCTGCGGAGGGTGACATGTGGGGACAGATTGCATCTCTAAGGACCGGAAGCAAGAGAATCATCGACCTTTGCGCAAAATATGGACATGCTGTTGTCCGAGAATCCATGGTCCGTCTTTTAGATCAGGGTGAAATCCTGTCCCGCAAGCGTCTCTTGGAATTCCCCAAGGGTTCCTGGGAAGCGGAAGAATTTATGGATGATGACGGACATGGAAATCCTGTTCTGATCAAAGTGAAGGTTACCATTACGGATGATGAATTCATTGCGGATTATAGCGGAAGCAGCCCACAGGTAGTGAGTCCCATTAATACCGGTTATACATCTCTCTGCGCGGGTGCGAAAATTGCGTATATGTCGATTATTGATCCGGAACTTGTGGTCAATGATGGAGTTTTCCGGCCGCTGCGTATTATTGCTGAGCCGGGTTCTGTTCTGCAATGTCACGCGCCGGCTCCGACGTCCTGTTATTTCGAGAGTATGCTCTATGCAACGGATGTTCTCTGGCGGGCACTGGCTCCTGTATTCCCCGAACATCTGGGAGCCGGCCATATGCTTTCTGTCTGCTCTGTTGTACTTTCCGGGACTCATCAGGATACCGGCGTTCCCTTTCTCATTGTTGAACCGACCGGCGGGGGCTGGGGAGCCAGTTGTACAAAAGATGGGGAAGTGGGTCAATTCTGTGTCGGTGATGGCGAAACGTATAATGTGCCGGTAGAAATGGCGGAAACCCGTTACGGCATTCGAGTCGAAGAATATAGCCTGCATACCGATGGGGCCGGTGCCGGTACCTTCCGGGGCGGCAGCGGCGCCGTACGCATATACCGGGCCATGTCCGATAACCAGCTCTTTACCGCTTCCTTCGGGCGGAACAAATATCCGGCCTGGGGTACGGATGGCGGCGCCGATGGTTCTTATAATTATTTTGAAATTATCAGGGCAAACGGTACCCATGAGGGGCCGATGGGGATTACAGCCCGTACGGTATTAAACAAGAATGATATTGTCAGAATGGTCACCTGCACCGGCGGCGGCTATGGTGATCCTCACAAGAGGGATGTAAACCGTGTTGCCTGGGATGTTCGTAATGGCTACATCACCCCGGAGCAGGCTAAAAATGATTATGGTGTCGATGTTGACCCCATAACCTTTGAGGCGGTAAGACGGTAAGAAAGGAAGCAAACGAAGATGCTGGTAAGGAATAAAAATAAAATCGACGGAAAGGTCCGCGGCGACGGTGTAACCATGGTGGATCTCTTCGGTGGCGTTGTCAGTGCCGGAGAGGGCGTAACGATGGGCCATGCCATCTTTCCTGCGGGTACGGTGGTTCCGCCCGCTGCCCACAGCGGTGATGAATACAGCTATGTGATTTCCGGGAATATCAAATGCAAAATTGGGGATCAAATCTTTTCAGCGCAGGAAGGTTCGGCAACCTTTATTCCGGCGGGAGAAGAACATAGCAGCATCAATGACAGTGATGGCAATGCAGAAGTCGTATGGATGCTGATTGAGCAGAAATAGTATTTTATGGTACAAAAAAGATCTCAGGCGGTCTCAGACGAAGGCTTCCTGAGATCTTTTACTGTATTTTATCCCTTATTTAGGGGCAAAGTATAGGTAATTTAGACAACATAAATAGAAAAGATTCTAGTGAATCCTTATCAGAAAAAAATACTTAGCTAACTATTGACTTTACGATTAGAGAATGTTATCATATTCACAAGTCCAAACAGAGTTATTCTTCAATAGCGAAAGAAGGAGATGGCGTTATGTTAACTACATTTAAAGCAACTGCTAAAAAATTACCTGAAGGCTTGCAGGTAGAGACAGATTCAAGAGGCTTTAAAATTCTTATGGATGAACCGGAAGATCTTGGGGGTACCAATGCTTCTATGAATCCGGTTGAGGCAGTTCTATGTGCACTGGGTGCATGCCAGACGATTGTAGCCAGTGCATTTGCCTCCGCTCATAACTTTACATTTGAAGAGTTTCATGTTGAGCTTGAAGGTGACATGGATCCGGACGGATTTCTGGGTCTTGCCGATGTGAGAAATGGTTTCTCGGAGATACGTTTTGTCATGCACTTTAAAACAAACGAGCCAAGGGAAAAAGTAGAAGAATATGTAAAATTCATTGAGAACACATGTCCGGTAGGAGACTGCTTAGCGAACGGAGTTAAACTCGTATTAGCGGGCATTAAGATCGATTAATTAATATATTTAGCAAAAAGAGCCTTTCCGAGCAGGCTCTTTTTCTTACTGATGGTTTTCTTTAAAAGAAAGAGGAGAATGAATTATGATCATTAAAATGATAGGAATTCCTGGCGGTAAAACGGGTACTGTGGGTAAAATTCATGTTAAGGTTGGGGATAAGCTGGAAGCCGGCGATGTTTTGGCACAGGTCGAGACTGCGAAAGGAAACCGGCCGATCAAAACTACTGCCGCAGGTGTTGTTTCCGGGGTATTTTGCCAAGAGGGCGCACCCATCGCTTCCTATGCGGAAATGTTCGAGATCGATGAGATAGCGCTTGCCAAAGAGACAAATGAAACTGATAAACTAAACCAAGTTCAGAAACCTTCAAAAGAAATAACGACCGACTTGCTGATCATTGGTGCAGGCCCCGGCGGATATGTGGCAGCCATCTATGCAGCCAAGAATGGTTTGAAGGTTACGTTGGTGGAAAAATCAGAGCTGGGCGGCACTTGCCTTAATGTCGGCTGTATTCCGACGAAAGCCCTTGTTAAATCCTCTGAGATATGTCATAACGTACGCAATGCGGCACTTTTTGGGGTTCAACTGGATGGTCCTGTTTCAGTGGATATGAAACAGGTGATTGATCGTAAAGATAAGGTAAAGGACAGGCTTATTTCGGGCATTGATTTCCTCATGAAGAAGAACGAAATCAATGTCATCTCAGGACAGGCCTCCTTTGTCAAGGGGACTACGGTAGCCGTTACGGGAAAAGAGAATTATACAATAAAAGCAAAAGATATTATTATCGCAACAGGCTCAAAAATATCGAAGATCCCAATTCCCGGCCTCGATTTACCCTTTGTATGCAATAGCACAACGGCGCTGTCCTGTACGGACCTGCCCAAGTCTATGGCGATTATCGGCGGCGGCGTAATCGGTATGGAATTTGCCTTTATTTATAAGAATTTTGGGATTGATGTCCATGTTATTGAATTCATGGACCGTCTGTTAACGATGGTCGACAGTGATATTTCTAAGGAAATACAAGACATTGCCAGAGCGGAGAATATTGATGTTCATACGAGCTCGAAGGTTATGAAGATCCAAAGCTCTGTAGACGGCAAAGCCGTCATTACCTACGAGGATAAAGACGGGGAACACTTACTGGTCAGTGATAGGGTGTTGGTGGCTATCGGCCGAGAGCCTAATTTGGAAGGACTGGCGATAGAAAATAGCGGTGTTTTATTAAATAACAAAGGCAGAGGCATTCAGGTGGATGCTTCGATGCGTACGAATATGGAGCATATTTATGCCATCGGTGATGTGACAAATATCATTCAGCTTGCGCATGTGGCTTCTCATCAGGGTATTGTGGCTGTAGATAATATTTTAAATAAGCAGAAAGAGATGGATTATTCTGCGGTTCCCAATGTAATTTTTACCGCACCTGAAATTGCCAGTGTGGGTATCGGTGAGGACACGGCGAAAGCCAAAGGAATGAATATTGCAGTAAGCAAGTTCTCTTTTGCGGGAAATGGTAAGGCTTTGACGATGAATGAACCTCGAGGTTTTATTAAGCTGGTTAAGAACAAGGAAACAGGGAAAATTATCGGCGGTTCGATTATAGGGGCTGACGCCTCCTCTTTAATCAGTGTATTGACATTAGCCATCGCCAATGGACTTTCTGAAAAAGAAATAACCGAAACCATCTTTCCGCACCCCACCACAGGTGAGGTGATTCATGAAGCAGCGATGGACCTGGGTATTGGAGCTCTGCATCAATAATGAACAAAATAGTCATTTCTAACGAATTCGATCCTTATTATAATATAGCGGCGGAGTATCAGCTCTTTTTAAATGCAGATGAAGATACGCATTTGTTTTTATGGCAGAACGATGCTTCGGTGATCATCGGCAGAAATCAAAATCTTTACGCCGAATGTGACCTTTCTTATATGAAGGAACATCACATCAATGCCGTACGCAGGTTTTCCGGTGGCGGGGCAGTCTATCATGATAAAGGCAATGTTAATTTTACCTTTATCACCAAAGAAAAAACGGCAAGTCCCCAAAAGTTCATTGAAATGGTACGCTCCGTCATCGCGAAGCTGGGTATTGAATGTGAATTCAGCGGAAGAAACGATTTGCACTACAAGAATCAGAAATTTTCCGGTCAAGCTTATTACACGGACAATGATAATTATATGTATCATGGAACAATCCTCGTAAGTGTAGATGCCGAACCACTCGAAAGAGCCCTGACACCATCGATGCTGAAATTGAAATCTAAAGGTATCGCTTCGGTCAAGAACAGAGTAATCAATTTATCCTCGATTGATAGTGAGATAACTCCGGAAAGAGTAAAACAAGCGTTCATCGAGACATTTGCCTGCGGAAATATTGAATATATCAATAAATCTAATTTTGAGGCACCCTTAGAACAAATGCTTTCGTCTTACGACTGGCTCTATTCCCAGTCTCCGGAATTTGAAATAGTATTAGAACGCAGATATTCTTTTGGAAATGTAACGGTAAATATCACTTCTTCTGATGGTGTGATACAGGGTGTGAAAATAAATACCGACAGCCTGAACCTTTTTGATTTCAAACCGTGTGAAGGTGAGTTGATAGGTGTATGCTTTAGTGAGCAAGCGGTATGGAAATATATTGAACGCTGCATTGCAATTCACCTTAAATTATCTTAATATCAATATATGGTGGTAAACCAGTACCATATAGATAAATGGAAATAGATGGTGAATTGCGATGTTTAATTTAGATGATTGTATCGCTTGTATTACGAGTAGAAGTGCCAAATTGCTAGCGGATTGTTTTGAAAAGAGGCTAAACATTTATAACATCACAAGGACTCAATGGATTGCGTTGTATTATATTAGCATCAATGAAATAGTTACTCAAAAGCAATTGGCCGATAAAATGTCCCTTAAAGAGCCAACCGTTGTTCGCTTGCTGGATAAGATGGAAGCATTGGGTTGGGTGATAAGAGAAAACAGCGAAAAAGATAAACGAGCTAAGTTATTAAAACTGACCGAAAAAGGACAAAAAATCGAAACAGAAATGTTAGATGTCGCTGAGAAATTCAGAAATGATGTCATCAGCGGCATCACGCCCGAAGAGCTTGATAACTATAAATCCGTGCTTGATAAAATGCTCAAGAATATCGAAAACGGATAACAGATTACAGCTTTAAATCCGCATTCAACGTGAAACTATCCGAAAGTTGCCATAAATAAAAATGGCGACTTTTTTTTATGGCGATGTAAAGCGCCATCAACGAATAAAAAAGTATGCAGTGGCAAAAGATAAATCATCTTCCAAATTATAGGAGGATGCTGGATAAATTCGCTGACAACAGATTGGAGAACCGTAGATGACCGCAGAGGAAATGACAATCATAGGAAAAAGCGTGAATAGAAAAGATGCTCCGGAAAAGGTCAGAGGAGCGGCTAAATACACCACCGATTACATCGCACCCGACTTACTTCACGCCAAGCTAGTGACAAGCACTTATGCCCATGCCAAAATCAAGTCTATCAATACCAATGAAGCGCAAAAAGTACCCGGGGTTCAAGCAATTGTTACCGCTGAGTATTGCCCCGGCATCGTAGGGGTTATTCTTGAGGACCAGCCGATGCTTGCTAAAGATAAAGTTCGTTATCATGGGGAGCCTATAGCCGTGGTAGTGGCTAACAGCGAATATGAAGCAAAAAAAGCCGCTGAGCTTATTCAAGTCGAGTATGAACCCCTTCCGGTTGTTAATTCCCCCGGAGAAGCTATCAAGCCAAACGCACCGCTCATTCATGAGAACCACGGCGATTATAGGCGGTTAAAACATGTTTTTCCCGAACCGGGAACTAATATTTCCAATCATGTTAAAATCAGAAAGGGTGATATTGGCAAGGCATGGGCTCAATGTGATGTTATTGTTGAGGATAGCTTTTCCATACCTCAATCAGATCATGCGGCCCTTGAACCGAGAAACTCAAGATGTGAGATTAAACCTGACGGGCGTGTTATTATCTATACTTCTTCCCAATCCCCCTTTATTGTCAGAAAGCTGATATCACGATACTTCAATTTGGACGAGGGAAAAGTAATTGTAAACACTCCCCTGGTCGGGGGAGCTTTCGGCGGCAAAGCGGCCGTCCACCTTGAGTTCCTTGTCTATATGGCTTCCTATGCCGTCGGCGGCAGAATGGTCAAATTAGTCAATACGAGAGAAGAAGATTTGATCGGCTCCCCCTGTAAAATCGGTCTGGAAGCCAAAGTTAAACTTGGCAGTACCAAGGACGGGATTATTAAAGCCGCTGAAATTACCTACCTTGTCGATGGCGGAGCTTATTCAAATATGGGAGTCGCTATTACCAAGTCCATTGCTACCGACTGCACGGGACCTTATAAAATTGAGAATGTCTTTTGTGACGCGATTTGTGTTTATACCAATCATCCGTTTACAACATCGTTTAGGGGCTTCGGCCATATGGAATATACCTTTGCCATAGAACGAACGATAGATATGCTGGCTCGAAAATTAAAACACGATCCCCTGGAATTACGCATCAAAAATGCCATCGCACCGGGGGATACCAGCCCTTCCCTGGTAGGTCTTACTCCCAGCAATATCGGAAACCTAAAAGAATGTCTGAATCAGATTAAGAAGTTAATTAATTGGGATGGCGGACGCAAGGTGGATATGGGCAACGGAAAAATCAGAACCAAGGGGATCAGCTGTTTCTGGAAAACCCCTTCAACTCCTACGGACGCGGTATCCGGGGCTGTAATCACCTTTAATCCGGACGGAAGTATCAACTTAAACATTGGCCCCGTAGAACTCGGTGTCGGTTCTAAAACGGTCCTAGCCCAGATCTTAGCCGAAAGGTTAAAGTGGGATATTAATAAAATCCATGTCACAATGGAGGTTAATACCGAATTAAACCCTGTCCACTGGAAAACTGTAGCAAGCATGACTATTTATATGGTCGGAAGGGCTGTACTTGAGGCAGCCGAAGATTTGATCAGCCAATTAAAAAGTATTGGCAGTATCGTCCTAAGGTGCTCCCCCACGGATCTCGATGTGGCCGACGGCAAAGTGTTCCTCAAGGAAGACCCCAACCAGCACCTTGATGTCACCGAGGTTGTTTACGGTTATAAATATGATAACGGCAACTCCATAGGCGGGCAGATTATGGGGCGCGGAACATTTATCATGAAACACCTGACAACACTTGATCATGACGGTGGAAAGGGCGTCCCCGGACCAGGCTGGACATTAGGTGCTCAGGCGGTGGAAGTCGAGTTTGATGCGAAATATTGCACCTATAATATTCTTAAGGCTGTCACGGTACTCGATGCCGGAAAGGTCTTAAACCCCAAAACCGCTGAAGGAGTGGTCAAAGGCGGAATGAGCATGGGACTAAGTTTTGCAACCCGAGAATATTTTGATTTTGACATTCAAGGAAAGGTTCTCAATCATAATCTTAGAACTTATAAGATCATGAGATTCGGTGAAAATCCCCAGTATATTGTGAACTTTATTGAGACTCCTCAAATTGATGCTCCCTATGGAGCACGTGCCTTTGGCGAACATGGAATTATCGGCATGCCTGCGGCCCTGGGCAATAGTTTGGCCGCCGCCAGTGATACAGATTTGAACAAGCTGCCCCTTTCGCCGGAAACCATTTGGAAGACAAGGAAGGAGGCTGCCCAATGATCACTATGGACTTTGCCTACTACCGGCCAAAAAGTATTGCCGAAGCCGTAAACACATTTCAGGATTTAACGCTGCAAAACAAGAAAGCCCTTTACTATGGCGGCGGTACTGAAATTATCAGCATGGCAAGAATGAATAAACTGCAGTTTGCTGCCGTCATCGATATTAAAGAAATACCCGAGTGTAATGTCATGCAGATTAATAATCAAAAATTAACCATTGGCGCTGCCGTGACATTAACAAAAATTTGCGAAACAAACTTATTCCCTTTGCTTTCAAGGGCTGCTAAAGCAACGGCCGATCACACTTCGCGGGACAAAATTACCGTAGGGGGAAATATATGCGGTTTAATCCCTTATCGCGAAGTTGTTCTTCCATTCCTGCTCTGCAACAGTCAGGTGATTCTTGCCGGTAAAGAAGGGCAAAGGACTGTGCCCATAACCCAAATCTTTGATAAAACGCTAAAGCGGGAAAAAAGCGAATTTATAGTGCAAATATTAACGGATAGGACCTTTATAGATTTGCCTTTTGAGTTTGTCAAAAAGACAAAAATGGAGGAGAT
Organism: Desulfitobacterium sp.; assembly: GCF_034927245.1. GTDB lineage: Bacteria > Bacillota > Desulfitobacteriia > Desulfitobacteriales > Desulfitobacteriaceae > Desulfitobacterium_A. The sequence continues at coordinate 33,095 of NZ_JAYFQK010000006.1, forward strand.
TGACTATCCCTTAGTTACTTTGGCCTTAATTAAACTGGGTGATGAGATTAGAGCGGCTGTCAGTGGACTATGTAGCTTTCCTTTTCGTTCATCTCGGTTGGAGAATGAAATCAACCAAATAAGCGTCCCGCTCCAGACAAGGATTGATAACATAATGTCTAATTTGCCGGGGCCTATCCTGAATAATCTTCAAGGTTCAGCGGAGTATAGAGACTTTGTCTTTAGAAACACACTTCTCGATGCCCTGGCTAAAGTCGGAGGTGCGTCCTGATGTTTCAAGTTCTCAGCAAAAGTTTGATTGAGCTCGAAGTTAACGGTGAAATAAAAAGTATTGTAGTACGCCCCGCGGATACTCTGCTCTTTGCACTCCGTGAACAGCTTGGACTTACAGGCACAAAAGATGCCTGTGGAAACGGGGACTGCGCTGCCTGTACTGTTTTGGTAGATGGATGGCCGGTAAAATCTTGTCTGATGTTGGCCGTAGAAGCGGTTGGGCATAAGATAACCACCATCGAAGGACTTAAAGACATTCCCATCCAGAAGGCCTTTCTTGATAAATTTGCCCTTCAATGCGGTTATTGTACCCCCGCTTTTATCATAAACAGTCACGCACTTGTAACGATTCATCCGGATGCCAACGATGAAGTCATAAAGGAATGGCTTCAGTCCAATCTTTGCAGGTGTACAAGTTATGAGGAAATTAAAGAAGCGGTAAAATGGGTGTTAGGACAATAAAATTAGAACATTAAATTAGAACATTAAATTCGGTCATCGTAAATCCTTTTAAACAGAGAATTCAAGGTTAGTCTTCTTCGGGCTAACCTGTTTTCTTTTCTGGGATAAGGAAAAACCGGTTGATCCCCGTCGAACTTTCATTATTTCCGACATGATACTTAAGGCAATCTCGTCAAGTGTTTCCGCTCCAAGATCAAGACCGATAGGCGAGTGAACCTTCTCCAACAATTCTAAGGGATATCCTTCATCCAGACACTCATGCAAAAAGGTCTGTGCCCGACCGGGACTTGCGACTATTCCGAGATAGGCTAGGGGATAAGAAATAACCTGTCGAAAACATTCTTTATCAAAATGATGCCCACGCGTTGCTATAATGACGTAGCTGTCGGCTCCAAGATTAAGAGAAGATAATCCTTTTGTAAATTCTGCACAAATAACGTTATCAACCATCGAGAATCGTTCCTTATTGGCGTAATCCGGCCGATCATCTATAACGACGAGCCTAAAATCAAGAGCCGTTGCTAATTTAGCAACAGCTAAAGCTACATGTCCGCCCCCTAAAATAATCAATTCGCTCCGGTCGGGAGGTGGCTCAATCATAACTTCCCACTCAAAATTGCTTATGTCAGACGCCTGGTTGATAACTTGACCGGATAAATTGATGCGAATACTTTTGAACTTATTGCCCAGCCAATAGTTCTTGGCGGCGAATCGAGCCAGTAATTCGAGTTTGGGAACCGGAAGCGCACCTTCGGTTTTACCGTCGATGGTCATCATAAGTTTATCGCCAAGTGTATTCAGCGCATGTTCCGGGGTGTTCACGACGGTTATTAAAACCGGTTTTACCCCTTCTTCAACATTCTGTATATAAGCTTGAAGCAGTTTGGAACTTTTTTCGGAAATCACTTCAATTAATACTTCCATTATACCGCAACCCATGACTTGTTCCTCGTCCTCCGAATTTAGACCCATGTTTACCTTGTATTTGCAAGAGGTCCGCGATGAAATGGCCATTAAAGCATAGCGAACAACTTTTGCTTCTCCATATCCTCCACCGATGCTTCCCAAAGTAGTACCATCGGCAAGGACGAGCATCTTTGATCCGGGTTTGCATGGTGTCGAACCTCTAACCCAAGTGATGGAAACTAAGGCGGCAGGTTTACTAACATTCCTAAGGGCGGCCATAATTTTAATATCCATTGGTATTCCTCCGGAGGAGAATTAGCCCTCATTAGGGCAATACTTTTTTAGTATCCCTGGGAAAAGGAATACTTATTCGTACAAAGCAACATTAACGGGCATCGTTATACACTGGGGGTAATTTAAATATTACAGTTGCAAAATTTCATGAACTATTATACAATAAATGCAAAGTTAATAGATTATTTTAACAAATGCAGTGACGGAGAAAAGTAGGTTATGGTCACTTTTCAGGGAGGAAGAGCCGCTGACTGGAAGCTCTTCTATTGTGTGAATAACTGAAGTTCACTTCTGAGCAGCTGAGCTGAAGATTAAAAGTAGGCTTGGACGGGTTTTCTCCGTTAGAAGGAAGAGGGTATCGTATTTAATTCTGTACCTGATCGAGTGAGCCTTGGTTGAGGCTAAGTTGGGTGGTAACACGAGAATAGCTTCTCGTCCCTGCAGGGATGAGAAGTTTTTGTTTTTTATGTTGCTTTCCTTGGCGGTTTTGATCGGCCGGATTATTTCCGATAGTCTATAGAGGAGGGCCTAAGGGCCAAATTGGGTGGTAACGCGGAAGTCCACGGCTTTCGTCCCTGAAGGGATGAAACCGTGGGCTTTTTAATATCAATACAATAGAATCGAGGAGGAGATGCTTATGAAGAAAATAATGTCGGGTAACGAGGCGATTGCCAGAGGTGCCTATGAGGCCGGTGTCACAGTTGCGGCAGCTTATCCCGGAACTCCCAGCACAGAAATACTTGAAAGTATCGCCGGCAACTATAAGGATGATATTTATTGCGAGTGGTCCACCAATGAAAAGGTGGCGACAGAACTGGCGATAGGTGCTTCGATTGCCGGATCGAGAAGTTTAGCGGCGATGAAGCATGTGGGATTCAATGTTGCGGCCGATCCGATTTTCACGGTGGCTTATCAAGGAGTCAATGGCGGATTAGTTCTCGTCAGCGCCGATGATCCGGGCATGCACAGCTCACAAAATGAACAAGACAATCGTAATTATGCAAAGTTTGCGAAAATCGCCATGATCGAACCGAGCAACAGTCAAGAGTGCAAGGATTTTCTGGCAGAAGCTTATAAAGTGAGTGAAAAATATAATATTCCGGTTTTATTTCGAGTTACGACACGCGTTTGTCATAGCAAAAGTCTTGTGGAATGGGGAGAAAGAACGGAAATCGGGCATAAAGCGTATGAAAAGAATATCGCCCAACGTGTTTGTGCACCTGCTTTTGCCAAGCCTTTAAGACCAACACTGGAAGCACGCTTGAAGGACTTGGAAGCGTATTCCAACCAGTCTCCTCTGAACACCGTCGAATTAAATGATACGAAAGTCGGTATTATTTCGGCGAGTATCGCTTACCATTATGCGAAAGAAGTGTTTGGGGATAAAGCATCGTATCTGAAACTGGGTTTCACCTTTCCCTTGCCGATGGATTTAATTAAAGAATTTGCTTCGAAAGTTGACACGTTATATGTGATCGAGGAATTAGACCCCTTTATGGAGGAACAAATCAAAGCGGCAGGGATTCAATGTATCGGCAAAGAACGGATACCCAATATGATGGAATTAAATCCGGATATTTTGGCTCAAGCCTTATTGAATGAAACGAGAGAAACCCAAAAAGCGGATGTTGCGTTAGCACCGAGACCCGCCGTACTTTGTGCGGGATGCCCTCACCGCGGTTTTTTCTACAGCGTTGGCAAGAAAAAGAACACTGTCGTCGCCGGCGACATAGGCTGTTACACGTTAGCGGCATCCCAACCGTTGAATGCAATGGATACGTGTCTATGCATGGGCGCAGGATTCAGTCTTGCGCTGGGGATGGCAAAATCCTTTGAAGTTTCGGGACGGGATACGAAGGTGTTTGGCGTCGTCGGGGATTCTACATTCTTTCATTCGGGCATTACGGGTGCGATAGATATCATTGTGAACAAAGGTAAAGTGATCCCCGTCGTTTTAGACAATCGGATAACGGGGATGACCGGTCACCAGGAAAATCCGGGAACGGGCAAAACACTCATGGGTGAAGAAACTACGCGCATAGATATTGCGGAAATGCTGAAGGTTATTGGTTTTAAAACCGTTCGCACCGTGGATCCGTGTGATTTGACGAAGATGAATGAAGTGATCGATGAGGCTCTTAACAGTACAGAACCCTTTGCGATTGTGACGAAAAGACCCTGTGTTCTGATTAAGGGTTTACCTCGTTTTAAGACAAAATGCGTGGTCAATCAAGATAAATGCACCCAATGCAAGATGTGCTTGAAAGTTGGATGTCCCGCTGTCTTTTTTAAAGAAGGTCAGTGCACGATTGACCCATCCAGTTGCGTGGGTTGTGACGTCTGCCTGCAGGTCTGTAAATTTGAAGCCATAGAAAAGGTCGGTGAGTAAGCCATGAAAGAAACAAAGAATATACTTTTAGTGGGCGTGGGGGGTCAAGGAATTATTCTGGTCAGTAATATTCTGGCCGCCGGACTGATCAAAGTCGGATATGATGTCAAAATGTCCGAAATTCATGGCATGTCACAACGCGGGGGGAGCGTTACCACTCAGGTCCGTTTTGGTGAAAAAGTTTATTCACCGATCATTGGCCAAGGGCAGGCAGATGTTCTTGTGGCCTTTGAGAAGATGGAAGCGGCCAGATGGGTTGAATATTTAAAACCAGCCGGGAAAATTGTTGTCAATAATTATGAGATTCCTTCGATTACGATTGCCAGCGGTCAAGCACAATATCCGCAGGGTGTCATTGACGCTTTAGAGAAAGTTTTTAATACCACAGCTATCGATGCTTCACAGGTGGCACAGGAAGTGGGTAATATCAGAACCCAAAATATTGTTTTGCTGGGGGCCTTAGTCAAAGCGCTTCAATTCAATGAAATGAATGAAGAGGACTGGATTGAAATTCTTCAAGAAAATCTGCCGGCCAAAATGGTGGATATTAATATCAAAGCCTTTCAACAAGGCTATAAGCTATAGGGAGGTTTATCAATGAAGTATTGGAATCCTACTTTTGAATGTATGTCAAGAGATGAAATGAGAAATGTACAAAGTGAAAGACTGGTGGATACGGTTAAACGGATCTATCATAATGTTCCGTTTTATCGAGATAAAATGCAAAAGAAAGGACTTGAACCCGGAGATATCAAAGGGATAGAGGATTTATCGAAGCTTCCTTTTACGAATAAACAGGATTTGCGAGATACCTATCCTTATGGGATGTTTGCCGTTCCGATGAGAGAAGTGGTTAGAATCCATGCTTCTTCCGGAACCACCGGCCGCAAGACAGTCGTCGGGTACACGCGGCGGGATTTAGATACGTGGGCCGAGATTATGGCGCGAACGCTCACGTGTGCCCAAGCTGATAATCATTCATTTATTCAGATTGCGTTTGGCTATGGACTCTTTACGGGCGGTTTTGGTGTTCATTATGGGGCAGAGCGGATCGGGGCATCTGTCATCCCCATTTCCGGCGGCAATACCAAACGACAGGTTCAAATCATGAAGGATTTCGGCACAACCGTCATTGCGTGTACACCGTCTTATGCTCTGTATTTGGCCGAGACAATGGAAGAAATGGGAATTGATAAATCAGAGCTCCAACTTAAGACCGGGGTTTTTGGCGCAGAGCCTTGGACCGCCAAGGTACGAAATGAGATCGAGGCAAGATTGGGAATTGAAGCTTTCGACATTTATGGTCTGAGCGAAGTCATCGGTCCGGGAGTTGCAGCCGAGTGTTCCCATAAAAGCGGTTTACACATCCAGGAGGATCATTTTATTCCTGAGATTATCAATCCGCAAACAGAAGAAGTTCTGCCGATGGGAGAAAAAGGCGAATTGGTTTTTTCGTGCATCACTAAGGAAGGGTTGCCTCTATTGCGTTATAGGACGCACGACATTTCTACACTCAATGATGATCCCTGTGCATGCGGGAGAACAACGGTGCGTATGAATAAAGTGACAGGCCGCACGGATGACATGCTGATCATTCGCGGCGTCAATGTCTTCCCTTCACAAGTTGAAAGTGTTCTTTTAGAGTTTGGGGAAGCTGCACCGCATTACAAAATGATTGTGGATCGCGTTGACAATTTGGATCGGCTGGAAATTCGTATCGAGATGACTCAAGCTATGTTCTCTGATGAGGTTAAACGGATTGAGGATTTAGAGCGGAAAATGAAAAAAGAGATCGAGAGCGTTCTCGGTATCAATGCCAAGGTCAAGTTAGTCGAACCGAAGTCGATCGAGCGTACGGATGGTAAAGCTCAACGGGTTATCGATAAACGAACGCTTGAATAAATCTTGAAATGAAGATTCAACCCATAAAGGAGGCTGGTTTAAATGTTAATAGAACAAATTTCTGTTTTTCTTGAAAATAAATCGGGGCGTCTGGCAGACGTAGCGAAGATATTGGAAGATCAGAAGATTAACATTAGAGCACTGACAATCGCAGACACGACAGACTTCGGAATTTTAAGGCTCATTGTTGATCAACCTAAGAAAGCCGAGAAAATATTATTAGAAAGCGGTTTTACAGTCCGCACTACAGATGTTATAGCGGTTGAGATTTCTGACGAACCCGGTGGAATCGTTATCCCCCTTAAAATCCTTCAAGAAGCCAATGTGGACATTGAATATATGTATGCTTTTGCCAGTAAGTCAAATGATAAAGCATTCGTCATTCTTAAAGTTGGTGATTACGAAAGAGTAATTGAAGCGCTCATTCGCCAAAATATTAAGATCTTGAATTCCCAAGAAGTCTATCAAACAGAACCCGGTCACTAATCACTCCAATTACGGCATCGCTGAAAGCGGTGCTTTTTGTTTTACTAGCGGAAAATAATAATCCTTAAAAATAAGTAATCCTAGAAAGACTATGTATTTTGTATACAAAATAATGTATAATGTATAATGAAGGGCAATAAAAGATGATTTTGCCAAACTTTGCCCTAAAGTGGATTAACTGAGCGTATAAAGAATCCTCTAAATAGAAAATAAAAAAAACTAACTGATTTCAGAAGGAAGAAGTTGGGATTATGGCAAAGAATATGAGAGTTGAAAAGGATTTCCTGGGGATTAAAGAAGTTCCCGGAGAGGCTTATTATGGGGTTCAAACCTTAAGAGCTGTCGAGAACTTTCCGATTACAGGCTATAAGCTTAGTGAAGATTTGCTTAAAGCTATGGCAATGGTAAAAAAAGCAGCGGCATTAGCGAATATGGAAGTAAAGCTCCTTGATCCCCGTTTAGGGAAGGCAATGGTCCAAGCGGCTGATGAGATAATCGCTGGAAAATGGCTGGATCAATTCATTGTTGACCCAATTCAAGGGGGTGCAGGCACTTCGATTAATATGAATACAAATGAAGTCATTGCAAACCGTGCCCTTGAACTGCTTGGTGAAGAAAAAGGAAATTACTCCGTTATCAGTCCTAATTCTCATGTGAATATGGGGCAGTCAACCAATGACGCATTTCCAACAGCAGTTCATATTGCTGCTTTAAATCTGCTGAATCGGGTTCTTGATGCTATGGAAGAAATGCAGGCGATGTTTACCAAAAAGGCAGAAGAATTCAAAGGTGTTATCAAAATGGGTCGGACCCATTTGCAGGATGCGGTTCCCATTCGATTAGGTCAAGAATTTGAGGCTTACAGCTGCGTTGTCAAGCGGGATATTGAACGAATCAAAAAAACAAAGAATCGGTTGTATGAAGTTAATATGGGAGCAACGGCAGTAGGTACAGGTCTTAATGCCGATCCTCATTATATTAAGATTGTCGTAGAAAGATTGGCTGAGATAAGCGGCTTCCCCTTGGTTAATGTTAAGAACCTTATTGACGGAACTCAGAATACAGATGCCTATACGGAAGTATCTGCTGCCCTTAAAATCTGTATGATCAACATGTCTAAGATTTGTAATGATATTCGCTTAATGGGATCGGGCCCGCGCGCCGGACTGGGTGAGCTCAACCTGCAGCCTCGCCAACCGGGTTCTTCCATTATGCCCGGTAAAGTGAATCCCGTTATTTTCGAAGTAGTAAATCAGGTAGCCTTTCAGGTCATTGGAAATGATCATACGATTTGCCTGGCATCCGAAGCCGGTCAATTTGAACTCAATGTCATGGAGCCTGTACTCGTATTCAACTTGCTACAATCCCTTCATATCATGACCAATGTCTTTAATGTCTTTACACGTTACGGTTTAGCAGGTATTGAAGCGAATGAAGAGCGTTGTAAGAACTATGTAGAAAAAAGTGTTGGGGTTATTACGGCTTTAAGTCCGCATTTAGGTTATGAGGTTGCAGCGAGACTGGCCCATGAAGCTATTCTTAACGGACGTTCAATCCGTGAACTCTGTCTGAGAGATGGTGTATTAACGGAGAATGAGCTGAATGAGATTTTAAATCCCTATGAAATGACTCATCCCGGAATTTCAGGTGCAAGATTTTTGCATTAAAAAGAAGCCTTGTACTATTGAAGTATGGGATTTCCCTACCTGAGGCTGTTGAAAAGCCTATGGTCGTGTAGTTTTGGGTCTTTGGCAATAGTCCGTAATTATGGGCGCACGAAAATGGGGCTGTTTTGTGACAGCCCCGTTTTAATTCATTACAAAATATTTACATGGATTCCGGCTCGTGGGTTTCGGAAAGAGTGTCAGCTTTCGGAGATTGGGTTACAAGTGATGTTCGTTTGGTTTTTCTAATCAGATAAATACCACAAATAATCAGGAGCACCGGAATCGTACTTTCCTTAATAAGGAAATAGTAGTTTCTAAATATACTTGGCAGGATGAAAAGGTTTGATTCGATCACTTGCAAGAGCCCTAAGATGCCTAAAACCATAATAACAAATCCGATAAGGCGGCTTTTCTTCAAGATATGAGTACTGTCAAACAATTGAGGATTTAAGAATCCTTGATCATCTATTACCTGGCCTTTTTCAATTCGATTTCTTAGACTATGACTTTCAAAGAAACTGAAAAACCAGGTCGGAATGATCACAAAAGGAATTAAAGAATCCAGACGAATCATACCGGCTAGGGGAATAATGCCGAAGGCGATGAGCATCAGCTGGAGACCGCGTCGGTAAAGTCCCAGATACATATGGGCTGCGCCGGGAATCAGGCTACAGCAAAAGAACGAAAACTTCTGCCAAAAGGTCTTTTGCGGCAAGACATGGGGTTCGTTAAAAAGATTCTCCTCAATACAGTTTCGACAGATCGTTTTTTCACCTACTTTAACGGAGCATTCCGGACAAATAGGACGTTTGCATTTTACGCAAAAAGCCTGGGCCTCGATAGTTGAATGATAATGACAATTCATGGATTTTCCTCCTTTTTTTTATCGGCTTAAGTTATTGCTCAGCCCACTGTTGAATAAATCGAGTTTTCCTATTACTACACTTACTGTCTGACCAAAATTGTCGAAAGGTAAGGCTATTATCTTTCCAATTTGGAAGTTTACTTCGGCTATACTGACGTTTTCTAAGCGATAGACCGCTGGATTTAGGTTTAGAGCCAAAAGGAGAAATCCTGTTGCCACCAGACTAAACCCCAAAAGTCTAACACTCTGCATTAAGCGTGAAAAGTGATTCTCTTTTTTGTATTTTGTTTTATCGATGGCCTTCATCACATTTACTCGTATATCTGTTGGGGGTTCAAGGTTTACCCGGACACTAGCCAGAAGATTTGTTGTTTCGCGTATGTCTGAAACAATTTCCCGACATGTGGCACACTGCTCAAGATGTGTTTCCATATCTTGTAACTCTGCCGCGCTTAAACTCTTTTTCACGTAACTGTGCCAGTTATTCCGACTTCGAGGGCAAGTCATTAAATACACCTCCAGACAACTTCATAGGAATTTTGTTTTTCATGATCTTTCTTCCCCGGTAAAGCCTCGTTTCTACGGTTCGCTTGGAAATAGACAGGATTTCGGCTATTTGTTGAGGGTTAAGCCCTTCAAAGTAGTAAAGAATAAAGATGGTCCTGTAACGTTCGGGCAGGCTTCGTACCAATTTATGTATTTCAGAAGCCATCTCTTGATGAAGAAGCAATTCCTCCGGCCCCGCTTGTTTATTGGCTAGCTTATCTAAACTGATCGATTCTTCATAGTCGGGTTTCTTCTTGCGCTTCCAATCGATACAATGGTTCACGGCAAGCCGATAGAGCCAGGTCGAAAAGGCGGAACCGTGTTTAAATTTTTCCAGGTTGTTATAAGCTTTTATAAATATCTCCTGAGTAAGATCACGGGCATCTTCTACATTCTGAGTATAGTAATAAGCAGTTCGATAAAGCTGTGTTTGGTAGCGCTCTACAATGACGGCATATTCTTCGCCATATCCTTGTAGAATGCTTTGTATAAGTTCTTCATCCTGCAACTACCCTTCACCACCTTTATAACCTTTAGACGTAGAAAAGCTTAGATTTACGTCAAATAAAATAAAAAATCTTAAACTGATTTTTTTAGTTATATCGCTCTAACCGCAAATCTATTATGTACATTGTTCCTAAGAGCGGAAAAATGCTATAATCATTTTGATTTATCCCTTAACTGAAATCGGGAGCAAAGAAATGACAACGAATAAAGAAAATCAAAGTACTTCCATGAAAATTATCGCCCGTATTCGCACGAATTTCCCAACTAAGTTTGGGATTCCGCGTCAAAGCGGCCTTGTCGATGCCCTGAAAGGGATGGTCGTGTTCGAGCCGGAATACCGCAATCCCGATGCGCTGCGTGGGTTGGAGGGATTCTCGCATATCTGGCTCATATGGGAGTTCTCCGAAGCCGTGCGTGACACATGGTCCCCGACAGTGCGGCCTCCGCGCCTGGGCGGTAATACGCGGATGGGTGTTTTCGCGACGCGTTCCCCTTTCCGTCCGAATGCTCTTGGGCTTTCCTCTGTCAAACTTGACGGCATCAAGCTGCATCCGGATCTCGGCCCGGTTCTGCGGGTTTCGGGGGTAGACATGTTGGATAACACTCCTATCTACGATATTAAGCCTTACCTTCCTTACACAGATAGTCATCCGGAAGCAATCGGCGGATTTGCCGAACCAATCAAGGACTATAAGCTTGAAGTGGAGTTTCCCGAACAATGGCTCAGCTTCATTCCCGAGGAACGGCGGGAAGCACTCCTGGGCTTGCTGGCACACGACCCGAGGCCGTCATATCAGAACGATCCTAAGCGCATCTATGGTCTCGAATTTGCGGGATTTGATATCAGATTTACGGTGCGGGACACCGTACTGTCGGTTTGCATGGTCGTGCCGATCTGAAAATGGTATTAACTTTTAATGAATTGAAGTGTCCCTTATAATCCCCTAAGGCTAACGTTTTAGGGGATTTTTATTTGATGACTCTCCAGATAATAGTAAAATTATATATTGACTCAAGAGAAACCGTATGGTAACCTTTGACATATAAGGCTATGTTTTACCGCTAATCCTAATTGAGGGCTTTTAGTTACTTGCGAAAGTTAAAACTAAGACCAATAGGGGTAGGATTACGTTCTTATTCTCAATATCTAGTAGATTTTATTAGGATCTGGAAGAAAGGTTTGGTAAAAGTGAAAAAGAATACAAAGTATAAATATACATTTATTTTAGTGCTTATCCTTGCATCAGGCCTTTTAACAGCATGCAATACAAAAAACAATGTTGTAGTTAAAGCAAATGAGATTGAGGATGTAGCGGTTGAAGCAAATGAAACGGCCATGGGGACAGTTATTTCCCAAAAAGTATATGGCGCAAACGGGCAAGTCGCTATTGATAAGGCATTCGAAAGAATTAAATATTTGGAGACTCTTTTAACCTTTAATGCTTCGGAAGGGGATATTTACAATCTTAATCAAAATGCCGGAAAGAATAAAGTTGAACTCAATCCAATAACTATAAAAGTGATGAGAAAAGCTCAGCAGGTAGCAGAACTTAGCCAGGGTGCTTTTGATATAACAATCGGCCCTTTGGTTAAAAGCTGGGGAATAGGTACCGGAAATGAACGGATACCCTCGGAAGAGGAATTACATAATCTGCTTCCTTTGACCGATTATAAAGACCTAGAGATTGATGATCATACAGCTTTCTTAAAAAATCCGGGACAAATGGTTGACCTCGGGGGTATAGCTAAAGGATACGCGGGAGATGAAGCGATAGAAATATACAAAAATAACGGGATAAAATCAGCTTTCATTAATCTTGGTGGTAATGTTGTAACATTAGGAAGTAAACCTGACGGCAGTCCCTGGACGGTTGGTATTCGTAATCCCCGGAAGGAGGAAGCGGCTGGTGGGGATCAGATCATAGGGACTGTTAAAGTAAGAGATAAAGCGGTTGTGACTGCAGGAGATGGGGAGCGATTTGTTGTTAAAGATGGTACACGTTATCATCATATCCTTGATCCCCATACAGGGTATCCGGCACAATCTGATTTAATGAGTGTTACGTTAGTTACAGATTCATCGTTTGACGCGGATGCGCTTGACACTGCGGTATTTATTTTGGGATTCGAGAAAGGTAAGGCTCTTCTTCAGGAGTATGGGGGAATAGAAGCAATATTCATTACGACCGACAAAAAGATCTATGTTACAGACGGTTTAAAAAGTAGCTTTAATTTGCTTGAAGGAAGTAATGACTACCAAGTGATTGAATAACTTAATATTAAGTTGTATTTATAGGCCGATTCCCTAGAAAAATTGGTTGTATATAATTAGGATTCATTATGCCCTCGTTATTGAATCCTAAATATATAAAATAAATCAATTAAAGGAGGAGACCCATGAAAAAGAAACTAGGTGTTATCTTATCCATCTCACTTATTTCAAGTGCAATGGCCTTACCGACTTTAGCAGCCGATACGACAACATCTGCTACTGTACCGGCCCCAGCTCCATCAGCTTCAGCCCCAGCCCCGGTTTCATCCACTAAAGTATCTAAGCCGACTGTAAATGGAACGATTGACACAAGCAAAATGGCCGCCGATTCTGTTTATACCGTTGTAAGTGGTGATGTTTTCTCAAGAATTGCTCAGAAGTATGGTTTATCAGTCGACGCATTAGCAAAATTGAATCCGCATATTAAAAACATCAACTGGATCTATCCCGGAGATAAAATAATCGTCAAAGTAGCGCCTCCTGCGGCTCCTGCAGCACCGGCAGCTCCTGCTACAGTTGCCCCAAAGAAACTATTTCATGGATTTGGTGAAGTATCGAACTACAGAATTAGAGGCGAAAAGAATGATAATCTGAACATCACAACAGCAAGTGCAGTATTTGACGAAGATGGTAAGATTGTAGATCTCACTTGGGACGTCCAAGAAATTACTTACGCCCTTTTCCCAGGCTGGCTTGATCCGAAAGCAAGCCAGGCTGATAAGGATGCTTTTGTAGCTAAAATTGATGATAAATGGCAAACAAAGAGAGAAGAGGGCTACGATTACGACATGACCCATAAGAAATCAAAAGGCGCCGCTGACAATTTAACCAAAAAAGAGTGGTTTGAGCAGCTCAATACCTATGAATCATTCTTCAAAGGCAAGACAGTTGCGGAAGTAGAAGCTTGGTTCAAAAAATATACCGACGCTAATGGAAGACCTTACAAAATGGCCTATCCGGATAAGTTAACTGATAGCGATAAAGCAGCAGTCGCTAAATTCTCAGCTGAAGAAAAAGCGATGCTTGTAGACGTTACAACGGGGGCAACAATGTCGCTTCAAGATCCACATTCCCACTTTATTTCAGCTTTAAAAGAAGCTTATGCAGCGAGAAAAGAAATAAAATAATATAAGATAAAGCCTATCTAACTTTATAATTCCTTTGAGCTTATTCAGACGATCTGGATAAGCTTTTTATTATGGGCTTTAGCCTGTTGAGCGCAGCGAAATAAAAAACCACCTGCTATGCGGGTGGGGATCCAAAAGTTATACAAAAAAAAGCACCTTTCCGTTAAAGTAGAGTTGTTCAAGCTACTAAATTAACGGAAAG
>NZ_JAYFQK010000031.1:0-47103 GCF_034927245.1 Desulfitobacterium sp.
GCAGCCCACTCACCTCCTCGTGATTTGTAGTTAACTGTTATCCCTATGGCTGTAGAATAGTAAGAAATTAGCTCGAAGGCAACATATTTCATGCTGTTTTGTGCCTTGAGCGAAGCGAAAGGAATGGCTATATAAATGACACATCAAATTTCAATCCACGCTCTCTCGCAGAGAGCGACAAGAAGTGGTTACTATAACAGAGAAGCTAAATGGGATTTCAATCCACGCTCTCTCGCAGAGAGCGACGGCTGAGACAGTTGATGTAGTTAGAATAGTAAGAGATATTTCAATCCACGCTCTCTCGCAGAGAGCGACAAATTTCATATCTTCACGAGTTATACAGTACATTTATTTCAATCCACGCTCTCTCGCAGAGAGCGACGGCAATACTTCGAGAATTTTATTGATGGAGCAGGATTTCAATCCACGCTCTCTCGCAGAGAGCGACTGGTTATGGTCGAGTAAACATTTTTGATATTCATATTTCAATCCACGCTCTCTCGCAGAGAGCGACTAACGTATCTCTTAATCATGCTTTGCTTAAGTACATTTCAATCCACGCTCTCTCGCAGAGAGCGACGTAAGGATAAGGCTGATCAGTATGCTGAGTGGGAATTTCAATCCACGCTCTCTCGCAGAGAGCGACTCAAAACGGATAAGGCTCCTTACGATATATGGCTATTTCAATCCACGCTCTCTCGCAGAGAGCGACTTAAAAAAAGCACAAGCAAGTGCAACGCGGGCAAAATTTCAATCCACGCTCTCTCGCAGAGAGCGACGTTAGGTTTTTAGTGCATTGACTAGCTAGTTAGTTATTTCAATCCACGCTCTCTCGCAGAGAGCGACACGCTTTTAATATTCAAATGACTACAGGTAAAATATTTCAATCCACGCTCTCTCGCAGAGAGCGACTCATGGTGGATACTGGATGGTAATTGAAGTATGATTTCAATCCACGCTCTCTCGCAGAGAGCGACTTTTGTATTATGAAACAAATGTATATTTAGTTAATTTCAATCCACGCTCTCTCGCAGAGAGCGACGACATAGGGGTCTTTTTAACTTCGGAGTATTGCCTATTTCAATCCACGCTCTCTCGCAGAGAGCGACTTGGCATACGCTCGCGGAACGCTCTATCCGAATTCGATTTCAATCCACGCTCTCTCGCAGAGAGCGACCAAGTGAGTTCAACAAAAGACATTGAAAATCTAATATTTCAATCCACGCTCTCTCGCAGAGAGCGACTGGCCGTTTGGGGTGCGCTTAATACCACAATTACAATTTCAATCCACGCTCTCTCGCAGAGAGCGACTAGGAGTATCAAGATTTTCATCAAATGGAGCAAATTTCAATCCACGCTCTCTCGCAGAGAGCGACTCACTTTCTTTGAGTCGGCTTGCAAAGATAGTGAATTTCAATCCACGCTCTCTCGCAGAGAGCGACAGGCAGTAGATGATTTAGATTCGCTATACAATAATTTCAATCCACGCTCTCTCGCAGAGAGCGAAGCAAAAAACAATGATTTTATCCACTATTAAAAAGTTCTTATCACAATAATTAGGGTTTTCCACTAAAACTGCATCAAAAACCTACGACTATCCACATATTTCAACACAATTCTTATTATTTCGCGGTGCGAGAGCCCCTGGAATTCTATGCTCGCTATACATTCGCACTAAATAACGCTACTTAATAGCTTATATAACGCATAAACGCGCTTAATCCCCAAACAGACTCATTTGCTCTGGCGGCGTGCGCAGCACCATGTGCTCGAGCCGCTCGTTCTGCCGGATGTCTCCGTTGCGCCTGACCTCGTCGGTGCGAAGATAGGAATTTCGGCTATAAAGGGCCTGCCGGACGGAAAGCTGGTAAATCAGGGCAAAGCGGTTGGTAATCGAGCTTTGACTCAGATCGGAAAGGCAGATCATCTGCGTTTTGAACTTTTTGGCCACGCGCAGCATGGCTTCCAGCAGATGCTTGGACGAGGTTTTCCCGAACGGGTTGTCGATGAGAAAAACACGGGTGGTATCGGTCACACCGCTTTTGCCCATGATGCTGTTCCGCCGGTAACTCATCAAAGCGGAGACCAGTACGAAACAGGAAACGAAAAGTTCGCCGCCCGAGTTTTCAACCAACACGTCTTCCCAACTCCTCAGTCCACTGTTTTCCTTGATCTGATCAACCTTATAAAGCGAAACGGGGATGTTCGCTGTATTCAACACCTGGCAAAGCAGTTCCCGGTCCGAAAACAGAGCGCCTACCCGTTTGCGCAGTGTTTCCTCCGGAAGCGTACCTGCCGCCTTTTCCGCGCGCAGGATGGCGATACAGTGTTCCACATATGCTGCCATCCGCTTATCTTCTTCACCGTCGAGCACTTCCGGCACCCCGATTTTGAGCGTCTGACGCGGCGGGGAGCCCGGCCAGAGATTGACCAGCGAACTTTTGGAAAGTTGGCGGAGGCCGTCGTACAGGCTGTGCCCCTGAATCAGAGCGTGGCGGACGATATTCTGCTTATCGGTTTCCAGATGGGCCAGGTCGGCCGCCAGCACGGCGAGGGTATCCCGCAGGCGGGCGGACTGATCCGTCATCCGCTCATACACAAAATAATAGGCGCTGTAGGTCGATGCCGTTTCCTCGAGGGGAATATTCCGGAGATACCGGGTAAGGATCGGGTGCTTGTCCCCATAGTTCCGGCGCAAATCCCGCAGCCGTTCCTGCAGATAACTGCGTTGCTCTTTATTCCTTTCTTCCGTTTCCTTATAATTTTTCCCGGCTTTGACGATGTCGAATTCTTCCCAACCACCTTCCCTTGGAGCGGCGAGGGGCAGCACCTCCTCGGGGGCGATATAGTTCAAAATACGGTTTGAGCGCTTCGTCAGTTCTTCCATCACTTGCTCACAATGCGCCCGTTCGGTGGAAAGGCGGCCCAGCAGCTCTTTAATGTCCTGCCGACGCTGCCCATAGTTTCCGTAGATCTGCTCCGGGGGCAGCGGTTCGGAAAGTCCCGCGCCGGATAAGGATCTTCGGGCGTCCGCCATGCGCTCTTGAGCGGCGGTATATTTACCCTGCTCCACAGCCTGGGCGTCCTGTGCCGCGGCGGCCGCTTTTTCCGCCTGACGTTCCTTTTCATCCGCGTCGGAGAGCGCTTCGTCCGTAAAGCGCATGTTCTCGTATAGGGCCGGAGAAAGGTGCCCATAGCGGCGCAGAGCCTTTTCCGCGTTGTTTTCCGCGCTTACCGCGTCTTTAATCTTCCCGTGCAAAGAATTCTCGTCCTGATTGCGCTGATTAAGAATATCGCGGTAGCGCTCTTCCAGCACCGGCAGACTCCCCTCAAGCAGTTCGGCAGTTGAGGGACTGCCGAGTTCAGCCCGACGCTTATGGCAATCATCCAATTCCTGTTGCAATCGCGTGTTTTCCCTTTTCTTTTCTGCAAGGCTTTCCGTAAGCTCCCGCTCGAGCGTGCGATTTTGGGTCAGCCGATGATTGGCGTCAGAGATTTCAGCAGCCAGCTCATTTTGCCGCCGCATACTGACCCTATATTGGTCGTCCCTCTCCAGGAAATCGGCAAACAACCGACGGTGGCGCTCCGCAGTCTCAGCCTTCTCCTTGTTTTCCTGAAGTGCGGTGACAAGGGCGGATGCTTCCTTTGCGGTCTGCTCCGTCTCTATCTCCAGTTCCGCCACCCTGCTTTTCACCCTTTGGTATTCCCGCTTCGCGTCCTCCAGCGCTTGCGCCAGCTGCTCCGAGCTTTCCGCCGTATAGGGGAAAGCTTCCTTTAGTTCATGCAGATCGGCTTCCAGCTGTGCTCGCTGTTCCTGCAGATGCCTTTTGGCCGCAGCCTGCCGCTCAATTTCCTGCCGCAGCAAATCAGCATAAGCTTCTTTTGTTTCCGCGCGCAAACTTTGCCCGTTATAAAAGCAGGCCAACCGCAAGCCGGATGGCAGTTCCACCATCCGCCCATCCGGTTTCCCCGGCGTGGCGACATCTTCGAAAGCGATCACCGGGCAGACCCGGTTGATCGCTTCGTCCGAAACCGGCAAACGCGCGAGATCGCCTTTCGCCACTAAAAAGCAATAGGGCAGCATGGGATTAGCCCGGAGAAAAGCGTCTTGCTCTTCCTGGGAAAGCCTGCTGAGATAAGTCTCCCCCGTATCGTAAACAATACCGGACGCTGCGAGCAATTCACCATACCGGTGAGCGGTATGCAGATTGCCGGTCTCACAGTCATGCAATGTTTCCATAGCCGACAGATACCGCCGCTGCACGCTGTCTAGTTCCTTCTGTCTTTCCTCACCCAGCCGGACCAGTTCGTTTTGACAATAATCACCATCATAAAGCCGCTCAGTGGGAATACCGTGCCGCGCCAGAATCCCTTGGCGCCGGGCCCGCGCTTCGGTAAAGGCGGCGAGCGCTTGCTTCCCTTGCTCAATGGCAAGGCCGGCTGATTCACGGTGCTGACCCAGTGTCTCCCGTTCAACCTTCTGGGCGGCCGCCTGTGCCTTATTTTCTGCCGTAGCCTGGGTAAGGTTCTCTTTTTTCGCCTGCAGCGCGGCCTCCCGCTTTTGCAGCTCCTTCTGGGCAAACTCAATCTCAGACGGCGGCAGTTCACCGAGTAGATTGCGGGCAAGCACGAGGCTGAGTTCCCGCAGCGTTTTCTCCTCATAGGAGCGGAAATTTCGAACGCGCTCCTCCAAAACTCCGTCCTCCCGCCGGGCCTTCACTAACAGCTCCTCCAGTTCCTTGCCCCGCTGTTCCGTCTTGCGCAAATTTCCGGCATCCTCTTCCGCGCCGCAGCGCAGCCGAGCGATTTCTCCTTCATGGTCTTGGATGGCCTGACTGTAGCGAACAAAAAGCGTATAGACGACGCGCTGAAAATCCTCATCCGCCCGACCACTCCGCAGCAACTTAAGCTGTTCGTTCAGTGACCGGCGCATTTCCCGTGCCCTCTGCCGCTCCTCGGCATAGCGGGCGGCTTCCAGACATTCCCGTGCCTGTTTGGCCTCCGTGTGCTGCCGCTTGGCGTCTTCCCATAGCGTCTTAGCCTTCTGCCAAAGTTGCTCCCGCGTATGATATTCCTCGGCGCGGTGCAGGCAGTTCTCCGATACTTCCTCTTGGTGGATCGTTTCCAGTTTTCCGTTCTGCTCCCATTCCTGAGCGGAAAGCTCCGCCTTTTTCTGCTCCGTTGCCTGCTTCCGTCGATTAAGATGAACATACAAACCGGACAGCTCACCCGCCGTCTTTTCGGCGGCGTCCAGCCCCGTACAGAGAGCAGACAGTTCAGCGACAAAATCATCCGCTTTCTGAGAAAAATCCTCCAGCAGTTCCTTTTCCTTGAGTGTTTCCTCTTTTTCCAGAATCGAGGACATCAGTGTCCGGAAGAGTTCCGCCAACTCCTTACTCCCGCCGCTGAGCTCCTCGGATACGGTTTTCAAAATCCACCGGTCCATCAGGCTGTCGGAGGTCTTGCAGGCGGCAAACAGCTCGTCCACGCCGCCCTCCTTGTCATTGATGTCGGCGATGAATTCCCATTCCTCCGGCAGGATGCCGTACTCGCGCAAAGCGGCCTTATAGGCTTCGCTTTCATCGCGGATAAAGCAGCGAAGCTGAAACGATTCACCATTCGCCTGCCGCAACAACTCACGCGCCTTATCGTAAGGGGTATAGATCACACCGCCCTCCTCGTGCGCGATCAGCGGGATGCGGCGGATATCGTAATCATTGGCCTCATCATAATAATTGAGAAAGGTGAAATATTTCGTCCGGGACGATTGCTCGTCTGATTGGCCAATCGAACACATGGCAACACCGGTCAGCAGATAAAAAGAATGCTCGCTATTGTCGAGCTTCCACTCGATCATGATATAGCTCGGTGCGCTGGTCTTGGAAAGATAGTCGTCGATTTTGCGTTTATGAATGCGGCGCGTGGGCAGAATCGGCTGCAGCATCATCTGCACGAGGACGCTTTTGCCGCCGCCGTTTGCCAGGTTGAGCAGCATATCCTCGCCGTCGTAGCTGT
This sequence comes from Desulfitobacterium sp., assembly GCF_034927245.1. Classification (GTDB taxonomy): domain Bacteria; phylum Bacillota; class Desulfitobacteriia; order Desulfitobacteriales; family Desulfitobacteriaceae; genus Desulfitobacterium_A. The sequence goes on from NZ_JAYFQK010000031.1 coordinate 6,016, forward strand.
CATACAGCTCATCGAGAATGATCCGCTTTTCCCAGGAAACGTTAGCGATGCGAATGCGGTTGATTTTAGGCATGGCTGTTCTCCTCCCGCGCAAACAAACTCTGGATGGCGGCCACACGCTCGTCGCTGAGGTAATAGTTCGTCATCAGATCCTTGAGCCGGGTCGTGGGGCGGATTTCCGTCCCTTCCTCATAAAAACCGATCAACTTTTGCTTTTCCAGCGCACGGCAGGCCTTGAGCACCGTCTCTTCCCGGGAGGCGCGCCGGCTGTCTTCCCGAATGGAGAGGTTATTCCAAGTCTGGGCCACCTGCGTAAAGTTAATTTCCATTTCTTCCTGCCAAACCGCTGCGGCCTGCTCTTCTGGTATGGCCAAGCGCCGGTCGAGTTCCGCCACGATATCCTTGATCTGCAAAAACGGCGTGCGCAATGGGTCGGTGTTTTTGCCGCCGAAAAACAGATAAAGGATCACCATCATGATGGTGCATTGCAGAAACGCGTCCACCGTGCGCGCGGCGCTGCCGATCCCTTTGCGCAAATCGCCCAGCGTCAGGCTCAGGAAAGGGTTGTCCATTTCCGGAACTAGGTAGACCGCATGGGGCACTTCCACCAAAGTAAACATCAGCTCTTCGGCGAACTCCTCCAATTCGGCGCGCACTTTTGGATCCTTGAAATCAGCAAAACGCGCCGGGTTAGAGGTATCGTTCAGTTCACCGTCCGTCAACAGGATTTTCAAAATCTGCAGTGTTTCCTTCATCAATTTCCACCTCAAATAAAAGATCGTCCATGGTCAGACGCGGCGTTTCGGTAAGCCCGTCCGCCACAGAATAAGGGGGCAGGGTACACTCCATATACCGACCGGCTTTTTTAATCCGGATACATCTCAACCCGTAAAAATCCGGATGAAGCCGTCCAATCCGGCCGAGACAGTACGACAGGTCAAACTCCCCGGCACAGTCCTCGCTCCATTCGTCATGCTGTTCCTTCCAGAGCGCCAGATCAATGCTTCCGGCCTCAAAAAGGCGCAGCATGGCCAGAAATAATAGCCGTTCCCGGCACAGTTCGGCAAACCCCTCTTCCTGCCGGAGCGCATTATAAAACATTTCTAAGGAAAAGCCTGCGGGGTGGGTCGCCGCGAAAGCGAGCAAACGGTTGACAACCCGGACATGCGCGCGGTTGCGCCATGCTAAACGCTCCTGCGCCGCCTGTTCGGACTCCACGGCCTCTTCTTCCACCGTTTGCTCCCGTTCAACTTCCCGGATCTTGGCCTGGCGGTCATAAATCAGTTTCAAATTTAAGATGGGTGAAAGCTGTGGCAAAAACAATGGCGCGAGCAACCCCCGGCTTAAGCGATCCATCGCCTCCGGTGACCGGATGGTACAGGCGGCAAGCGGCGCGAGAATTTCATCTTCCATGTTATACCGCCGCGTAGCATGATAGGCAATCGCATCCTCCAGCACATGCAGATAGAGTTTCTTCATCTTTTCGCACTGAATCAGCATCTGCCTTTGCAAGGAAAGCGCACGGCGCACGTTGGCAAGGATACCCAGCACCTCGGTGCGGGCCACCTGCGCTTTCTCATCCAGCCGCCCGCGGCGTGATTCCTCCTCGTCCAGCTGTTCCTGGGCCCGGCGCACCTTCGCCTCTATTTTCTGCATGGTGCCATATTCTTCGGCCAGCATGGCATCCACGCCGCGCATCAGAGCATCGTAATCCTGGCCGGAAATGGCGGAGAGGTCGCCGCGGATCTCCGCTTCAAACTGGGCCAGCTCTCGGCGTTTTTGAATCAGCATCCGCACCAGCTCGCGGCTCTGGCCGATGGCTTCTTTGTAGTAATGTTTTTCGATCTGCATCTGCAGGCGCATTTCCTCGATCTGAAAGCCCAGCTCGTCGTCCACTTCTTTGGTCCGGAACAGGAAATCATAGCCCTGTCGGGTCAGTTCAAAAATGACCTGATTGTGCTCGTTCACCTGATCGGCAATCAGCCGGACGGTCTGTTCCCGAAAACCGGCGGCAGCATAATCCATCACCTTGTAAGTGCGCTTCACCCCTTTGTTCTGGAGAATATCCTTAACGAGATACCGCGCGAGCGCATCTGCTTGCGCCGCGGAAAAGTGTTTTCCATAGGCGGGAAGCACGGCGCTTAAGAATCCGGCGATACTCTCGAGGGTACAGTCATGGTCCTCCGCCAGGGTGCGCTCCATAATAAATACCAAGATGGAAAACAGCAGGTTGTCGATCTCCTGTGGCGCGAACTGCTGCTCGATCTCACTATTCTTATTGATGCGGTTGACGATGGAATCCACCACGGCGGCAAACTCCATCCGCTTCTCAAACCGTTCGAGAAAATCAAACATCGCCATCCTCCACTTTTAAAAGCTGTTGTTCTAGGAAAGGGCAGGTTAGAATTTCCTGCGGCAGATAACGTCCCGCCGCAAGCAACCGGGCCATTTCCTCCGCCTCATCGGAGGTAAACAGGCTGAGAAAGTCCGCCATCCGCGCGGGTTTAGCCTGATCGGTATGTAAAAGTCCGTAGCCCGTCGTTCGCCCGCGCCGCAGCATGGCCCGATAGGCTGGCAGGAACAGCGAAATGTTCAACGCAGGGTTTTGTTCCGCCACAGACAGAAAAATGTCGATGCCGGCGTAATCCAAATCACCAAAATATAAAAACCGCGGCAGGGTGTCCGGCAGCAGCGCGGCATATTCTTCCAACGCATGCGGACGCGTTGCTTTCCGGCCTTCACCCAGCACCACACCGTCCAGATGGACACCGAACAGCCGGCGCTTTGCGGGATACTGCAAAAACAACCGGCGCAAAGTATACCAGGTATCTTTGTTTTCCAGAATGAGCAATGTTTGAATCGGTTCCCCAGCCAGATAATCAAAAAACGGCTCCGGCGTCGGATAAGTATGCAAACGGGTCTCCCAGTCGTTGAAGCGCAGCACGCCCCGGCAAAGGGCGCTGTCCAGTTGCTTTTCATTATGCCAGACGGCAAAGGCACGTTCGTTCCGTGACATGGGCCGGGCCAGCTCCCCCTGGCATTTTTTCATATAATCGTTCAGCGGAAGCAACAGTTCCCGGTGTTTCCGGTAAAGTTCCGGCTTTTGCAGATAGCCGGAGATATTGAGGGCAGGGGAAAGCTGCCGGATCGCGTCAAGGTCGGCGGAATCGTCTGCCTGCGGACGCAGGATCCGGTATTTGAGCCGCAGCGGCGGCACCATGCCGTTGTTGTTGCGGGCAGAACCGACAGGCTTGAGCAAACCGAGTTCCTCTAATCGCGTCACAGCATCATACAACCCGGAGTAGTCGGCGGACGAAAGGCATTCCTTTAGCTGGTCGAGGGTCACAAAGCTGCCTTTATATTGCTCAAGATTGTTTATGACTTTCGCGATATCCATGGACTTTTTCCACCTGCCCTGTAAAAGTAATTGATATCATTTGACTAATTGACTAATGCTAATATTGACATTCGTGAGAATTCGGCTCATTTCCTCTTTAGCTGTATAATTTGACAGAAATATTTTGAAGGCTTCCATATGTCAGGGAATAGACCCCGTTGCGCCTATGAATTTAATGTTAATATATGGTATAATTATTCTAAATGAATAAATGGGAGTGATCTTATGTCCATTCCTGAATCGAATAAAAAGTATACTTATAATGATTACCTCACTTGGCCTGAAGATGAACGTTGGGAAATCATCGACGGAGTACCTTTTATGCAATCTGCGCCTTCCTGGCAGCATCAAGCTATATTAAGTGAGTTGCATAGACAGTTTGCCAATTACTCTCTCAATAGCCCCTGTCGAGCATTTGTATCACCTTTTGATGTTAGACTTCCGGATTTAGAAGAAAACGATGAAGATGTTACTACCGTCGCTCAGCCTGATTTAACCGTCATCTGTGATTCCTCAAGATTACAAGGAACCGGGTATTATGGGACACCAACTCTTGTTATAGGAATTACCTCACCTACAACTGGTAAAATGGATAAGCTCTATAAGTTTAACAAATATGAAGAAGCCGGAGTTAAAGAATACTGGATTGTAGAGCCGGAACCAAAAATTGTAAGTGTCTTTGTTCTTCAGAAAAATCAAAGATATGGTAGGCCAGATGTCTATCCGGAAGATGCAAAAATTCTCGTCAGTACTTTTCCGGATCTAACAATTGACTTAAAACCAGTCTTCAAATAAGTGAGTTGTGATATTTATGCCATTACCACGAGAAGGAGGAAAATATTCATACGCCGATTATCTGACCTAGCCGGAAGGTGAACGTTGGGAGATTATTGACGGAGTACCCTATATGCAAGCAGCACCGTCGCCAACTCATCAACTGATATCCGGTGAATTATATAGGCAATCGGCGAACTATTTACAAGATAAGACCTGTAAGGCTTATCCGGCCCCCTTTTGTGTAAGATTAACCAAGGGTGATGAAAAGCAAAACGAAGATATAAAGAAAGTTGTTGAGCCGGATATCATTATTGTATGTGACAAATCCAAGATTGACGATAAAGGCTGTGCCGGTGCCCCTGATATGATCGTTGAAGTTATGTCTCCATCTTCGGTAAAGATGGACAGATTTATAAAGTTCAACAAATATGAAAAAGAAGAGGTAAAGGAATATTGGATCATTGAGCCTGAGGCGAAGCTTGTAAGTGTCTTTGTGTTGCAAGAAAACCAAAGATATGGCAGACCGGATATATATACAGAGGATGATAAAATAAAAGCATCCATATTTCCCGATCACATAGTAGACTTAAAACCTGTATTCGAAGGCATTTAGACGTAAGCGTCAAATAGACGCTTACGGTTATCTTCACGACACCATTATATCCACCGCTTACAAGTTACATTGAGGAAAACAGAAAAAGAGACCCGAAATGTTTAATGAACAAATCGGATCTCTTTTGCGTTTATCGAATCTTTTGGGAGGGCTTATGATGCACCCTTAGCCCGGCGCACAGTCAGACCCCGTTGGCCGATTACTTTTTTACCAATCCCATGTCCAGCTAGACCCCCAACCCGTTTGACTGAATCCGGGGCCCCGTCCATGCCCATACTTTGGCATCATCGGTCAACGATCAGGGGACCGCAGTGCGGAAGGACTGCTTTCTGTTTCCGTTACCAGCACGGCGGCCGAAAACGATTCACCGCCTGACCCTAAAGACGAAGGAGCAATTAAGACATTCCCGCTCTTATCCGCCATGGCGACCGGCGTAACCACGTTGCCGGAAGCATTCAGCGGCTAGCCATCCACTTTGGCTGAGGAATAGTTGACCGTTCCCATATTCGCCAAGGGATAAAGCTGGCTGTTCTCATTCGAAGTATCCTCGCTAATCCACTCTGCTAAGGTGCCTATTTCCTGAGCATAGGTCGAATTTAAAGTTACGGTAATCGTTTGGGCTTGCGTTCGGCCATCCGGTGTTGTCACCATGTACGTAAGGTCCCAAACATTGGTCGAACTGTCCATAGCGCCAAAGAGTGTGGAGTTTTCTTTCTCCAATTTCAATCCACGCTCTCTCGTAGAAGGCGACTTGCTAATTTAGATGAAGCCACTGGTAAAATTTATCGGCTCATTTAAGAATGTCATTGTACGGAGATGCCTATGGCTTTATCTATCTAAGAGTCTTAACCCATGCTTTTATGGGATACCTTTTTGTTTTGTTTGTGGTATCTTTTATTAAAATATGGCGCCATTCCATACCCTTATTCAAATCTTTCGTTGTCATTTCGATTGTTGCCTATACCCCGTTGAACTATATTAATGTCGATAGAATAATTGTAAAGGAAAATATTGCACGCTATACCGAGGGAAAAACTATAGACGTTTACTATTTAACAACACTGACCCCCACGCTAAGGAAGGTTTCTGTTTACAAATAGCGAATAGGTAAGACATCACCCAAGTTGGAGGGAGAATTTTATGGCATACGATTTCAAAAAGGAGTTCAAATCGCTTTATGCACCTGCCGCAAGACCGACTCTTATGGACGTTCCGGAGATGACTTTTGTTATGGCAGATGGCCAAGGTGACCCAAACACGTCAGCCGAGTACACAAACGCTGTCGGAGCTTTATATGGGTTTTCCTATACTGTAAAGATGAGCAAAATGGGCGGCAATACCCCTGACGGCTATTTTGATTTTGTCGTACCGCCGCTTGAGGGATTATGGTCTGTGGAAGGCGGGAAAAGCGCCCCGACCTTCATTGATAAAAGCAGATTCAAATGGACATCTATGTTGCGTGTACCAGACTTCGTTACGGAGGATATTTTTTAGCAGTTCAAAGGAATCCTCTCCACCAAGAAACCCGAACTTGACTTGTCGGTTATCCGGCTTGAAAAGTTCACCGAGGGACTATGCGGGTAGATTACCCACATAGGTCCTTACGACGGCGAACCGCCGACCATAGCGGCATTAGAGCATTTTATTGAAGAAAGCGGCTATCGCACGGAGATGTCGGGTATGCGCCGCCATCACGAGATTTATCTCGGAAACCCGCGCAAGGTTACGCCCAAGAAACTGAAAACGATTATCCGGCATCCGATTGTGAGGAAATCATGCTCGGAGCAATAATCGGCGACATCGTAGGCTCGGTCTACGAGTATGTATGCCGTCGGTGGCGCAAATTTGTACTGGATTTCGAGTAAAAGACCGAGCGGTTCAAATTTAACGATTACCTCTGTCTGTTAACGGTTACTCCAAAAAAATGCACCGCTCTCTTGAAATTTAACGGTTACTTTCGCCGGCTGCGTTGCTCCAACGTAAGCCCAGAAATGACCGCTGATACTAAAACGAAAGAAGCCATGAAAGTCCAATATTACTGGGCTTTCACGGCTTTTCTGCATGAGTGTCTTTTTAAGCTCATTGATTGACTTGGATCGCTGCAACGGTTGTCAGGCCTGAAGCGTTACTTGCAAGATGGAGAACAAAGTGGCTTTGGGGGTTTTCTAGAATCGCGTTCATCGCATGGGCCCGGTTGAAAAATTTCGAGATAAACTAGAGATGTTTTATTTCCTAAGGCAATGCATGCATTGTGAAAATTAATCATCCAACATTGAAACGATAAATTCAGTAAGATCTTGCACCCTTACTCTGGCTTTTGCTTTTCGAACTGCACCGCTCATGGTCCGTTTGCATTGTTGACAACCTGTTACGACGGTTTGAGCCCCAGTTTCTTTAATCATATTTACCTTTAAATCACTTATATTTGCAGCTAATTCTTTATCAGTCATCTCTAAGTTCCCACCTCCGCCGCAGCAAAGCGAGTTTTCTCGATTTCGTTCCATCTCAACGAGTTTTACACCTGGAACCGAGGTAATCAGTTGGCGCGGCTCATCATAAATTCCACTATTCCGGCCTAAATCGCAAGGGTCATGGTAAGTTACAATTTGTTCTTTTTCTTTCAGCTTTAAACGGCCTTCCTGCCTTAATTTCAATAAATATTGACTGCTGTGTAAGACAGGAAAGGGCAATTCTCTGTTTAATAAACGTGGATATTCATGTTTCCACGTATGCAAACAAGAAGGGCAGCTCATAACTATGCAGGAGGGAGACAGTTCTTCAATCCTGGCGATATTTTCTTCGGCTAGTTTTTTTATATCATCCGTTAATCCGGCTGCCATCAGGGGAAAGCCACAACACATCTCTTCTGCTCCCATGGTTGTAAAATTAACCCCGACTTTAGTCATGATTTTGACCATGGACTGAGGAATACTATACGCCGCTGGGAATAATGAAGACACGCAGCCTAAGAAATAAAGAACTTCAGGATTTTTCTTGCCATTCAGACCCTCTGGAACTTCATCCAAGTTTTCTGACCATAATAATCGGCTACTTTGCTCTTCACCCGATATATTGCCTTTATCTCGGACAGTATCCCGAAGAGAATACATCACCTCTGGAGCTTTACCCGACTTAGCAATCCGTTGGCGTAAATCAAGCCACATTTGACGTGTGTCAATATTAAGATGGCAAACTTCTCTGCATGCCCCGCATAAAGTGCATTGGTAAACGCGATCAATTAATTTTTGAGGATATTCCTGTTCATTTGCGGCCTGTACCAAAGCCATTTTTCCGCGTGGAGAAAAGGACTCCCATCCGCCTACTTCATAGGCTGGACAAACATCCCTGCAGTAACCGCAGCGGCCGCATATCGTCGTCTCTTCATTTAGACCCTCATAAAAAAACGGCTTGTCCATTTTCTTCACTCCTTTTCTCTTGCCCCAGTATATCTTTGCAGCAAACTGGCCATTCGCGTCCCAAATGAGAAAAACCAAGGAGGAAGGAGGGAAGGATAAGTATAGTGTTTCCCTGGATTTAATAATCCTTTAGGATCTAATTCTTTTTTTCGCTTTTTAAGTTTTGCCAATTCAACTTTTGAAAATATCGATGGTAAATAAGGTGTATTCCAAAGCCCCACGGAATAGGGATGTCCTCCCAAATTAATCGCCAGCTGATGGAGTCTTCCTGTAACCGCCATAGCAACAATATAACCTAAACCTTGTCGAGAATCTGCCCGGTAGGCTGTAAACATCGTCATCTTTTGAGAATTGACAATGGTGCCATAGCTGTAAAACTTGGTGCGCATTCGGCTGCCAAGCCGGGCTACCGAATCTTGGTATTGACTAAGATTATTAACCCCTATCCAATCTTCAGCTGCCATTAACGTTGGTCCGAGCCGTTTAATCCGCATATGGTAAAAACGCTCTTTCCATTCAGAAACTCCAACTTCCGTTGGAAGTATTTCAGCTCCAAATGTCCCCGCTAATTGTTTGATTATCTTCTGACCGCCCTGCACAGTTTCCTGATTGCCCTCATAATCAACAGCAAGGATCTCCCCGTGGGGCGCCGGGTAGCCTAATTGACGAAAGAAATCAAAATAATGTGCACTATAATATCCCAAGTTATAAGGACGATTCGCCTCTTCGGCAACTGTTGCTGCTGCTTTACTGAGCGAAGCCACATCTTTAAAGGAAAGCAGCCAGTGTCCTTCCACATCAGGTGCATGTCTGATCTTCAAAGTTACCTTTGTAACCAACCCTAACGTTCCGTCACTCCCGGCAAACCAAGAGATGGCCGGTTCACTGGCTTGGGTCACTTCCTTGATTGTTCCATCGGGTAAGACAACTTCCAGACGCACAACTTGCTCACTTAAAGGGCCAAAAGCCAGACTGCCAATGCCGTACCCTTCCATATTGAGCCAGCCACCGATAGTTGCCGTAGGCGCACTGCTCGGATAACTCCTAACCGCCCATCCCTTTTGACGCAACGCTTTATCAAGTGCTTCCCAACGTTGACCAGCCCCTACGGTCACTTCTTCCTGCTTCTCATCAAGATTAAGAATACCGCTTATACCGCTTAGATCAATGGTTATCCCCTTCTTGACCGGCACACTGTTAAAAAAGGCAGACGAACCGCTGCCCCGTGGGATAATCGGAATCCCTTGGCTATACGCGTACTGAGCCAGTGCAGCCACTTCTTCCGTATTTTGCGGCCGTGCAACCAAATCGGGAATGGTTTCTAAGCGTAATGCCCAACGCATAATCCCAGGGACCTCCGCTAAATCGCGACCATAGGTTACACGTTCCCACCAATCGTCTGTGATACGGTTACACAGAAGCTCCGACAAATGATTATCCACCTCAACACCTTCTCCCCTTGAAGTCGTTTTTAACCGTACGTTCTAATGGGTGCTAAAAAGTCTTTCCGCCTGATGATACCAAGGAGCCCCTTTAAATAATGATTCATGGTTTAAAACATCCTGAATTTGCCGCGGGGAAACTCCATTTTTCATCCAAGCGATAACCGCACCGGCTCCTCGATAATATCCTACAAACTGTACCCCTAAAATTTTCTCTTCCGTATAAATCACTTTGTAATAGCCATTAGAATTATTTCGTTCACACACCACTAGGTTGTCTGCATCTTTAAGACTGGTTTCAGTAAATCCCGCGGAAACCGCTGTTACGCCGCCGATCTCCTCGATCATTACACCTAGCGCGCCTTGGTAAACTCGTTCAAATCCTAAACAACTGCTGGCAGCAACCTCCGCCTGTTCCTTTGCGCTTGCCCAGAGCAAGCTTAGGGTTGGCTTTTGCAGGAGCCGATCCCAGATCTGTACACAATCTCCGCATGCATATACATTGGGTTCGCTTGTCTGCATCCGCTCGTCGACCTTGATCCCTCTTAACGATCCTGTCTTAATGCCGGCTTCTTGGGCAATAACTGTGTTGGAACGCACCCCCGCAGCCCAAATGACCAAGTCGCTGGGAATTGTTCCTTGAGTCGTTGTCACCCCAGTAACTTGATCTGTGCCCTCAACTCCCATGACCTTCTCATTAACCAACACTTTTACGCCATGCTTTTCGACAGCAGCCTGAAGAATACGGGAGGCTTGCAAGTCAAAGGCTGTAGGCATAATTCGATCGACCATTTCAATAAGTGTGACATCGAGGCCGCGTTCTTTTAACGCCATGCTTGTTTCCACACCGATGGCACCCGAACCAACAACAACGGCGGACCGGCCTCCCCAAGCCATAATTTTTTCAACATCGGCTAAAGATTTGAGGGTAAAGTTTCCCGGTATTTTGGCACCAGGTACCGGAGGGACAAGAGCCGAACTTCCGGTTGCGAGGATCAGCTTGTCGTAATCAATCCACTGTTGACCTGCCTTCACCTTTTGTTGCTTCACATCAATACTCTCGACAACTGTTCCCTTAAGAAGCTTAATTTTATCAATACCCGGAAGTTCGGGGACAAATATCCCTTCGCGGGCTTGATAACCATGCAGATAGTCCGGAAGGGCACACGCTGAATAGAGTGGAACTTTTTCTAATCCAATCAAAGTAACTTTTGTCCTTGGAGCTAATGAGTGAATCCTACTGGCCACCGTATAGCCCGCTATGCCATCCCCAATAATAACAATGTTGGATTTTTTGATGCTCATGATAAAATAGGCCTCCTTATCCTTTCATTGATCATCTGCTTGGCCTCTTCAATACGATGAGCACCTGCCCAAAGTTCCACAGGTGTACAACTCCAGCCTGTTACACACTCAAGCAAACTGCACAGTTCTTCCACAGATTGTCCGAGTCCGGAAGAAATCCACTGCGGACAACTCCCTGTGGCTAACCACAAGTTTAAAGCCGCATTCTGAACTGTAGATTCTCGAGAAAGCATAAGCCGCTCGCAATGACCGTGGCATACTGCACATCCGTTTGATCCATTGCTTAGGCCTGTCTCTTTCCATCGTTTGACGATTTGACTTGATTGGGCTAAAACATCTTTAGGTTTAGCGAGAGGTAAACCTTTTTTCCCTTGAACGATAACCGCCTTAACGTTCCGCCGTTCCAAAAGAAACCGTGCTTCTGAATCCGCGCTCACCAACCCGCTGCTTGTCACAATTCCAGTGTCAGTACTTACCAGCGCTTCGGCTTCATCGCCAAAATTTCGTTTCATTATTTTAAAAAATGCTGCTGTACCTTGGTTTTCTTGATATTCTTTAATATCGCATCCATTTTCATACAGAATAATATAACAGGGTTTGCGGGCCGTCTTCCAAAGTATGACTTGATCCCAGCCCGTAAACTTCAGGACCGCTCCCCAATTTCCAGTTCCATATACGCTTGTTAATTGGCCATTAAACGGATGTAAACCGTCAAGCGACCAAACGTTTTCTCCCATTACGGGAGAGCCAACTAATGGCCCGGCCGCAATACTCACGATATCACCAGCCAGCCGTTCCCACCCCGGTAATTTCCCTGCCTGAACAGCGATATTCAGTCCCTGTCCACCGATCCATTGGTAATAATAATCTTCTAGAAGTGTCTCTTTATGACACTCTCCTTTGCTTAAATCTATAACAATAAGTTTTCCAGTCCAGCCAAACACTTTCCTCACCCCTCTCAAGGCAGTTGGTATACTTTATTCCTTCCGGCCATCGCCATTCTCTCTGCTGCAAGCTGGCGTTTGGACAAGCCTTCGACCTGGGGTTCTATAAATTGCAGTGCCCCAGTTGGGCAAATTGTTACGCAATACGGGTTTCCAGAACAAAGATCACAACTTACCGCGACTTCACGATCCGTGTCTAACACAGCTGCCCCGAATGGGCACATGGCAATACATGCTTCACATCCAATGCAAGCCGATTCGTTCCGCTCAGTAAGCCCTTTTTTCGTCTTAGAAATAGCCTCCATAAGACAGGCCGTTTTACAAATCGGCTCCTCACAATGGTTGCAGGTCTGTACAAGATTCTCACTTCCCGAGAGATGAAAGACTTGTATTCTTGAGGATCTTAAACCACTACGGTCATTTTTCCTAAGATGACAACCCATTTGGCACAGTTGACACCCATTGCATAAATCCTGATTTACGACAATTACTTTTTCCATAACCTCACCTCACAAGGCGGTAAAGGCTGGTTTACAACCAGCCTCCCCTTGATCCTATACTCTGACTTAACGTCCTAAAATACCATTACCAAACAATTGGTTTCTGCTCGAAGTCGCATAACGTTCTCGAATAGCCTTAGATATCTCATCAACGGTTCCCACCATAATCGCTTCCGCTTGACATGCTTTTTGGCAAGCTGTTTCCGTCAATCCATCATCAAACCGGTGAACACAGAGCGTGCACTTTTCCATTTTATTGTCCGGGCCGAATTGGGGTACCCCAAACTGGCAAGCCCAGAGGCATTGGCGGCAGCCAATGCATTTTTCTTTATCGACAAGGACGATGCCATCCACCGTCCGTTTACTAATCGCACCCGTAGGACAAGCTTTTAAACAGGCTGGATCACCACAGTGCAGGCACGGCATGGGTAAAAACATGGTTTTGTCTACTCCGTCTTGTGTAACCTCTACTTCTGTAACCATGGTCCACCGTGGCCCCGCTGGTACACCATTCTCCAGTTTACAAGCCGTCTCACAGGCGCGGCAGTTCATACACCGCCTAGTATCTACATACAATGTTTTCTGCCGACTGGTCATGGTCTTCCCTCCTACATTTTCTCGATTTGAACCAAGGTATTAAAATATGCTGTTGTATTTCCATCAAGGAGCGGATGATACTCTTCCATAATTCCTGCTCCTACATCACGCGGTCCACCAATACTTCGGGAAGAAAGAACATTGACATTGGCCCCTAATTTGACCCACATTCCGCTGGAAAGTTCCGCCGTTCCTGATTTGACCCGGATCGAAGGCTTCGCGTAAATTCCTTTTAATTCACCGCGATCATTGAATACTCTAACTTTGTCCCCTTCTTTAACGCCCGCTTTAGCCGCATCTTCCCGACTAATATAAATTTTCGCCGGACCCTCAATTTCCCGGATCCAGGGCAAGTTATAATATTGAGAGTGCGTCCGGAAAGCCGGATGCTGGGAAATCAATGTAAGCGGATATTTCTTATACAATTCCGGTGTACTCAATGGGCTTTCTTCCGGCTCTAAATGATAAGGAACTGCTTTAAAGTCACCGGGGAACTTCTTGCCCCGTTCCTCCATACCAATGGAATAAAGTTCAATTTTCCCGCTTGGTGTCGCGAATTTCAAATCGGCATACGGAACGCGTGGGCACCAATTTTCCGGAAGACGCAGGGGACCCTTAGGAGAAACAGCTTCATCAACATTACAGTTTTCACCGATCAGCGTCTTAATGTAATCAAGGCCTGTTGTTTCTTTAGGGAAGTATTCCTCCCAACCCATGCGCCGGCCTAATTCGGCCCAAATCTCAATGTCAGGTACTGCTTCATAGTAGGGTTGACAAACCGGAACAAGCACCTGCAAGTAATGATGCCAATAAGACGGATGCAATCCGTATTGCTCTAAATAGTGGCAGCCTGGCAATACAACGTCAGCCCAATCCGTATCGTCCGTCATAAATTGCTCGATTGTCACAAAGAGGTCTAACGTTTTTAAGGCTTCAAGCGTGTAGGCGACCTCTGGCTGCTGAGAAACTAAACCACCGCGATATGAAATAACACCCTTGATCGGTTTGCCCTGTGCAGCTGCTTCCTGAATGGCCGTGGCAAACGTCGCAATATTAATCAGCCTTGTTTTCGGAATATCAGCTCCTTCGGGATTCATCACTTTTCCGGCCTGCATAAAACCGGGAAGTGCGGGAAAGCCCATCTGGTCGATATAATTGTAGTTGCCTGTTTCCTTGCCAATGTGCCCGCATATGGCAGCTAAGCAAGCATAGGCACGTTGTGCCTGATGTCCGTTTGAATATCGTTGATGACCGTAGCCGCACTCTGTCTGCGTATTCAAGGTAGCATACCACTGGGCAGCTTGAATAATTTTTTCAGCTTCAATCCCAGTCAGTTCTGCCGCCTTCTCAACCGGCATGGTTTTTACTTCTTCCAGTAAATCCTCGAAACCATGCGTGTATTTCGCGATGAATTCCTTATTGTGCATGTCATGACTAATAATATAGTTCATCATTCCTAAGGCCAGGACAACGTCTGTCCCCGGGCGAGGCTGCAAATGCAAGTCTGCTTTCGAGGCAACGGCAGTCACATAAGGATCAACAACAACCAACTTCGCGCCGCGCTCCATCGCTTTATATAGGAAAGGATAAATATGAGGGTTAGTAAAGGATGGGTTTCTGCCCACTAAGAAAATCATTTCTGTTTTTTCAGACCATACTTCGGGCATCATCGTATGTTGATCACCTACAGAATAGTAGGAACCGGCAGCCCCACTTAGAAGGCAGAAACTTCCAACGAGTTTGGATGCTCCGAAGAGATTCAAGAAACGTCCGCTAACGGTCTTAGCCATATGCTCCCGGTTTCCGGAATAACAGTATTCCGAAAAGGCCTCACCACCGTAGCGGCTGCGAATATCTTTTAACTTGTCAACAATATAGTCCAGGGCCTCATCCCATGTCGCACGACGGAATTTTCCTTCTCCTCTTTCACCGACACGGATTAACGGGTATTTAACTCGATCCGGACTATTAATTTTCTGGACATTGGCATATCCTTTTACGCACAAATGTCCTCTTGTAATCGGATGATCTGGATCGCCTTCCAGCTTAATGACTTTTTCATCCTTAATATATGCCAGTACACCGCAAGTATCATAGCAATTGTGAGGACAAGCCGTCTTAACGACCCTATCGGCAATAACCTTTTTGCCGCCAACCCAGACAGGGACATTTCGCGCAACGGCATATTTATTCAGGTCTTCGTGTAAGCGCGTGAAATTTGCCATAGCCTTACAATACCTCCCATCATGATCTCTATGTTACGAAGGACTATCTCTAAAGGACATTTTTTAAAGCATCATGCTCCTTGATCATTGACTGTCGGCATTTTTCACAAAGTCCGAACAGTTTGTTTCTCACCTCCTTCTCAGTCCATGAAGTATGCATCAAGCAATCATGTCTGCAGCAATGTTTAAGTCCTACAAGATGTCCGATTTCGTGACATGCTTCTTTCGCCAATTCTTCGATTGTCCCTAATCGGGCATTTGAAACAACCGCTTTTTTATAACCGGCAGCCCCAAACAAATAGGGGTGCCAAGAATCACCAATATCACCGTTGATTAGCCAAATTATAAAATCGTAATCATCAGGAATGACTAAGTTTTCTAATAGAAAATGAATATCATATTGACCCCGATAGCTATCCCATGCGGTAAGAGGTACCTCTAATGGTCCAGCAAGATGGGCCTCCAACAAAGGAAAGTTAGCCATGATGTGATGCGCGATGACACTTGCCGCTGGGGATAGCCCAGATATATAATAAATACCAAATTTTGTTTTCATATTTATTTACATTTTTCCGTCTGCCATCAATTTGGCTTGTGGAACTTTACGAAGAATAAAGGCTGCAACGGGAGCAACAATAGCACCTATGCCGAGTGCGATAAAAGCGGGTGCCCAAACACGCATCTCCGTAGGATCAATCGGCCCGTTGTACGCTTGCAGGATTTTCCCAAATACAATCGGAGCAATAATGGTCATTGAATATCCGATCGCAGATTGAATACCTAAAAGGGTCGACCTCTTTTGAGGAGTGACCATATCGGTTAAGCCTGCTTTATAAATGGCGGAGTCAGAGATTACCCAAAATCCAATCCATATGCCGACCAAGACAACCGCAGTCAGTGATTTGCCAACAAGGCTGCCAATGAAAAACTCTGCAACCAAACTGCAGGTGGCACTAATGATAATTGCCTTAGTCCGTCCGATTTTATCCGCCAGCATTCCCATAAGCCAAACTGCAGGGGCACCTGCCAAGGTAATACAGGCTGCCAATAAGCCTCCCCATTTCACTGCGGCAGAGGCAGCCATCCCAGCCGCTGTTGCGTTAGCGACCATAAAGGGACCAAGCCAGCCCCAAAATGCATACAATTCCCACATATGGCCCATATATCCCGCCGTAATAATGGCCGGTCCTGCATATCCGCCTTCGGGACATTGCCGAACTCCGCCTGGGATCGAAGTTTTGATTGCGGGTGCCCCATCAAATTGCAATTTTTCAGTTGGTTTTTCATCGACTAAAAACCACACGATAAAAAAAGCAATAAAAACCGGAACAGAAGTCCATAGCATACCCGTACGCCAACCGGCAGAAGCTGCTATAGGTGCTGCTACAAAATACCCCCCGGCCGAAGCAACCGTCAAAGCTGCTGTATAAGCCCCTAATGCTCCGCCCCGTTCATGGGGAGCAAACCAGTTTGAAATCAAAGCCATACCAGGAACATAAATGGCACCCGCTGCACAACCCGTTAATAACCGCATAATCATTACCGTTGTGAGATCGTGTACGACAAAGACAAAAGCCGTTGAAAAAATACCAGTGAATAAAGTTGCGTACAAAACAACTCGTTTCGTCCCAATCCGATCTGCGAGCCATCCTGTGAATATTACCACTATTACATAGCCAGTCTGAAACGCTGCGATAATCATGCCGGTATCTGATGCGGTCAAATGGAATTCCTTCGAGATGTATTTTAGAACAGCTGAGAAATTGTACCAAGGCAGATAACTGATAATCATGGCTATAACCATCCAGAGCAAAATACGAGTTTTCTTTTGCATAAAACCCAAAATCCCCCTTTTACAAATTCCTTCCTGTTACCCTACTTGTAATGCCTCCTTTCTTAGTACTTGTACCCACAAGTATATTATTATGCAATTTACATGCCAATCTCATACAACGGGTTGACGTCTGTTTAAGA
The DNA here is from genome assembly GCF_034927245.1 of Desulfitobacterium sp. GTDB lineage: Bacteria > Bacillota > Desulfitobacteriia > Desulfitobacteriales > Desulfitobacteriaceae > Desulfitobacterium_A. The sequence continues at coordinate 23,206 of NZ_JAYFQK010000031.1, forward strand.
GCTTACTGTATTTCCGATTCCTATTTTAAAACATTTTGTGTCCTGTTTTGAGAACGATCAGTATTTATGTTTTAATTTGATACACACATTAATCGCTCAATGGCCTTTACGATCTAAAATTCACCGAAGAATTTAACTCATTGAGTATTTTACTTTGTTCAATTCTCGTTTTAAGTTAAAATGGCGCAATGGCACGAATCTTGCATTATTTTATCAGAAACTTCTTTTAGAACGGAGGATCCCTATGCTGAAGAAAAAAGTGGCCATTTATCCAGGCTGTTTAATCTTATATCGCTTTCCGGAGTATGAATCATCAGCCAAACAGCTGCTTCAACTTTGTGGTTATGAAATCACTTTCCTTCCCCAGGCCCTTTGTTGCGGTTCATACCTGGAGGGAATTAATCCGAATTGGTTTAATTTCACCGCTTATAATTTGGCTCTTGCTGAGAAAGAAAATGTTTCCCTAATCACTCTTTGTGGTGGATGCACAAACACCTTTTACCGGGTACAGCAGATGTTTCGGGAGAAACCTGAAATGTTGCATCAAGTTAACCTTAAACTTGCCGAATTTGATCTGAAGCTCACGCAAACGATTGAGGTTCAGCACTTAATTAAAGTTTTGTATGAACAACAAGCTAGCCTAAAGATGTTAAAATTACGTTCATTGAATCTTAAAGTTGCCCCCGTTTACCCCTGCCAAGTTTATCGGCCGGGTTCCATTATGCATTTTGATCATCCGTTAAAACCAAAGTCCTTATCAGCGCTTATTTCAATAACAGGAGCCACGCCAATACACTACCCCCAAGAACATGAGTGCTGCGGATCAAGTCTCTACCTTAGCAAACCAGAAATGGCTTTTCAGATAGGCAAACAAAGAATTGAGAACTTAAAAGAACGCGAAGCTGATGTTGCAGTAACAGCTTGCGGAAATTGTCACTTGCTGCTTCAGCGATTTCAGTCCCAATATATTTCCGGTACGCCGCTTCCTATAATTTTTTTCTCTCAACTGATTGGACTGGCTCTCGGTTTAGAACCGGCCCAGCTCCATATCACGAATCCCAGTTTAAGGAGGATGATAAAAAATGCTTTCTAATTGTCTAAATTGCGGCGCCTGCCAAAGTGTTTGCCCGGTACACCGGCTTGGAGAAGCGTCCTTCCCTCTGTCATGGCAAAAGTCCGGCTTAAAACCGGAAGTCTGGAATTGCACCAACTGTTGGTTATGTCAGGAAGTCTGCCCCCAAAAACTTGAGTTATGGGAAGCCAAAGCGATGACTCAGCGCCAAAACACGCCGCCCGCTCAAGTTGCGCTCAGCCTTGCTTCGCTTAATGAAATAGGGCTTTCCCTTCCCTTGACAGCAAATACTAACGAACTGCGCCAAGGGTACGGACTTGACCCAATTAGCTTTATAAATCAGACCGTGCTGCAATCACTGATCCAGACTAAATAGTGTGCAGCATTGACTTGTAAACTCAGCTTCGAGTTTCATCTCCCGGGCTAAGCCGATGGTATCTGGGCTCGGATAAGCAATAGCATTGACCCCGGCATTAAGCGCATATTGTTCAAGAAGCGGTCTTTGGTAACCGGCTGGCCTGGCACATCCTAAGGAAAGATAAGCTGACGGATTCGTTAAGCGGGCAAGTGCTATGAGCCGGCCACAATCTTCAACAGACGGAGGAACAACCTTAGCCATGGGTGTACCTGCCATAGGCGTTAAAATGACAATCACAACGTACTTTGGCTGTACCAAGCTAATCATCTTAAGCGCCTCTATTTCGCCGGCGAGTTGACCGTAATTAAGTCCAATAACAATATGAGGAGCGACCGGCAATCGATACTTTTGGCATAATTCCAACACGCGAAGGTAGTCTTGGGGCTCTTTATCAAGATGATACACTTCTTTAATCGTTTCCTGATCACCAATTACATCAAAGAGAACCTGCTCTACTCCGGCTTCCTTCAAACCATCTATTGTCGACTCTTCGGCTAGCCCGGTATGTACAATAACTTTTACACCCCATGAAGTGATTTCCTTAATTGCTTCGAAGAAAGGAGCAACAGGTACGGCTCCTTCTTTATTTGCGCCCCCACTCAAAAGGACCCCTTTACAACCGCTAACACGGAGATGCTTTACTGTTGCCAACAAATCACTTGGAGTAGAACAATTCAACATCGTTGCTAGCAGTTTTTTCCGACAATGAGCACAATCCAAAGCACATTCATTTCCGGTTAGGCTAATGGTAACAAAATCCTCACGTTGATTGCGGTAATACTCATTTTCGTAGGCCTTTGCTCCCGGCGCAGAAAAGAACACCCGATCGCTGAAATACTGTCTCCTTAAACGCCAAGCCTCATTCAGTAAAACACTGGTTGGTAAGTTAAGCCATGCCTCAAAATCAAAATTCATTGTTGCCATAGGTTTCTTCCTTCCGTCAGAATAACGGCCTCATTAATATTCAGAAAGCTGCATTAATATATCGGCAATATCACTTGCTTCAGGTGGAAAAGGGAAGTTTCGGATGGGTTGAGAAGGTCTTTCATTCCCGTAGGGACGGTTGCAAGCGACTTTTCCATCTGCACCAGGGCAACCCGAGGTCATAAATGCCTCACCATCTGCAATAATTTTATCTTTTGTTCTCTCGTCAATTCCAAAGTGAACAATTTGTCCATGCTCATTATACTTCATTCGTAATTCTGTTGACAGTTTATGATTGATCAGATAACGAGCCATCTGCACACGACGATAACTCCCAAGCGGAGGTTGTTTCTTGTTTTCTAATTGAGTCCCTTTTTCAGGAAAAAAGGAAAAGAGATGCGTTAGCGCCCCAAGGTCGTCCGCTCGTTGTATCGTTTTTACCATCTCTGCTTCGGACTCTCCTAAACCAACAACCAGATGAATCCCGACTTTTTCACGACCAAAAACCCTAATCGCTTCTCCGACACTCTTCCAATACTTATCCCAACTGTGAGGACCGCCAACACCTTTTCCACGGTGCAACTCGAATAATTTTTTTGTAGCAGTATCAATCGCAATTCCAATTCTATCCGCCCCACACTCGCGAATCAGTTCAAGATGTCCTTTATCATGAACAATGGTCGGCGTAATCAAGGCACTGACCGGATAAAGGGTTTTAGCCTTTACATCTCGGATTATTTTACAAAGATCCTCTAAAGCACGGGGATAAGTAATCATCGAAACGCAGACTCGCTGAACTTGGCCGCTTACGTGTTGGGATCTTTGAATAATCTCCTGTAACGGGTAAGTCGGCCAAGCTACACGAATAAAGGTTTCACTCTTCACGCGGGAACGGGAAAGTCCACAATATGAACAGTTCGCCGAACATCCTTTTTCGTTCGTCAATAATAGATTCAGTGCTCTTAACTTTGCATTACGATAGAATGTACCTTCTTTTAATCCCAGAGTCATCGCTGCCGCCAAACTGGTTTGAACCCCTGCTACGTTTGCCATAATCTTCCCCCCATTAATCTTCGTCCTCTAAGTCATCTTCACCGATTTCGGCAATCATTTTATATATCGATCCGTTTCCACCTTCGATTTCGTCCTCGTTAAACCTAATGTTCTCTAATTCAATGACCCTTCGTTGTGTAATCCAAGCTTCGGCCCAATCAATGGAACAAAGTTGCTTAACTAAATCAGGTCCATAAACGGTGTCCCTCTGATCGAAAAACCACTGTAGTTTTTCCTGCGGAACAAGATTAGAACAATTAAAAGAAACTCTCCTGTCTAGGGAATTTGGGGAGTTTAACGTTTCAATGAGCTTTCCTGGAAGTATCCCGAAATGTATCACTTGGCCAAAGTTATCAAATTGCATTTGTTCCAACGTGACGAAATTTTTCTCTAGCAAATATTGACCCACTAAAATTCGAAATAATTTACCCGCGCTCACTTTGAATACATCTAGTTTGCCTTCCATAGGCAAAGGACTAATCGAAACGAGAACACCTAATGCTTTAGCTTTTTGAATGGCCGCTAATGCCTGCTGTTCAGTTTCCCCAATACCCAAACCCAAATCAAGGATCACGTTGCCATAGCCAAAAATCGGGGTTGCACTGGAAGCCACCTTCCAACATATATCCCACCACGGCACACTATCCTGATCAGGCCGAATGGACGTTTCGATATTTCTTGTACTCGCAATTAAAGAGAAACTAACCTGATTAATTCCGATAGACTTAAGAATTTTAAGCTCTTCATTATGCGTTACAAGCCAGGGATTAATTGAAACGATTATGGGTAAATGGGTACCCGTCCTAAGCTGTTCGATACAAGAACAGAGATCTTTAAATGCATTGTTGTATATTAATGTTATAATGTGAATTTCCCGTATTTCTCCTCTGGACTTTTTGAGAAATGCAAATACTTCTCTTAAACTAAATGGTTTCGTATCTTCTATACTTATTGAACAATAGCGGCAACCTATTGTACATTTGATTTCGCTGTGGATAAGCAGAGATAGCCTTGAGACTTCCGAATTTTTTAGAACTGTGATTTGCATCGTAGACCACCCCTTTTTGGTGTCTATATAATAGAACGGGCACCATAGATCAAAAACTATCCCCATGGTGCCTTTCCAACAAACCAATCAATGCCTGATAACCAAAAATGCATTCTTCTAAATTAGTCCACCCAAAAAGCTTCAACAGCTTCGGTGAGGTAAGTGGTAGCATAAGCGAAAGTTTTAGCCCCACCAAAGGGAATTGCAATACTGGCCGCTTCATAAATTTCTTCTTTAGTGGCCCCTTCTTTAATCGCATTATACGTATGAATAGCAATACAATATTTACAAGGTGTCCGAACGCCTTGGGCCAACATCATGAGTTCCTTCGTTTTATTGTCGAAAACACCGTAGTTTACGCCGGCATATTTTTCAAGATCCATATAGGCTTGAATGGTTTTCGGCATAGCGACTTTAGCACGTTCTAATCCGTCTTGAAAATCTTTAAGAATCCTTTGAGCTCTGTTTATTTCTGACATTTAATCTTCCTCCCTATTTTTTTGGTCTTTGGCATCGATTGCGATTGATGGGTCGAAGTTTAGAAACCCTTTTTAGCTTGAAGTTTCTTCTGGCGTTCAATCTCGGGTTCTAACCACTCGCTGAGATTTTCAACGGTGAGCAAATTCGCTAATTCCATTTCAAGCTGGCTTGGCTTGATTTTGACGATCCACCCTTTATCATACGGGTCTTGGTTAACCAACATCGGCTCAAACTCTAATTCTTCGTTAACCTCAACAATTTCACCCGATACCGGAGCAAATACCCGGCCAACCCATTTACCTGACTCAACCGATAAGAATGCTTTATCCTGTTGAACCTTTTTACCAGGTTCGACCATCTCAATAAATACGAGATCACCAGCTGAATTTGTTGCATATTCGGTCATTCCCATGATAACCACGTCGTCTTCGATTCGAGCCCAAAAATGATGTTTATCATAGTAATAACCTTCAGGATAGTTGTATTTGTCAACTTTCAATGCACTGACCTCCTCTCTAAAGTGGCTTTATGTTTTCTTAATATTCCTATGCAAGTTCTATGCCATAAATAGGCGAGACGTTTTAAGCCTCTTTTATTAGGATTACTGAAGAATTTCCCTAGGCCATGCCCAATAAAAAAGAACTTGGACTTAGCCCAAGTTCTTTTTTATCCGAATCTATCTAAAGATCTGTTTTATTTTAAGACATTAATGTTCTATTCTGAGATAAAGAGCTAATATCTCAGTAAGAGTGTTTCAAAATCAGTCATCGCTATAATAAATATTATATTCTTTGATTTTGCGATATAGCGTACTCCGGCTTATTCCCAAAATTTTCGCTGCTTCTACAATATTAGACACCTGGGTCAACGTTGTTTCAATAGCCCTTTTTTCGATGTCCACCAACCTAAGGAGTTCGCTTGTAACTATTTGAGAAGGCAATGGTCGTTTAACCAGATAATCAGGAATATCTTTAATGGTTAAAAGGTTACCTTGGGCTACTATAACACCGCGTTCCAAGACATTTTCTAATTCACGGACATTACCGGGCCATCGATATTCCTGTAGGCATTTTAATGCCTGAATGGTTATTCCGGTTACTTCCTTTCCTAACCGGGAACTAATCTGAGGCAAAAGAGATTTAGCTAATACCGTTATATCATCAACTCTTTCACGTAACGGTGGAATATTAACGGTCACTACATTTAACCGGAAATATAGATCCTCGCGAAAAGTTCCCTCTTCAACCCTCGATGCCAGATTCTTATTCGTAGCGGCGATAACACGAACATCGATCGGGATCGTTTTATATCCTCCTACTCTTACAACTTGTCTTTCTTGTAAGACCCTCAACAAAATAGTCTGAAGGTCTAGCGGCATATCGCCAATCTCGTCTAAAAAAATGGTACCTCCATTTGCTCGTTCAAACTTCCCAGGCCGCCCATTTCGATCAGCACCCGTGAATGTACCCGCCTCGTAGCCAAAGAGCTCACTTTCAATAAGCGACCGTGGAATAGCACTACAGTTTACGGCAATAAATGGTCCTTTGCGGTGACTGGCATTATGGATACTCTGGGCAAACAATTCCTTGCCTGTGCCGCTTTCGCCTAATAACAAAACAGTAGAATTCGTTAATGCTGCTGTACGAGCTATTTCTTTTGCCTTTTCAAGTTTAGTGTCTTTGCCTAAAATAGAATGAAACGTAAACTGAGCCTGTGCACCGGTAACTTTATTGACAAGATAGTTGACTGTTTCCTTCCCGCGAAGTACAATAACACCTCCTGTAACCTGCTCCTCTTCTGTTATTATAGGACGGGCATTGACGGTAATATATCTGTTTTTAATCTTGTCCTGTTCAATGGCCACTTCAACAGCATCCATCATAACGCCTTTTTCTACGACTCGGGATAAAGGGGGCTTAGTACAAAAGATCTGATCAATATTTTTTCCAATGACTTCTTCCCCGTCAACTCCCAGTATCTGAGCAGCTTTACGATTAAGTTGACTGATATTTTCTCTCTCATCCAACGTGATAATCCCATCGGGCACCGAAAAAAGGGTTGTTTTCATTATGGTATTTGCTTTCACAACTTGTTCAAGAGCTTGTTTAATTTCTAACTGATTTTCAATACATTTTGCTGCAGAAACTACCATCCCCAATGTGTGAGGGTGAACTCTTTCACATGCCCCAGACATATTTAAGGCACCGACCATCTTATGATCACACCCGTATATCGGTGCCGCTGAACACGTAATCTCATGCTGGGTTACGCAATAATGCTCACCACCCACAACCTGAATCGGCTGTCCGGTTACAATTGCGGTGCCAACAGCATTCGTACCGACTTCCTGCTCAGTCCATATTGCACCCTCTATGAGATTTATCCGTTTGTGCTTTTCCAATTCAGAAGGATCTCCATCGATAAGCAGCACAACACCTTCTTCATCGGTTAAAAAGATCGTAAACCCACTGCCTTTAACGAGTTTATATAAGTTTTTAATCACTGAACGAGCAATTTTTATAAAATTGCTGCGCCTTCGTTTACGAACATTAAGCTCCCTAAAAGGCAGCACTCTTGGTAATGAAAGCGCCAACGGATCCACCTTTAATTGAGCACAGCGCTGCCAAGATTGCTTAATCGAATCAGGAATATCTTCGGAAATTTCGCCATCGTAAACGAATTTTTCCCAAGCCCCATAATACTTAATTCTTTCTAACGGTAACCGTGGGATTTCCTGATCCGGGTTATATGATAACTTCATGCCAATGCCTCCTAGAATATAAATCCTGGATTCAAAAGGCCGGGCCATTCCTGTAATAAATATCTTAAATCCTTTCTTCGAAAAATACTATATTTAGTTCTATTTATAAAATTTTTATGCAAGACTTCTAATTCTTAGCCTTTTCTCGAGTATAATTTGGAAATGCAATCCAAGTTTCCTGAATAAGAGCACTTAAAGCAGCTTGATCATTCGTCCACATTGTTTTTTGATATTGGCGATTATTAACCGCTCGTTGCAGAGAACGTCCTAAATACGTTCGCCATTCCTTCTCATAGTCACCTAATAACCTCCGGTTGCCGGTCTGAATCGTTTTGGCTGCCGCCCGCCCGGCCATCTCCCCACAAAGTATGGCATTCGCAATTCCTGCTCCTGTAATTGAATGAGTTTGCCCTGCTGCATCACCTACCAATAGATAACGATCGGAACAGGTTGATTTTAAAGGCCCCCCTACAGGAATAATTCCTGCAGTTTGGCTTACCACTCGTTCCCGTCCATACCCCAGCCGCTTAAGAAACCTATCCAATATTTTCTGGGAGCTGCCGATAATCCCTGCGGAAAGTCCTACCCCGATATTGGCTGTTGTCCCTTTGGGAAAAACCCAGCCATAACCATGAACATAATCAGAGTGAAAATATATTTTAGCTGTTTCTATCGGCTTGTCTAAAACAACCTCGACTTGGGCTGCTACTAGGAAATCTTGGTTGACTTGATCCATCCAGTGTCCGACTGTCGAGCCGGGACCATCAGCCCCAATAATTATTTTGGCCCCAATTTCTTTCTCCTCTGATTGATGAATGACAATTAAACCATCGCTGCTTGGACGTAAAGCCCTCGCCCCAACCCATAAATGTGCTCCCGCTTTGTTTGCCGAGACTGCCAAGTATTTATCAAATGCATTGCGATGAAGGATATATCCACGGGCAGGCATAATATGAACATCCCCGTTTGGAAGATAGGTTTCTAAGGCGGATACAGGCTGTGCTATATGTTCTGGCTGTATGTTGACATGATGAACGAGGGCTTCAGGAATATGTTCGGCACACTGTACAGGCGACCCTACCTGAGATCGTTTCTCCAGAAGCAAAACCTTTGCCCCGTTTTCCCCAGCAACACGCGCTGCCGTGCTTCCCGCAGGGCCTGCTCCTACAACAACAATATCATAACTTGCCTTGCGTTTCATTTTCCTCTCCCCCTATGGCTGTCACTTTTTCAATAACCCTTTGCAGCAAATCAATTTTTAATTTCGTTTGATTTTCAAATATGCCTTGATGGGCTGCATCTTCCTTTCCTAAATCGTAACAGGTCGAACTATCCACATCAATTAAAATACCTTGTAAACCAATCCGTTCAAAATCATCACGATATTTAGCCATAAATGCTTCACAGCATGTCCCTATGAAAGCGGGAAATCCCTGTTCTTTTAAGTTTTTCAATATATCTTCGAGCATCTCGTAATTTTGGATTGAAATAGGTTCCAAATTGAATGCATCCGCTAATTCGTAAGCTTTCCCTATATCGCAGCGTCCGCAGCGCCCGCACCCTTCTGTATAACGGAATTCGCACTCTGGTAGCTTGGCACAATAAGGAAGTAAAAATGGCAGCCGCTTTGGATGCTCCTTTAAAGGCTTTTCAGAAGATATTATCCGGTTAAACGTTTCCCTAACCGAATGATTCGTTAAACTTTCGTCAGTTAACTGATGAAGTTTATTTCCTACCAAAAACAATGTGTTAACTTCTTCTGGATAAGCCCCTAATTCAGTAAGTTTGCTTTTATTGAGAGCTTCGATAATGGCTTGCGCAAAATGGTCTGCAGTTAAACCAGGAATACGGGCATTGGCCGCAGTAAAGCATTCCTCGATCGTCTCGCGAATGATTTTCGGATAAGCGGGCAAATCTTTGAGTCGGGCTTCGAGATCAAGAATTACTCTGCCGGGGTAAGCAAAAAAATCTCCAGTGATCAAGGCAGATTTTATTCTCCGGCTAATGATGTCCACAACCAAAGAGGTTCGGATGATTCCCCCTTCAGCCTTTAATAGGGAGCGAAGCTCACGGCGGCGATCTTGTTTATTACGAACGCCAAAGATCCATTCCGGGGACTTAAATTTAGGCAACAGTTCCCCGAACAATTCTTGTTCAGCGGTATTAAGCGTTCCTGTTCGGAACGAAAACCCGAAGACCTCACTAAATCCCTGAACTAAAGCGGCTTTAATAGCATCTGCCGAAGGAGTAAAACCGAGAACCCAATTAAGACAAGTTACTCTTTCTTTCACCGATTGAATTTCTTTATTTTTTAATTTTTCGATAGGAATACGCAAAGCACGCAGCATCGTTTCGACATCAAAATCGACAAGAACTGACCCTTGATAAAGGAAAGCATTATCAAACTCCGTTCCACCCGTTCCTGAAATCTTGCGCCCATCTACCTCAATATCATTCCGGGGACGATATGCCGCATTAACGCCTAGCTTTCTTAGTCCGCATACGACGGATTCGCACATTTTTGCATAGAGTTCATCGAGGGTTGGAGGAACTGCCGGATGATCTTTAGGAGCAAAAATCTCCCACCCAATGGCAGACTCATCCCAATAAAGCCCTCCGCCCCCAGTAATCCGACGATTGATATCAATTCCCTGAGCTTGACAATACTCCTCTCGAATTTCTTGATTAACCGATTGATGAAATCCGACCAAAGCACAATGAGGACGAAATTGTAAAAAACGCAAAGTGTTCGGACTTAGGCCGCGACTGCGAGCAATAAGCAACGTCTCATCCAAAGCCATATTTTCCAAACCGGTTCGGTGCCCTGTATCTAGTAATCGCCACGTTTCATTCATCGTTTTTCCCCCAATCAGTAATGGCTTCTATGATTTAACAAGAATTCCTCCTTTTCATTTTCTTGCAATCTGCATGCCAACTTTTAATATAGGCCAAAACGTTTGAATATCTATTTAGCTGCACATGTTTCTTATAGCGCTCCGCCAGATTGCGTATCGCCTGCAAAACAGCACCTGAACTTCCAATATAGACATGATCTTTAATCTCTTGCAATAAATCGTTAATGGGATCATCCATACAAAATCCTAAAGCGATTTTTCGTAAGTAATCATTGTGCATTTCACATAAAACGTTAAAAACAGCGTCCACAACGCAATGGCTTTTCTTGTCGATTAAAAAACTTACCCGCATGTATTCTCTGGTATTGGAGACTATAGACTCTTTTGCTACTACAGCATCACCGCTAACCAAAATGTAATTTCTATAATCGAATTCACTGTCGCCACACTTCTGGAAATAACCGTTCATCACCGATCTTCCCCTTTCTACAAAAAACACAAAAGACCAAACGCAACCAGTATATCTTTCTATAAAAAGATATCCCTTACGTTTGGTCTTCATTTGCTTGATTATATCAATGTGTAGCATTGATACTCCGCAAATTGCCAATACCATTACTTTTATTCATATACTACACCATATCTCCGATAATGTAAATAATAACTTTCACATATTTAAAACTTTAATCCTAATCAAGCCATTTTTTAGATTTAAAATAGGCAAAGACAAGGATCACAATTGCCCCTGATAAAGTATAGAAAAAGATCATACCGTACGGGTTGTGTATTAAGGGTACCCCTTCAATGTTCATGCCGAAGAACGAGGTAAGAAGATTAATAGGTAAGAGAATAGTCGCTAAAAGAGTAAGCCATTTCATAATGTCATTCGATCGATTATCCATGGACGACTGAAATGCCTCTCTCAGATTCTCCGTGATCTCATGAAGCTGTCTTACGTTTTCTACTTCATGCTCCATATCTGTAATTAACTCCTGCCAATCTCCATGATTTTCGGGATCTAATCGAGCGAGCCTCATATATATTGGGAGGTGGCTGTTCATGTCTTTTTTTAGTTTGATCACCTCTCGATGAATACAGGTTATACTTATTTGTTGAGATCGTTCAAGGTTTTCAAGGATCGCTTCTTCTAAGTCGCTCATTCGAATTTCAATTTCCTCAATGTAGTTTTCGCTATGCTTCAGTATTTTGAATCCCATCAGAAGTGCGATACTCATTGGCCCGTTAATCAACCCTTTTTTAAGCCAATCTTCAATTTTTATTAAAGGTAAGGAATCTTTATCGATTACGATAAATTGTGTCGGGTCAACTAAAAGCTGAATAGCCGTTTCGTTTCCGGCCTGAGTGATATCCCATAAGCACACATAAACAAGTCCATGACCTAGCTGGCTGAGATACGGACGTCGAGCTTTAGCTGTCCCATTCAACATTAACTTCTCTTGTACTTGAGCAATTTGATATAAGCACGACTCTTTAAAAGGCTCTACCACGCTGCTTAGAACAGAATCGATATTTTTCCAATCACTTTTCTCAAAAAAAATCATTTTAAATTTTGTATCGTTATTTTTCTCTACATCTATTCCTTCTTCTGAAATATAAAAGATATCCATTTAATCTCTCCTTCATATCTTAAAAACGGCAATAGGAGTATTATATCCACTATCACCCAGCAACCGCCAATTAAAAAACCACCGATGACATCTGTGGGGTAATAATTTTTAAGTCCTTCAAATTCTAAGGCTGCCGGTCCACATGTGTCAAATATTGCAGAGACGCCAATCGCTTTCGGGTCCCCCTCACCAACGTTGAAATCAGCACTCTTTTCTGCTATCAATATTATTCGTCTTACTATATCTCAATAAACATTTATCGTATTACGATAAATATTTATTGAGTTTTGACAAATAAGGATTTATACTGGTTTCGTAAGAATTAATTACAAGGAGGGCTCGGAACAATCATGTTAATCTTGGGCGAAAAAAGCTTATCTGTATTAGTGAAATGGATTCTTGATTTGGTTTTCCTAGGAGGACTAGCAATTACAATCACCCTACCCTATGGATTAAGGTGGTATATGAATGCGCTTTATCCAACGAACAGCGAAAATTATTCTTTTATGCTTGGGTTCCTCTATTTTACCGGAATCGTATGTCTTGTGTTAGTCAATGAGATTCGAAAGATCTTTAAAACCCTCAATCGAAGAAATCCTTTCATGATGGATAATGTGAAAAGTTTGAACCGAGTGGGATGGGCTTGTTTTATTATTGCTGCTGCGTATATTCTCAAGATCCTTTTTTACAACTCTGTTCTCACCACAATTATTACAATGATCTTTATCATTGCCGGACTTTTCTCCATCGTTCTTGCTGAAGTCTTCCGTCAGGCCATCGAGGTTAAAGAAGAAAATGATTTAACGATATAGAGAAAGGATGCAGGAAATGGCAATCGTTGTAAACTTAGACGTCATGATGGCTAAAAGAAAAATGAGCCTGTCAGAATTAGCTGCCAAAGTGGATATTACCTTGGCAAACCTATCGATCCTAAAAAATAATAAAGCAAAGGCCATTCGGCTTACTACTCTGGAGGCTATTTGCCAGGCATTGGACTGCCAGCCGGGGGATATTTTAGAATACAGGCCGGACTAATCATGGAGGTGGTTTCGATGGAGCAAACCAATATTCAACTCACAGAAAACCAGATTGAAGGTCTCGCAAATAAGAAGGGGATCACTCTTTTGTTGGGTTCTCTTGCCCTTGGTCTCTTGTTTAATTTATTATTCTATAAGAAATCTCTGGGGTTGTCCTATCCCTTATACATAACCGCACTGTATATTTTTTTATTTTGGAGTATAAAAAAGAAACCAAAACTCACGTTGGATTTTACAGGGCTGCTGGGGATATCGATCATCGCCCTTTCTTTTACTTATTTCTTTTTCTCAAATCCATTCTTTCACGTCTTTAATTTTCTTCTTATACCCATTTTGGTCGTCGCCCACACCCTTCTTCTCACCTCAAACAATCAGTTTAAGTGGTTTGAAGCGCCATTTTTCCTGGATATGCTTAATGGGATTTTTGTTCGTCCTCTGGAAAACTGCCTCAAGCCTTTTTCGCTGATATCTTCGACTATAAAAAGGAAAACGGATTTAGGAAAATCGACGGTTATGGTAAAAGTTCTGATCGGTTTAATCCTTACGATTCCTTTGTTGATCATCATCGTTCCTCTTCTAGCATCCGCCGATGATGTCTTCCGTTATTTTATTAATCAGATTCCGAATCTATTTCAAGACATCAACCTCGGCCAATTTGTTCCCCAATTCCTTATTGTTACGATAGTAACCTGCCTCGTGTTTAGTTATCTTTGGAGCCTCTTTTATTCAAAGCCTAAAACCGGAAAGGGAATTTCCAACCTAGAACTTCTCTCCCCCGGCAAGTTTCTCGATCCTATTACGGTTACAACTCTATTGATCGTGATCGACGCCCTTTATATCTTTTTTATCGCCATTCAGTTTTCCTATCTCTTTGGGAGCCTAACAGACGGCCTGCCTCGTAATTTCACGTTCGCACAATATGCACGCAAAGGATTTTTCGAACTGGTTGCTGTAACTCTCATCAATCTTGCTCTTCTGATCGGAAACATGTATTTTGTTAAAACCTCTGGGAAAAAGCTGGACAGAGTTGTAAAAATATTAAATACAGTCCTGGTGATGAGCACGTTCATTATGCTGTTATCGGCTCACTTCAGAATGTCATTGTACGAAGATGCCTATGGCTTTACCTATCTGAGAGTCTTAACCCATGCTTTTATGGGATACCTTTTTGTCTTGTTTATGGTATCTTTTATTAAAATATGGCGCCATTCCATACCCTTATTCAAATCTTTCGTTGTCATTTCGATTGTTGCCTATACCCTACTGAACTATATTAATGTCGACAGAATAATTGTAAAGGAAAATATTGCACGCTATACCGAGGGAAAAACTATAGACATTCAATATTTAACAACACTTTCTTATGATGCAATCCCGCCGCTTGTAGAATTTGTGAATACAACGCACGACATGAGTTTGATCACTCCCTTCAATAATGGGCTTAACTCTAAAAAAGCAGTACTCGATAGCAAAACATCCTGGCAATCTTTCAATCTTTCCAAGTACAGAGCACAGAAAAGTCTTAAAGAAAATAAAAACCCCGTGCCCCTCATAATCTTCCCCGGGGAGAGAACCATGAACTTGTTGACCCCACGCTAAGGAAGGTTTCTGTTTACAAATAGCGAATAGGTAAGACATCATCCAAGTTGGAGGAATAATATTATGGCATACGATTTCAAAAAGGAATTCAAATCGCTTTATGCACCTGCCGCAAGACCGACTATTGTAGACATTCCGGAGATGACTTTTGTTATGGCAGATGGCAAAGGTGACCCGAACACGTCGGCCGAGTACTCAAACGCTGTCGGGGCTTTATATGGATTTTCCTATACTGTAAAGATGAGCAAAATGGGCGGCAATACCCCTGACGGCTATTTTGATTTTGTCGTACCGCCGCTTGAGGGATTATGGTCTGTGGAAGGCGAGGAAAACGCCCCGACCTTTATTGACAAAAGCAGATTCGAATGGACGTCTATGCTGCGCGTACCGGACTTCGTGACGGAGGATATTTTTGAGCGGTTCAAAGGAATCCTAGCCGTCAAGAAACCCGAACTTGACTTGTCGGTTATCCGGCTTGAAAAGTTCACCGAGGGACTTTGCGGGCAGATTACCCACATAGGTCCTTACGACGGCGAACCGCCGACCATTGCATCATTAGAGCATTTTATTGAAGAAAGCGGCTATCGCACGGAGATCTCGGGTATGCGCCGCCATCACGAGATTTATCTTGGAGACCCGCGCAAGGTTTCGCCGGAGAAACTGAAAACGATTATCCGGCATCCGATTGTGAGGAAATCATGCTTGGAGCAATAATCGGCGACATCGTAGGCTCGGTCTACGAGTGGCATAACATAAAGACAAAGGAATTCCCGCTGTTCCGTAACGATTGCTTTTTCACGGACGACACGGTGATGACGGTCGCGGTTGCCGAAGCGTTAATGGACGGTGGTGAACCTAACAATTTCATTGAGTCGATGAAGAAGTGGGGGCGAATGTATCCGAACGCTGGATACGGCGGTCGGTTCGGAAGCTGGCTTTTCTCAGATAGCCGCGAGCCGTACAATAGTTGGGGAAATGGTTCTGCGATGAGGGTATCACCATGTGCATGGCTGATGGATTGTGGGTTTTGCGCCCGCACTGGGATGTGGCCGTCAAACGGTAGAAACAGAGCAATACAATCCGCCGAAGTAACGCACAACCATCCCGAAGGGATCAAAGGTGCATTGGCTGTGACGGACGCAATATTTATGTGCCGTTTCTACTTTGGTGGCTACGAACTTGACTACGGCAATGGCGACTGCTGTACTCCCGAACAATGGAAAGCAAGAATTAAAGAACACATTGAGCATGAACACGGCTATGACCTTTCGCGGACACTTGATGAAATCCGCCCGACCTACTGTTTTAACGCAAGCTGTCAAGACACCGTGCCACAAGCTATTACAGCATTCCTTGAAAGTACAGACTTTGAGGACGCTATCCGAAATGCAATCTCGCTCGGCGGTGACAGCGATACACTTGCCGCGATTACCGGCAGCATTGCCGAAGCAGCCTACGGTATTCCAGATTGGATAAAGGATAAGGCGTGGACGTATCTTGATGAACCGATTCGAGATGTATGCCGTCGGTGGCGCAAATTTGTGCAAGATTTCGAGTAAAGGCCAAGCGGTTCAATTTTAACGATTATCCCTGTCTTTTAACGGTTACCCTAAAAAATGCACCGCTTTCTTAAAATTTTATGGTTACTTTCGGCGGCGGTTACGTTGCTCTAACGTAAGCCCCGAAATAGCCGCTATACTAAAACAGAAAAGCCGCGAGAATCCAGCATTACTGGGTTCTCACGGCTTTTCTGTGTGGGTGTCTTTTTAAGCTCATTGATAGCATCTACAACCGCTGTCTGCAATGTTTCCTCGTTTACGGTTGGGGATGTAGCTCCTTCTTTACGGTATTCCTTTGAATTAGTACAGAAAAAATCGAAAACCTCTTGTTTAACATATTGCCAAAGCCCTCTCTTTCTAATAGCCTATACAAACATTTTCAATTGCTACGGCATTTGAAATGTTTGTATTTACACCTATGGCCTTATTGCCCACAAAACCCCATTACTCTAAGCTGTTCAGTAAAGAGCAATTCCGTCTCCGTTTGGACCAACTAGCAAACTTACTGTACCTAAACTGATGTTTTAGCTAATGTCTGGCATGACATTAGATCCTTTAGTTCCTAATAAAATAATCCCAAAGAGAATGGAAACCCCCGTCGCATCAGGCATTGCCCCTTGAGCAGAAACATAGGGTACATACTGATCGCTGGAGACGCCCCCATAGGCAGTATGATCCAATCCTTTTCCCTGACTCATTAACACTTACCACTTTTAGAATAGAATGCTGTGAATAGTATGTTTAGAGCTTGCAGGCATTATTTGGGACTGGGTCGCCAATTTTCACCGGCTGTAGGTTATTTATAATACACTTTATGATACTTCTAAGATTGGTGGGGCGAATTTTGGCCGGCTTCCTTTAGCCTATACTAATTAGACCCGTGAAAGAAAGATATATAATGAAATAAAAATATAATTATTGTAATAAATTGTTTAAGGCTTTTGAGCTGCTGGTACGCTTAAACAGCTTTAAATCTTTAAACGGAGTGAGACAAAATGCATACTATAGAAATCGGCCCCTACAAGGGGCTCGGCCTTACCGCTGTACGCTACGATAATAACGATATCGAGAAATCGGCGTTGAAGGCTGTTTTGTATGCCGCCATGCAATGGCAACAACAACATCAACCAATCAAGACTGGCGATAAACTGACCGTCAGAATAGACGCCCGCTGTGGGGACAGGCTCATTCCCGAACTCTGCGTCTCAAGGCTGGTCTACGAGGTTAGCAGTAACCGGATGCTCGCTGCCTTCAATAACGCGATCGGGCATGTCCTTAATGACAGCTTCGATATGCACATAAATTTTGACGAGCAATGCCCAGTGGCCGCCGTGAAAAACAAGACGGTAGATTTTATAGTCACTATTGACAATGTGCAATTCACCACCGCACCCGTGCTTAACAATACTCTAGCCCGCGAGATTGATCCCTCGGTCAAAAATCTTGCTGAGTTGAAGAACAAATTCAGAAAAACCGTGGAAGCTCGGTATCAACGCCAGGCCGATGAGGCTCATATCAATCAGATCATGACTTTGATAGAAAACAACTCAAAAATCGTATTCGATCAAACCAAGCTGGATCAGAGCGTCGACGAAAGCATCTCCATAGCAAAGGGAATGGCCAAGCGAATGCTGAACAGCAGAGGCGACACCGCCGATTTCTGGAGGGAGGATAGCTTGTTTTTTGAGGAATGCCGCAATGTTACGCTTACCGAACTAAAAATAAACCTGATTTTCAATGAGATCGCCAGGCTGGAAAATATCAGCGTATCTTCGGAGGAAGCAGCCGTGTCGATGCAGCGGTATATGACGGATAAGCAAAGTACGGAGGAGTTCCGTAAGAACTTCCCCACCGATGATAGCTACCGCGAATTCTACTGCAGGAAAAGATCATCCACTCGCTGCTGGAATGGAATCTACAATAGCGCTAAACAAAACCCGAACAAATAATGTCTGCGGAAAGGATTTGATAATTACTATGGAAAGCATCGAGATTTTCAGGGAGATTTTAATCAAAGAGCTCGTAACCGAGGAATCAAAAAAAAATAAGATCGACCAATGCAACGCGGAGGTCGCCGCTATAGATCAGGAATTAAGGGAGTTTCAGGAAAGGAAAAACAAGGCGCTAACCGAGGCCTCCTTAAAGGGCGCTGACAAGGCTCAACTGGAAAGCTTCCGTCAGCATTTCGACGCCGAATCACAGCACTATCATACCAGCCGTGATGAGCTGCTGATGCGTATTGACGGGATATATAATCAGGAGGTCGGCAGCGAGGTCGTTATTGGCTCCGTGGAAGGCCCCTATAACCTACGTATCGGCCGGAAACTTTCCGACGCCACCGCGTCCGTGATCCTACTCAAAGAAGGCGTCGTCATCGATATCCGGTAATAAATTCCTAGGGGGAGCCTACCATGAAAGTAGATTTACCGATAAAAAATAAAGCCGCATACTCCACTATCGGTTCCCTGGCACTGGGCGTAAACACTGTAACTGATATGGTCAAACTGACCATGGGACCGATGGGTAAAAATGTGCTGATCGAAAGGGGCAACCTCTGTCCCACGGTTACCAAAGACGGCGTCACCGTCGCCCAAAGCATGGTTTTTAAAAACCCGCTGATCGCCGCTGGTGCTGCCATCTGTAAGGATGTCTCCAGCCGCACCGACGCCGAGGCGGGCGATGGTACCACTACCTCGCTAGTATTGCTGCAAAGCATACTCAATGCCGGCATCCGCCTGATAGCCGCCGGCTATAGTCCGGTCGATCTGAGTGTAGGAATGTTCGCCGCCCTGGAGGATGCGATAGCGGAATTGACTGCGCTGAGCATCCCTATCACCTCCGCGAAAATGCTGATCCAAACGGCAACCCTCTCTGCCAAGGACGAGGAAATCGGCGGGATGATCGCCGAATGCATGGAAAAGGTCGGGCTTGATATCAAGATTACTGTGAAGCAGAGCCACCGACAAAATACTTTTATCGAGATCACTCAAGGGCTAGAGTTGACCAAGGGCTTTATCTCCCCTACCCTAATCGGCAAGGGCGAGGGGCGGACCTGCGAGCTGGAAGACGCCTATCTGCTGCTGCACAGCGGCAAGGTGGATGATCTTAATGCCATAGAAAAAATCCTAGATTTCTGCACCAATAACAAAAAGAGCCTGCTAATCATCGCCGGCGAGCTCAGCCGGGAGTTGCTCTCCCGGCTCAAGGAGATCAATAAGCAGGGAACCGTGGCAGTTACCGCCGTTCAGGCGCCTGGCGGCGGCATGGTAAGGCTTGATATCCTGAGCGATATCGCCATCTATACCGGCTCTTCAGTTTTCGATCCCATGTTCGGCAATGATCTTTCACACATCGCTTCCAAACAACTGGGCGGTGCCGAGAGGATTGCGGTCAGCGGCGGCAATACCCTCATCACCGGCGGCAAAGGAGATCCGGAACAGATCAAAAGCCGGATGGAGCAGATCAAGATACTGCTAAGTGGCAAAAACAGCGCCGCGGAAAGAACAAGCCTGGAAAGCCGTTTGACGATGCTCAACGGCGCTGTCGCAGTCATCCAGGTAGGCGGTAGCACGGAAGCCGAGATGAAAGAGCGAAAATACCGGGTTGAAGACGCGATTGGTGCCGCCACCGCCGGACTGAGAGGCGGAGTTTTGCCCGGTGGCGGCAAGGCCTTTTGGTGGGCGGCAGAGCAGCTGCAAAGTAAGCTGGCACTCAAGAAGCTCCCTGAGGACATAAAACAGGGCTATGAGATCGTCATCGCTGGTTTGCGGCAGCCGCTACTGCAGATTGTCGCCAATGCTGGTATCGATATCACGCCCTATCTTCATCAGTTCACTCAGGACCAGCCCTGGACGGGCTTTTCCGTCGTGGATGAGCGAATGCTGGATTTAGCCGCGGCTGGCATCTTAGATCCGTGTATCGTCACGCTGGCAGCGCTCAAAAGCAGCGTCAGCGGTGCTGCTATGGCCTTGACCTGCGAAACTTTCGTTTCCGAGCCGACAAAAGCACTGGATATGAACAATTATGATTTTGGTAATTTTATATAGTTAATATTACTGGTCCAAAGTAAGGTAAAATCCGTGTGAGAGAAGCTTATTTTATGTTTTAAGAGGGTGTATCCATGAAAAAGTATTTCATGCTGATTATCGCCATTATCGTTTTGATCGCCGCGGCAATCTACGGCAGTTATAACAATCAAATGGACGAGGCCACGGTACTTAAGTATTATCATTCAGCCGCACCGGAGGCCAGTCGCTTCATCCCTATCACAGATCACACAGCCAGCTATTATGACACCGCCGGCACGCTCGCCGGATATATCGGCGTCAGTAGCAATATTGGTTATTCCGGTCCTGTATTCACCGCTACGCTAATCGATACGAAAGGCAATATCACAGCGGTCAAGGTCGTTAACAGTTCGGAAACTCCTGCCTACCTACGTAAGCTCGACGCCGCCGGTTATTTTAAACAGTACAACCAAAAAACTGTCACGGATTCCTTGATGCCAAAATACGATATTGATTGCGTATCCGGCGCCACTCTTTCCAGTCGAGCTATCGGCAACAGCGTTCAGAATGTCGCCCATTCCATCGCCGTCAGCGAACTAGGGCTGAGCCCTGCGAAGGCTAAAATCGACTGGCAATTAGGCGTTAAAGAGATTGCAATAGCGGCGCTCTTTGTATTGGTACTGATCCTTTCCAGGTTCCCAAAATTCGGCAAATTCCGGCTGGTATTTCTGATCGGCAGCATCGGCATTATGGGCTTCTGGCTTAATCGTTCTCTTTCGATTTCCCAGATCTCTTCGCTCCTGCTCGGCTATTGGCCCATGCCCCAGACCAATCTGATCTGGTATCTAATACTGGTCGGAGCTATCGTTCCGGCGCTAGCTAGCGGCAAAAATTTCTATTGCACCTATATATGTCCCTTCTGCGGCCTCCAGGAGGTTACCCACGCGATCAGCCATACCAATCTGCCGCTCGGTAAACATTCCAAGTGGATGCGTAAAGGTCGCGATATCCTGCTCTTCACAGTTATATTCATCGCTTTTATCTCCCTGAATCCCGCCAACGCATCCTATGAGCCTTTCGGCACCATCTTCGGTTTAAACGGTACCAGCACTTTCTGGTATCTGACATTCTTCGTGCTGGTCGCCTCCTTTATCTTTAGGAGATTCTGGTGCACCGCCTTCTGCCCTGTCGGCGCTTTTCTAGATAAACTGGCCTCGCTCAGCCGTGATATCCGCAAGGCTATTGGCTCCGCGGACAAAAACAAGGCCGCCAATGCCGCCGTAAGCAAAAATCGGCCGCAGCGGGAATCAAAAAACGGTGCAGCTCTAAAAATCGAACAAAAAATCAGGTTCTCTAAAACTGAAATTATAATGTTTGCTTTCTATATCATAATTCTGGCGCTGATCATTGCAGCCATCGTCGAGAATATCACTATCAATATTTAAAGTAAAATACGTTTGGAAAGGAGGCTTCGCGATGGATACCAATACCATAAGCGGTCAGGACGCGCGGCTGGCTTTACTGCGTGGCGTGAATCAAATAGCCAATTGCGTCAAAAAGACTTTGGGACCTATGGGCAGAAATTGCATCATCGAAAACAAAAACTGGTATTATCCCACCGCTACCAATGACGGCGTTACCATCGCCCAATGCGTCACCCTGCCCGATAGCTATGAAAACATGGGTGGGCAGCTGCTGTTGCAGGTTGCTGATCAGACCAATGACAGCGTCGGTGACGGCACCACCACCTCCATCATCATGGCGCAAAGCCTGATCGAAACCGCGATGAAATATCTGCAAACCGGTTGTGATCAGCGCCTGCTGCTCAAGGGGATGCAAAAAGCTGTGGATTTCACCGTGGACTATCTGCAAAAACAAACCATCTCTATCAATACTCCGGCGGAAATAGAGGCCATCGCCACCGTCTCTGGCGGTGAAGAAAAGATTGGCGCCCTAATCCGATCCGCCTATGAAAAAGTCGGAATGCACGGCGTCATCCAATTGGAATTGGGTGAGCGGCAGGAAACGGTGCTCGATTTTTGTGAAGGGATCAAATTTAATAAGGGTTTCATCTCGCCGCAAATGGTCAATGATGTACCACAAAACCGCTCCTTGCTAAAACAGCCCTATATTCTCGTAACCGATGACGAAATCAATTATATTTATCAGATAACATCTATCCTTGAGAAAATATTTGAAAGCAAGCGCCCGCTGCTAATCATCGCCGAGGATATTTCCGCCGACCTGCTAGCGGTGCTTTTGCAAAATAGCCTGAAAGGCACCATGGAGATCGTCGTCGTGACCGTGCCCGGCTACGGAGAAAGGCGGCAAGCCTATCTGGACGATATCGCCGTGATTACCGGTGCTACCGTGGTGGCAGAAGCCAGAGAGCTGTCTTTGGAACAAGCCGACTGTTCAGTCTTAGGCATGGCGGAGAGCATCATTATTGAAAAAAACGCCACTACCATCATCGGGGGCGCTGGCGATAAAGAACAAATCAAGGCCTATACCGCGGCTCTGGCAGCGCAAATCGAGCTGCGCAACGAAGGCTGGACCAAAGACAAGATGTGGGAACGGCTGGGCTGGCTCAAGGGCGGCATCGCCAATATCAAGGTTGGTGCGCCTACGGAGCTGGCGGCCAAGGAGCTGTATTACCGCATCGAGGACGCGCTCAATTCCGCCCGGTCTGCTGTCGGAAACGGCATTTTACCCGGCGGCGGTATCGCCTTTCTCGCTGCTGCCGATGAGCTGGCGCAGCTTACCGCTGCCAGCGAAGAAGAACAATGGGGAATGAATATCGTGCGAGAATCCCTCCGCCGCCCCCTGCTACAGCTGGCTGAGAATTGCGGTAAAAACCCCTTTGAGATCTATCATCAAATCCGGGAACTGCCTTCCGGCTATGGTTATGACGCCAAAAATGATGAATACCGGGATATGCTAGCCGCAGGTATTGTTGACGCAGCAGAGGTCGAAATCCAGATAATGACCAACGCCTTTTCGGTGGCCACTATTCTCCTCTCCACAGATGGGTTGATAGCCTATCAAAGGTAGAGCATTTATAATGACTTAATATTTTAATTGCTCATCTTCAATAAGATCCCTCAATTTATCAAGATCGTAAATCTTCACATCCTTTCCTTTTTTCTCCATTATGCCTTCGTTACGAAGATAAGCTAATAATTTACACACCGTTACATAATGGGTTCCCGTTATCTTGGCAATCGCCTTTTGCGATAAATCAACTGTTAACTCATAATAGTTATCCACCCGTTTACCATTTTTGAGACAGAGATTATAAAAGAAATTTAATATCCTGGATGTGACCGCGTACGCTAAATGGCGGTGAAAGACTTAGCGCCAAAGGCGCTGATACAAAATGGTGATAATGCAGGAAAAATGACGATAAACGGAGAAAGCCATCCCTTGTAAAAAATGCAAGGAGATGGCTTCTTCATCT
>NZ_JAYFQK010000008.1:0-146036 GCF_034927245.1 Desulfitobacterium sp.
GGACTGGAACCCCATGCCATCACCGGCAATATTGAAATGATGTGTGATGATATCGAAGACATTACCGGAATCCGAGTCAATCCCACCTTTAATCGTAAAGGCGCGGAAATCCTCTTTGTGACCCCCTCAGGGGACTTGATGGGGGATCCCGGAATCTTTACCTGTATGGGTTACCTGATGCTCTTTGAAGAATTAGGCCTCGACTATACGTGGAGCACCTATGCTTCGGAAGGCGGGAACTTCGGCTTCTTTACCTCCAACGAAATGGCGAAGCGCTTAAATTACAAAATGTATGCCGAAGCGAAGCGCCTGGGCGTGAAGTATATTATCGGCGGCGAATGCGGTCATATGTGGCGGGTCGTCCACCAATATATGGGCACCTGGAATGAACCCGCGGATTTCCTGGAAGTCCCGGTTTCCCCGATTACGGGGACCCGCTTTGACCATGCCGCCTCGACCAAGATGATCCACATCGCTGAATTTACCGCGGATTTAATCAAACACAATAAACTTAAACTGGATCCTTCCCGGAATGACCCTTATAAGGTCACCTTCCATGACTCCTGTAACGTATCGCGCGGCATGGGAATGCTGGAAGAACCCCGCTATATTATTAAAAACGTCTGCAACAATTTCTATGAAATGCCGGAAAACACCATTCGGGAAAAGACCTTCTGTTGCGGTGCTGGGTCCGGACTGAATGCGACAGAGAACATGGAAGAGCGGATGAGGGGCGGACTCGCCCGGGCGAATGCCGTGAAATATGTGCAGCAGAAATACGGCGTCAATATGTTAGCGAATGTTTGTGCCGTCGACCGTGCCGCCTTCCCAGCCTTAATGGACTACTGGTGTCCGGGAGTCGGCGTGATTGGGGTTCATGAGCTCGTCGCCAATGCCCTGGTCATGAAAGGCGAGAAAGAAAGAACCACCGATTTGCGCGGCAATGATTTACCTCCCAAAGCGGTTCCTCAAACGGAATCCCCCGCAAAGGAGGGTGAAGCATAATGCAGAAACACGGTCGGATTGTCCTCGGTTTGTTAGTCTTTGTTCTGATTGTCGTTTCCCCGATTCTCTACAATCTCGGAAAAAAGAATACAAGCCCGGAAATCAACTTGGATACCCCTGTCATAGCCCAGCTCTCCGACAAAGAGTGCGTGGAGCCGAAGGAATATATGCGAGAGAACCATATGAAACTCTTGCTGGAATGGCGGGATTCAGCCGTACGGGACGGAAAAACCGTCTATATCAATAGTCAAGGCAAAGCGTATGATATTAGCCTGCAAGGGACCTGCCTGAACTGCCATAATAATATCCCGATCAGTGATGTTTACTCCGTGAACGATAAAGCGGGCACAACAGCGGCCACCAATACAGAAGGGAATCAATTCTGTTTTTCCTGTCATACGTATTCTTCCGTGGAGCCCAACTGTTGGAACTGCCATTCCGACCCAAGGGAGGCGATAAAATGAGCATCAATCGCAGAGATTTTCTGAAAAAAGCAGGAGTGATCACTGCCTTGGGCGTAGGGGGCGCCACATTGGGCTTCAATGGCTTAAAGGCAGCTAAACCTGCCGAGGCTTCGGAGTTTGCTTCGCAAAATCCAAAAGCCAAAGCGTCCCGTTGGGCCATGGTCATTGATATGAAAAAGTTCAAGACCCCCGAGGATTACCAACGCGTCATTGACGCCTGCCATAAGCTCCATAACGTCCCCCAGATTGAAGATCCGAAGCACGAGATCAAGTGGATCTGGAGCGACAGTTATGAACACGTCTTTGTGGGAACCGAAAACCCCTATCTGGATGAAAAGACAAAGAAGCTGCCCTTCCTGACCCTTTGCAATCATTGTGATAATCCGCCGTGTGTGCGAGCGTGTCCGACCCAAGCCACGTTTAAACGCCCGGACGGAATCGTCGGCATGGACTTTCACCGGTGTATCGGCTGCCGGTTCTGTATGGCTGCCTGTCCCTTTGGCGCCCGCAGCTTTAATTTCATCGATCCGCGAACCGCCTTAAAAGAGATTAACCCGGACTATCCGACCCGAACCCAAGGGGTCGTGGAGAAATGCAATTTCTGTATGGACCGCATTGATCAGGGCTTAAAGCCCGCCTGTGTCGAAGCCTCGAAAGGAGCGATGGTCTTCGGGGATTTGGACGATCCGAATTCGGAAGTCCGTAAAATCCTCAATACCCATTACACCATTCGCCGCAAACCGAATTTAGGGACGGAACCCAGTATCTTTTACCTGATCGGGGGTGAAGAGCATGCTTGAGAAAGCCCTGAACGGGAGTAAAAAATACGGGCTCTGGATTGCCGCCCTTCTCGTCGTGATTTTCATAGCGGTTCTCTCTTATGCCAAGCAGTGCCGCCTGGGACTCGGAGTCACCGGAATGAGCCGCGATGTATCCTGGGGCATCTACATTTCCCAGTTTACGTTTTTAGTCGGCGTCGCGGCCTCCGCCGTCATGGTCGCGATCCCCTATTATCTTCATAACTACAAGAAGTTTGGCAAGATCGTGATTCTCGGAGAATTTATTGCGGTGTCTGCCGTGATCATGGCCATGCTCTTTATCGTCGTGGATATGGGGCAGCCGACCCGGGTCATGAATGTTATTTTGCATCCGACCCCCCATTCCATGATGTTTTGGGATATGTGTGTCTTATTCGGCTATTTAATCATCAACTTCGTGATCGGTTGGACGACGCTCGGTGCTGAAAATAAAGGGTTTGCACCTCCGGCTTGGGTTAAGCCGATTATCTACCTCTCTATCCCTTGGGCGATCAGCATCCATACCGTCACCGCCTTTCTTTATGCCGGTCTGCCGGGCCGACACTTATGGTTAACCGCCATCATGGCCGCCCGCTTCCTCTCTTCCGCGTTTGCGGCCGGACCCGCCCTGCTCATTCTGCTCTGTTTGTTCGTCCGCAAGGTCGGGACATTCGGCCCGGATAAAGAAGCGATTCAATCGCTGGCGAAGATTGTGACCTATGCGATGATCACCAATGTCTTCTTCTATCTGCTGGAGGTCTTTACGGCGTTCTATAGCAGTATCCCGGAAGCAAAAGAGCCCTTGATTTATTTGTTCGCCGGTTTAGACGGGCATAACAATCTCGTGCCCTTTATGTGGGTCGCCACAATTTTAGCCTTTGTCTCCATTGCGCTTTTGGTGATTCCTAAGACTCGCAGGAATGAAAGGATCTTACCTTTTGCTTTAGTTTCCGTTTTCCTGGCCTGCTGGATTGATAAAGGACTGGGCTTAGTGCTCGGCGGATTTGTTCCCAATCCTCTGGGTCATGTCACCGAGTATATTGCGACCGGGACAGAGATTATGATCACCTTGGGAGTCTACGCCGTCGGGGCTTTATTGATTACGATTTTCTATAAGATTGTGATTGCTGTGCGAAAACAAGTCTAGGTGAAGATATCCATTTAAGGAGGTGTTGCCCTCTAAAAAAGCATGCCTTAAATAAGCGGTTTCAAAAACTAAAATTCAAGATAAATCAAAGGAGGAAATGATTCAAATGGCAGAACTAGTGGTCAATGGCGTTACCTATGAATTAGACGAAGATGGCTTTCTTGAAGATGCATCCACTTGGAATGAAGATGTAGCCAGAGCCTTGGCTCCCAATGAGGAAGTAGAGGAACTGACGGAGGAACATTGGAAGGTCATCAACTACCTTCGTGATTACTATGATCAATTCGGTGTGGCCCCGATGGTTCGTAAGCTTCTTAAGGATACGGGCTACACCCAAAAAACAATCTATGATTTATTCCCCACAGGCCCTGGGAAGGGTGCCTGTAAAATTGCCGGACTTCCTAAACCAACCGGTTGCGTCTGATTAAGGGGATGCTACGCGAATTACCCGCAGAGCAGAAATAGTTAAACATCTGTTCCGACATCTATCGAAAAAGCACACCGCTTTGCGGGGTAATTCACGTCATCAATAAATTCATTTAATACTACAAATGAAAGAAGGTGATAGTAACAGTCATTCCCAAAACTTGAGCAGACAATAAGTGATACAGTTTAATCGCAGCAAGGTAAACATTATTCATTATAGGTACCCATTTCTTTATTTGTTATTGTAACCACAAAGACAACTACAGAATAAGGGGGTCTTTAATGTGAGTACTGAAAATCCTGTTAAGCCGACGGCACCATCAAATCACTTGTCCGATCTGTGGAAGAAGGAAGATTACTGGGCGGTTTGGATCGGTATTGGTTTAACTATTGCTTGTATGATTATCTGGGCTACAGGAAGCACTTTCTTTAAGTGGGTTGCGGTGTCGATTCCTACCTTTACCGACTGGGGTAATGCAGGGAAGTTAGTCTCTGACCGCATGGGGGCTTTTATTGGCTTATTTATTTTGTTCGGAATTCTCTTTTCAATTGCCATTAAATTCCTGGGGTACAATGTCAAAAAATTTATCGGTGGTTTTACCGTAGTTTATATATTAAGTGCTTTCATTACTATTCTGGGTTCCTGGAAAGTTATGAAAGATTGGAGTCTGGAAACTCCTGTTATCGCCTTGATTGTTGGTCTAATCATTGGAAACTTCATAAAAATACCTGCATGGCTTGATTCTGCATTAAGAACTGAGTTTTATGTTAAGACCGGTATCGTTCTTATGGGCGCGACACTGCCCTTTACTCTCATTATCCAATCAGGACCTGTGGCTTTCTTACAAGCAACGATCGTTGCTGTAACAACGTTTGTTACCATCTATTTTGTAGGAACTCGACTCTTCCATTTGGATAAGCGCTTTTCAACCTGTCTGGCAGCAGGGGGTTCTATTTGCGGTGTATCGGCCTCAATTGCCATCGGGGGGTCTGTAAAGGCTGAAAAGGAACATGTTTCGGTAGCAATTTCCTTAGTTGTCGTTTACGCGATGATCATGGTATTCCTGCTTCCCGCTATTATTAAGGCATTTGGTATTCCTGCCGGACCCGGTGGGGCATGGATTGGCACCTCTGAATTTGCGGATGCTGCCGGTGTAGCTGCGGCTGCAACACTTGGTGATCAGGCACTTACAACCTTCACCTTGATGAAGGTTGTAGGCCGTGATATGTTCGTCGGAGTTTGGTGTTTTGTTATGGCCTACATTTCAATTACGAAATGGGAAAAGAGAGAAGATGGCACAAAACCGAGTGGTATGGATATCTGGTATCGTTTCCCCAAATTTGTAATCGGTTTCTTTGTCGCTTCAATTATTGTGACAATTCTTGTTGCTGCTTCGGATGCAGCAGCTTCCGGTTCCATTGATAAAAATATCATCGGACCTATTAAACAGTTAAGATCTTGGGCATTTGCTTTCACATTCCTTTGCATTGGTTTAACGACTCGTTTCAAAGAGCTTGCTTCTACCGGGTGGAAACCGTGGGCAACCTTTACAATAGGTGTCTTGGTGAACGTACCTCTCGGTTATATACTCTCTGTACTCGTTTTGGGTAATTACTGGCAAGGTGTTTTCTAAAATATCTTTCCGGAAGCTAAGGGGGAGACTCATTTGAGTTTCCCCCTTAAGTCATAAGTGGACAAGATGAAACGCAACGTAACAAGGCTTTTATTAGAAGGCTTTTTTACGTATTTTATGGTATAATAAACAAGACTTGTATTGCCATTTAACTCCGAAATTCGTAAATATTATAAATACGGAAGGAGAGTGCAATCTATGTTCGAGCAACAATTACTTGTTTTTAAGGAGGTTGCGGAAACTCAGAATATAACGCTTGCCGCTAAAAAACTGCATATGAGTCAGCCAAGCATAAGTCTGCAGATCCAAAATCTTGAGAATCAGTATAATGCTCGTTTTTTTGATCGGACGAACAAGGGCGTAAGTTTAACCCGAGCCGGAAAAGTATTTTATGATAGCGTCCAGGCGATATTAAATATTCTCGATGATACTCAGCAACAGGTGAGTGCTCTGGATGAGGATAAGCGCGGGGTAATTTGTCTGGGGGCGACATTAACCATCGGCGAATATATACTCCCCCATATTCTTGCGTATATTTATCAAAAACGTCCCGATATTGATATCAAAGTTAAGATCGCCAATACGGTATCTATCGATCAAGATGTTCTCGAAAGAAAACTACATATTGGCTTGATAGAGGGACCTGAGCCGGATCATAAGGATTTTGTTCTCCATAAATTCTGGCAAGATGAGTTGGTTGTGGTTGTTCCCTATTTTCATCCCTGGGCCAGCCGGAATAGTATTACATTAGCAGAGTTATCCCATGAGCGCCTGATAACACGGGAGGTCGGTTCAGGTACGCGTAAAGTCATGGAAATAGCCTTAGAGGAAAGAGGGCTTGATCCATCGCAGCTTAATATCACGATGGAATTGGGGAGTACCCAAGCTATAAAACAGGTGGTTTATGCCGGTTTAGGGGTAACCATTATATCGGCTTTGACTGTAGCCCGCGAGTGTGATCAAAGAATATTCAAAGCCTTAAGGATCCAGGATTCACCCGTTTACAGGCCCTTAAATATTTTGACGCTTTCGCAGACCGCCCAAACGAAGGATGAGCGCTATTTTATTAATTTATTACAGGATCATAAACTTCTTTCCGATATTATGTCTAAAGATTATTGTTCAATGAACGATAAAGCCAAGGACAAGGATACAAAAGTCGGATAATGAAAAGCAGGGATTAAATGCAGGAAGATATACGAATAGGTCTAGTTCAACTGGAAGCTAAAGTGGGAGAAACCCGTAAAAATCTTAAACAAATATTGCATTGGACAGAAAAGGCTTCAAAACAAGGAGTCAAGATGCTCTGTTTTCCCGAGAGTGCACTTCATGGTTATTCCCCTAAAGACGCTCTTGAAATAGGGAATACGATTGACAGTCAAGAGATTAGAGAACTGAAAGAATGTGCATCAGATTTAGATCTTATTTTGCTTGTAGGGATGGTTGAAAAAACAGAGCGAGGTCAAAAACCGTACTTATCACAGATCATTATTTATCCTAATCGGGATCCCGCAGTTTACAGAAAAGTTCATCTGGGTCGAAGTGAGAAAGCGTATTTTATGCCCGGGTCTGAGTTCCCGGTATTCGAGGCGAAGGGAGTCCGGTTTGCCGTAGGCATATGCTGGGATTGGCATTTTCCGGAAATGGCGACAATCTATTCTCTGAAAGGGGCTGAACTGCTTTTTGCTCCCCATGCATCTCCGGTTGTTGCAGGGGATCGTAAAGAGATTTGGAAGCGCTATCTTGGAACCCGAGCTTATGATAATTCCGTTTATCTTGCAGCCTGTAACCTTGTAGGTGCAAATAATCGGGGGCAAGAATTCAGCGGCGGGGCACTTGTTTTTGGGCCTAAAGGGGAAACAATAGCCGAAAGTTTTAATACCGCTGAAAGCTTAGATAACCAGGATAACCATGAGCAGTTGATTACCCTGGAAATTTCCGCCCAACGCATCAATAATTTGCGCAATACTGAACGGGTTTCGATGAAGGATAGTTTCTTTTTGGCCGATCGTCAGAAAGAGCTGTATCGGGAAATCATCGAGCTTGATGTTTTTCGTGGGAATAGGACTTAAACGATCTTAGTTGTCCACTGTTCAAGATTCCAAACGTCGGATACCCAATCCTCATAGAACTCGGGTTCATGTGAAACGAGAAGAATGGTGCCCTTAAACTTTTTAAGGGCATTTTTTAATTCTTCTTTTGCATCAATGTCAAGATGGTTTGTGGGTTCATCAAGAACCAGCCAATTGACATCTTTAAGCATGAGTTTGCAAAGCCGAACCTTCGCACTTTCACCCCCGCTAAGAACCATCATTTTACTGGAGATGTGCTCATTAGTAAGACCACAGCGAGCCAACGCTTGCCTGACTTCCGCGTTGGTAAGCCCGGGGTATTCAGACCATACTTCTTCAAGCGGAGTATTGGTGTTATGTGAAGAAGACTCCTGTTCGAAATATCCCGGGAATAGATAATCACCGAGCTGAATTTGACCGCTGATGGGCGGTTGAATTCCCAGCAAGGTTTTCAAGAGTGTTGTTTTACCTAAGCCGTTCACGCCGCGTATGGCGATTTTTTGCCCGCGTTCCAGCTTAAGCTTCATGGGGCGGGTTAACGGCTCATCGTAACCGAGGATTAAATTATTCGCTTCAAAAATCACCCGTCCCGGAGTACGAGCCTCATGAAACTTGAATATCGGTTTAATCTTTTCTTTGGGTTTTTCAAGAATCTCCATTTTATCAAGTTGCTTTTGACGGCTTTTGGCTCGGCCGGTCGTAGAGATTCTGGCTTTATTACGGGCGATGAAATCCTCGAGGCGATCGACTTCTTTTTGTTGTTTTTCGTAGGCTTTTAATTCCTGCTCCTTTTTTAGGGCTAAGAGTTGGGTGAATTCTTCATAATTACCGGTATACCGAGTAAGCGTTGCATTTTCAAGATGATAAATCACATTGATGACGTCATTCAGAAAAGAAATATCATGAGAGATTAAGATAAAGGCATTATCATAGTTTTTCAAATAACGGCTTAACCACTGGATGTGTTCCGCATCCAGGTAATTGGTCGGCTCATCTAATAAAAGAATAGTTGGGTTTTGAAGCAGAAGTTTGGTTAATAAAACCTTGGTTCGCTGCCCCCCGCTTAAATCCGTAACATCCTTGTCCAGGCCGATTTCACCTAAACCTAAGCCATTGGCGACTTCCTCAATTTTGGCGTCAATGGAATAGAAGCCATTTGACTCGAGAATCGTTTGAATTTCACCGACCTCGTCCATCATTTTTGTCAGCTGATCTTCACCGGCAGAACCCATTGCATCATAAAGGTGCAGCATTTCCTTTTCTAATTCAAACATGGATTGAAACGCTTCCTTTAAAACATCGCGGATACTTTTTCCTTTATTTAAAACGCTATACTGATCTAAATAGCCGACTGTCACACGATTGGACCATTCAACCTTCCCTCTGTCAGGGATAAGTTTGCCGGTAATTATATCTAAAAAGGTGGATTTGCCTTCACCGTTAGCTCCCACTAATCCCACATGTTCTCCTTTAAGCAGGCGAAAAGAGGCATCTTCAAGAATTTGACGGCCGCCAAAACCGTGGGAAACGTTTTCAACATTTAATATACTCATTTAGGCACTCCTTTTATTTTATCAATAAGCACACCCTCTATCTTAAAAAACAGTGAAGCAGAAGTCAATTCCCATGGTCATGCGAACCATTGGAAGGATGAAAACAACAGTTCAAGACGAATTGATAGAGTATTTAGAATATTTGGAGTATAACTATTGTAACTAAGTGAGTTGGGAACGTTTAGAGGAGGAAGAGAGATGAGCTATCCGATTTGGCAGGCCTTTTATGAGCCGGGTGTAAGAAAACACATTGAGATCCCTAACGTGAGTTTACTGGAGATGTTTAAACAATCGGTACGAAAATATCCTAAACAACCCGCACTTATTTTTAACGGAAAAACCTGGTCATACGAAGAGATGGACCAAGCGGTTGAGCGTCTGGCGTTTTCCCTGAGTCGAAGAGGGATCAAATTGGGGGATCGCGTTTCCATTGATATGCCGAATAGCGCTCACTGGGTTATCTCCTTCTTTGCCTTGATGCGGTTGGGGTGTATTGTTGTTCAGACCAATCCCATGTATGTGGAGAACGAACTCAAAGCACAACTGTCCGATGCCCAGGCAACAGCGATAATTTCGATTCCTCAATTATTACCTAGGCTCCAAGCGATTCAAAAGGAAGTAGGCTTTGAGCATATTATCATCGATGGTTTATTAGCTATGGGAATGAAGGAATCAGAGGGCATCCTCGATTTGCCCAAGCTTATCCGGGAGGATAAAGGAAATAATGAAGCTCCATGGCCCCAAATCAATGCGGCACGTGATCCTGCCGTTTTACAATATACAGGGGGGACAACGGGGACATCGAAAGGAGTTATGCTTTCACACACGAATCTCGTGGCTAATGCGCTGCAGATTTGGGAGTGGCTTCACGGAAAAGAAGGACAGGAGAAAATTATGATTGTTCTCCCGCTGTTCCATATTTACGCCCTTTCCGTGGGAATGAACTTGGCGATTCTTTCCGGAAGTGCAATGGTCCTTCTTTCTAAATTTGATCCGGAGGAGGTTATGCAGCAGATAGCGACCGAGCGGCCGACACTCTTCCCGGGAGCACCGACGATGTATGTTGCTCTGATTAACCATCCTCATATTAAGAAATACGATCTTTCATCACTTCGAGGTTGTATAAGCGGCTCCGCACCGTTGCCCATTGAAGTTGCCATCAAGTTTGGGGAGCTGACAGGGGCACGTTTAGTTGAGGGATATGGACTATCGGAAGCTTCACCTGTAACCCATATCAATCCATTGACACGAGTAAAGGTAGGATCTATTGGAATTGCAGGGCCGAATACAGAAGCTAAAATTGTTGATATAGAAACCGGAAAACATGTTTTAGCACCGAATCAAGTCGGTGAACTTGTCGTATCAGGACCGCAGGTTATGCTGGGTTACTGGCAAAGACCGGAGGAGACCCAGACGGTGTTGAGAGGTGGGTGGCTTCACACCGGTGATCTGGCAAAAATGGATGAAGAAGGATATGTTTATATCGTAGATCGGAAAAAGGATATGATTATTTCCGGGGGGTATAATGTATACCCGCGTGAGGTGGAGGAAGTCCTATATAAACATCCTTCCATTCAGGAGGTTGCCTGTGCAGGTATCCCTGATTCATATTGGGGTGAAAAAATTAAAGCCTATGTCGTTTTAAAAGAGGGACGCGGGGTTTCAATCGAAGAAATCTTGAACTTCTTAAAAGGTGAGATAGCTGCCTTTAAAATACCCAAAGAAATCGAAATTCGCGAAAATCTGCCACGAACCGCGGTAGGAAAAGTATTAAGGCGCTTTTTGGTTGAAGAAGAAAAAGCAAAATTACAAGTTTTAAATGGAGTATAATGGACAAATAATTTGAGGAGCGGGCTATTGCCCGCTCCTCAGTGTAAGTGCTCATAAAAGAGTCACTTCATAGCAAAGATTTCGTGATGGCCGTCATGAAATCCTTACAATCGTAATTCAACCGTTTAATCGTTGATGTCTGCACCATATGCCATTTGTTCTTCGGCATACTCAACCATCTTTTTGACCATATTGCCGCCGATTTTTCCTACCTCGCGCGTTGTCATATTTTCAAAACCTTTTTCCTGAATGTCATCGTCGAGGTGGAGTTCCTCAGCAACCTCCCACTTAAGTGAATCTAACTGTTTCTCGGATTCTGGAACCTCTGGCTTGTTACGGCTCATCTGACCTTCCTCCTTTTCAAAAACAGTTGTGGGCAGAGTTAAAAAAAGAAAATAAATAGGGAAGCAATATTAAATTGCCCTTATTCAACTTAAAATATTCATTCGTAAATTTAAAAACGACTTCAGGGTAAAAGGATTAAAAAAAATAGCCCAACGGAGTTGGGCATAGAGCAGAGGGGTTAGATTGAGGAGGAGTGAGATGAGAAGGTAACCAGTGCTATACACTAGTTGAGTTGTGAAACTTGGTGCTTTCACAATTTGATTGTAACCTATTACGCAAGGTTTTACCAGCCCTTTTTTAATAGTCAGAATCTTAAGTTTATTTGAGGATTGTGGATTAGCCAAATGACGTGTAGAATGAATTATAGATTAGACCTGATCAGATTAAGGAGGGGCACAATTGCGGGTAGCGGTAATTGATGGACAAGGTGGAGGTATAGGAAAACACATTGTTGAGCAGTTGCGGAAACGGATGCCTGAACTGGAAATCCTGGCTTTAGGTACAAATGCCCTAGCTACAGGAGCGATGTTGCGAGCGGGCGCAACCGAAGGAGCATCCGGAGAATCCGCAATCTGTTTTAACGCTGATCGAGTCGATTTAATTATTGGATCTTTTGCAATTATGACAGTGTATGGGTTATTGGGTGAGATTACACCGGCAATTGCCGCAGCACTCTCGCTAAGCAAAGCTGAAAAGATTTTAATTCCTATTCAGAGAGGGAATATTCGAATCATCGGGACGAACCGAATTCCGTTGCCCCATTATGTTGAAAGTTTAGTGAATGAGGTAGAGCAGAGAGTAGAACAAAAAAAGGAGTAACTCCCTTTACACCTTAAAAAAGTATATGTTAAAATGATTTTTGAACTAATTAAGGGGGACTTTCTAATGTCAGGACATTCTAAATGGGCAAATATTAAACATAAAAAAGCAAAATCGGATGCTCAAAAGGGTAAAATTTTTACAAAGCTTGGACGTGAGCTTATTGTAGCCGCTCGTGCAGGCGGGGGTGACCCAAACAATAATTTCCGTTTGAAAATTGCAATTGATAATGCAAAAGCGGCGAATATGCCCAATGACAATATTAAGCGTGCAATTCAAAAGGGTGACGGTGACGGTGAGGGCGCCAACTATGAAGAACTTCGTTATGAGGGTTATGGCCCGGGCGGAGCTGCCGTAATGATTGATATTCTAACCGATAATCGGAATCGAACGGCGGGTGAAATGCGCCACATTTTCTCTAAAAATGGGGGAAATCTCGGGGAGACGGGAAGCGTTAATTGGATGTTTAACGAAAAAGGACAATTAACCGTCCCACTCGAGGATCTGGAGTTTTCTGAGGATGAATTTATGCTTATGGCTTTAGAAGCCGGGGCAGAAGATATCGATAATGATGGGGAGAATTATCTCGTTTACACTGCTGCAGAAGATTTAGAAGGGGTTCAACAATCCCTGCTGGAGCAAAAAGTTCCTGTCTCGGAAGCCATTGTCAACCAAGTTCCTCAGAATACGGTTGAAATTGCCGATCCGGAACAAGCCAAGAAAATGATCCGTTTAATGGATGCCTTAGAAGATCATGATGATGTACAAGGTGTTTATGCCAACTTTGAGCTTGCGGATTCCCTTTCAGATGAAGATTTAGAATAGACGGATGAAGCTTTAGAATAGAATGAGTGCATAAATTATTGTAGTAAGATTGGGAGTAAAAAGAACGGTGCTCAGGCGGGCACCGTTTCCTTTCGTGGAAAACAGGAATCCCACGCTTTCCTGTCGAATGCTCCTCTATGAAAGGAAGGCGGCTATGCAGATACTGGGAATAGATCCGGGAACAGCGATAATGGGTTATGGCTTAATTGAAAAACAAGGGAATCGCTTAATGCCCATTACATATGCATCTTGGCGGACGCCGGCACATATCCCGATGTCGGAACGACTATTGATGCTTTATCAGGAAATGCAAGCTTTTGTTGAGGAGCATCATCCTGATCATATTGCCGTAGAAGAACTCTTTTTCAATCGCAATACGACAACGGCTATTTCGGTAGGGCAGGCTCGCGGAATTGTTCTGCTTGCGGCTGCCCAAGCGGGAATTCCGGTGTATGAATATACACCTCTTCAGGTGAAGCAGGCTGTTGTAGGATATGGTAAGGCTGATAAAAAGCAGGTTCAGCAGATGGTGCGTGCGCTGCTGGGTTTAAATGAGATTCCCAAACCGGATGACACTGCAGATGCGCTTGCGATTGCCATCTGTCATGCTCATAGTGTCCATTTGCTGAATCGGATGGGGGAAATTAAATGATTGGGATGCTATGCGGAAAGGTTTGGGAGATACAGACGGATAAGCTTGTTCTTGATGTTCAAGGGACAGGGTATTTGGTCATAGTGCCTCTCGGATTATTAGCGAAGCTTCATCCGCGGCAAGAAGTTGTGCTCTATACTCATCTTGTTTTAAGGGAGGAGGAACTTTCACTTTATGGATTCTCCTCGCTTGCCGAAAAGGAAACATTTCTTCAAATGCTTACTGTTTCGGGAATCGGTCCGAAAGCCGCTCTATCAATCCTTTCCACTTTAGGCTTGGCCCAAGCGCAAAGTGCTATTGCCGGAGAGAATCTGACGATGCTGACGAAGGTTCCCGGAATCGGTAAAAAGAGCGCACAGCGCCTTGTTCTTGAATTACGGGAGAAATTCAAAGGAAAAGCAGAGACGAAAAGCGGTGAAGCATACCTCTCGTTAGAAGAAACACCGATCCAATCGGAAGCTAAGGAGACTTTGTTAGCTTTGGGTTTTAGTGCTGAGGAAGCCCAAAAGGCGTTAGCACAGGTTCAGACGGAGGATCGCGAGTTAACGGTTGAAGAACAGGTAAAGGCAGCCTTGCGCGCAATCGCTGCTCCGAAATAATGGTAAAGGAAGAGGAAAATCGGCATGGAAGAACGTATGGTATCTCCGCAGGAAATACCGGGAGATTTTGAGGGAGAAGTCCTTCGCCCGCACCGGCTGGCAGATTATATTGGGCAGCATAAGGTTAAGGATAACCTGCAGATCTTTATCCAAGCGGCTTTAGCCCGTGGGGAAGCGTTGGACCATGTTTTGCTATACGGACCGCCCGGTTTGGGTAAAACGACCTTAGCCAATATTATAGCTCAAGAAATGGGAGTAAATATCCGAACAACTTCCGGACCTGCCATTGAAAGACCCGGAGATTTGGCGGCTATCCTAACAGCCTTGGAACCACGGGATGTCTTATTTATTGATGAGATTCATCGCTTAAGCCGGACGACGGAAGAAATTTTATACTCGGCTATGGAAGATGGTTGCTTAGATATTGTGATCGGCAAGGGACCCAGTGCTCGTTCGATTCGTCTGACTCTGCCTCCTTTTACTTTGGTTGGAGCGACGACACGGGCCGGTCAGTTAGCTTCTCCTTTAAGGGATCGTTTCGGCGTAATCAGCCGTTTAGAATTTTATGAGGCGGAAGATCTGATTGAGATCGTACGGCGGGCTGCCGGCATATTGTATCTTGAGATCACTGCGGATGGGGCGGCAGAAATCGGCCAGCGTTCCCGCGGAACACCGAGGGTTGCGAATCGCTTGCTGAAAAGGGTCCGTGACTACGCTCAAGTCTGGGATAATGGCGTGGTCACCGCAGAACTGGCTCGCAAGGCTTTGGATCGTCTTGAAGTAGATCCCGCCGGACTGGATCGAATTGACCACAATACGCTTAATACGATTATCCATATGTTTGCAGGGGGGCCGGTAGGGTTGGATACTCTGGCCGCAACAATCGGTGAAGAAGCCGAAACCATTGAGGACGTAGTTGAACCCTACTTGCTGCAAAAGGGGTTTTTACAGCGCACACCCCGGGGACGAGTGGCTACGGCCTTAGCCTATGAACATTTAGGTATTCCGTATCCTCAAGCACAAGAAGTAAAGCCTTTGGAAGAATAAGATAAAAGAAATAGGGTAATCTGTTCTTAAACGGGAAAAGAGGTGGTTCCGGATGCTGCCTTACTTACCAGGAGGGAACGGATTGTCCTCCTTAAAAAAGTGCATCTTGACGGTGCT
Organism: Desulfitobacterium sp.; assembly: GCF_034927245.1. GTDB lineage: Bacteria > Bacillota > Desulfitobacteriia > Desulfitobacteriales > Desulfitobacteriaceae > Desulfitobacterium_A. The sequence continues at coordinate 15,333 of NZ_JAYFQK010000008.1, forward strand.
CTTTATATTTTTTTTAGCCTTCATGAATGCTAAGCCTTGTATCGCTCGAGAAATTCCGGTTGAACTGGTATGGAATTTTAAAGATGCGGGTTGGCTGGGAGTATCCATTGAAGCGGGGAACTATCGACTGATAGTGGTTAACGAAAAGACCGGTGGGAAGCTGACGGTACCGACCAAAGAAACGGCATGTACCTCCGGTTCTTCGTTTGAATGCGGTTGGGGAGGATTTGCACCGATTTTTCGGTTAGAAGATAAACCGTTTGAAATCTGGCGGGGTGCGGAAATCGAATTGCGTACCCTCGATTCCAATGGCGTATTTAAAGTTCAAACTCCCGACGGAAAGGCGGTTCGCTATCGCGGAAGCCTGCTCCTGAGCTGGAAAGGAGATCACTGGTCATTGATTAACCTTATTGATCAGGAGGAATATCTTAAAGGAGTTGTACCGATCGAGATGAGCAATGCTTGGGCACAGGATGGTTTAGAAGCCTTAAAAGCTCAAGCCGTGGCGGCACGAACCTATCTCGTCAAAAAACTGCAAACGGCCTCGCAAATTACGGATTACCCGGATTATGATCAGGCGTATCTCGGCAAAGAGGTTGAAGGACAAGCCTCGAAAGCGATTGCCGCGACAAAAGGAGAAATATTGGTTGACAATCAGACCCGGCTTCCGATCGATGCTTTATACTCATCCCATAATGGCGGTTTTACGGAAAAAGCGGAGAATGTCTGGAGCAATCGAGATCCTCATTTTTCTTCTCATCCCGACCCTTTCTCGATGGGAATGGGCGGAGCGGCTGATCAATGGCGTTTCATTATTAGTGCAGATGAACTCGGCAAGACCTTTCAGCTTGACCCGATTCAAGAGATTCAACTTGACAAATACCCATCCGGTAGAGTAAAAAAGGTTAGGATGACCGATCTAAAAGGAAAATCAAAGGAGATCCCGGGACGAACTTTTGTTCAAGCTTTTTATCCCTTTGGCCATCCCATTCATAGTGAGGCTTTCTTAGGAAGCCTTTTTGAGGTCCAGAAAGTTCCGGGGCAAGCAGAGACCCGAGGGCCATATATGCCCGGACAGCCCAGCCAATGGAAACTATTGATCGAGCCGCAGCTGATAAATAGGGATGCAGCGATACACTCAGGTCCTCGCTTAGATCGAGTTCTGAGCTCCTCACTTGGCGTTCGTGAATTTCCGTCTTCTGAGGGAATATTTATCTTTTGGGGGCGAGGTTGGGGGCATGGAGTCGGAATGTCCCAGTGGGGGGCATATCATATGGCCCAACTGGGTTACAGCTATCGGGAAATCCTCAACTATTATTATGATAATACTGACCTTGCGCAACAGTAAGGATTCAAGATTAAAGGAGAATCAGTGTGGAGATATCAGATTTCGATTATTATCTGCCTCAAGAGCTTATCGCTCAGCACCCTGTTGAACCCAGAGATTCCTCGCGGTTAATGGTTGTTAACCGCCAAAGCGGTGAAATTGAGCATCATATTTTTCATGAGCTGCCGGACTTGCTCAAGCCGGGGGATGTTTTGGTTGTCAATAACACCCGGGTTATCCCCGCCCGTTTAATCGGAGAGAAGGAAGGAACCGGGGCTCATATTGAATGTCTGCTTTTAAAACGCGTGGAACGGGATGTTTGGGAAGTATTGGTTAAACCCGGCAAGCGTCTGAAAGTGGGACAACGGGTCAGTTTTGGCGGGGGAAAACTCATGGGCGAGCTATTGGAAATCCTGCCGGATGGCAATCGAAAAATTCGCTTTTCCTATGAAGGACTTTTTGAGGCGGTTCTCGATGAGCTGGGGAACATGCCTCTGCCTCCCTATATTACGGAAAAGCTTGAAAATAAGGAACGTTATCAGACGGTGTATGCTAAAGAGAGTGGTTCGGCGGCAGCACCCACGGCAGGACTGCATTTTACGACGGAGCTGATGGAGAAGTTACGGCAAAAGGGAATTGAAATCGTCGAGATCCTGCTCCATGTCGGACTGGGAACGTTTAGACCCGTAAAAGTGGAAAAGATTGAGGAACATGAGATGCATTCCGAGTATTATCGTGTTACCCCGGAAGCAGCCGAGCGGATCAACCGGGCTAAAAAAGAAGGCAGGCGCGTGATTGCCGTTGGTACGACAGCCACACGTACGCTCGAATCGGTGGGTCAGGTGAATGGATTGATTCAAGCGGGAGCAGGGTGGACCGATATTTTTATCTACCCCGGTTATTCTTTTAAGGTTGTCGATGCCCTTATTACTAATTTCCATTTTCCGAAATCAACCTTGGTCATGCTTGTCAGCGCTTTGGCAGGGCGAGACTTGATCATGAAAGCCTATGAATTAGCCGTGCGGGAACGCTACCGGTTTTATAGCTTCGGTGATGCGATGATCATTTTGTAAATCGTTTTGCCAAAAGTTGTACTTCTTGCCAATTGCCCGTATAATGTAAGGTATTAAACAGAAATGGATGTGAACCATTTGCCCGCGGTACGTTTAGAAGTTTTAAAAGAAGATACCCGAACGAAAGCACGTCTGGGGAAACTTCACACTCCGCATGGAGTATTCGATACACCGGTTTTCATGCCGGTTGGGACACAAGCTACGGTTAAAACCATGACCCCGGAAGAGTTAAAGGATACCGGCTCCGGTATTATCCTCAGCAATACGTATCACTTGTTTCTCCGTCCGGGACAAGAACTTATCCGCGAAGCGGGAGGACTGCACTCTTTTATGCATTGGGACGGTGCGATTCTTACGGATAGCGGCGGTTTTCAGGTATTCAGCCTCGGGGATTTGCGAAAAATAACGGATGAAGGCGTAGAATTCCGTTCCCATCTCGATGGCTCGCGGCAGTTTTTGAGTCCCGAAATTGCAACACAGGTTCAGATGGCTTTAGGCTCAGACATTGTCATGGCCTTTGATGAATGTACGCCATATCCCGCCACCCGCGAATATGCAAAATCATCTTTAGAGCGAACGACACGTTGGTTAAAACGGTGCAAAGATACATTAACAACGACAGACCGCCAGTCCCTTTTCGGCATTGTGCAGGGGAGCATGTTTGAGGAACTCCGCAAACAAAGCGCAGCCGAAGTTACAGACCTTGATTTGCCGGGGTATGCCATTGGGGGACTGAGCGTCGGTGAGCCGAAAGAACTCATGTATGAGGTCATGGATTACACAGTGCCCTTGCTGCCGAAGGATCGTCCGCGATATTTGATGGGAGTAGGTTCTCCCGATGCTTTAATCGAGGGCGTAATCCGCGGAATTGACATGTTTGACTGTGTCTTGCCAACACGAATTGCGCGTAACGGCACGGCGATGACGCGTTATGGGAAGCTTGTTGTAAGAAATGCATCGGTTGCCCATGACTTTACGCCCATCGATCCGACTTGTGATTGTTACGCCTGTCGCAATTATTCAAGAGCCTATATCCGTCATTTGTTAAAAGCGGATGAGATTCTCGGTTTACGCCTAATGAGTATACATAATATTCACTTCCTGCAAACTTTGATGAAAGAGATCCGTCAGGCAATTGCTGAAGAACGTTTACCGGAATACCGCCGGAAGTTCTTTACAGACTATGGTTATGACGAATGATCTTCTGCTGCGTTCTTTTAAGAAGGATTTTCCACATTAGTGAGGAATATCGAAAATAGCCTAAACTTAATTAAGGAGGACTTCATATGAATAATTCTACCGTAACAATGATTCTTTATTTTGTAGTATTTTTTGGGATTATGTATTTCCTATTGATTCGTCCCCAGCAAAAACAAGCAAAGCAACGTCAAGCCTTGCTCAGCAGTCTGCGCGTAAGGGATAAGGTGATCACCGCAGGCGGAATCTATGGTAAGATCACTAAAGTCAAAGAAAAGTCCGTGATGGTACAGATCGCTGATAAAGTTGAGATCGAAGTAACCAAGAATGGAATCGCCAGCGTTGAAAATCGTGAAATTACCGTTGAAAAGGATAAAAAGGCAGATAAGAATAAACCGGTAAAAACGAAAAATGAAGATGACTCCAATAATACTTCTGAGGAAGAAACGGCTAAGGAAGAATCTGAAGCAGCAAATGAGACTTAATAATGTTTAAGGGGGGCTGTCGCAAAACCTATGGTTGTATAGCTTTGGGTCTTTTGCAATAGTCCATAATTATGAACGCACGAAAACGGGGCTGTTTGGCGACAGCCCCGTTTTGACTGAATTTGCAGCAGTGAGGGAGGACAAGGGCATGGCTAAGCTTACAATAGACGATCTTAAAGAAGATCGTATTGTTCAGGGGTATATAGAGGGCGGAAATCGGCACCTGGGGGCAATAGGATTTACCGAACACGGATTACGGCATGTTGGCTTGGTATCTCATATTGCCTTGAATATTTTAGAGAAGCTGGATTATCCGCAAAGAACCTGTGAGTTGGCAGCAATTGCCGGATATCTCCATGATATTGGCAATGCGGTAAACCGAGTCGGCCATGCCCAGACGGGAGCAATTATGGCTTCACATATATTAGAACGCAAGGGGATGTCCCCGGAGGAGATAGCCATTATTATTGGGGCCATTGGCAATCACGATGAAACAGACGGTCATCCCGTCAATGAAGTATCGGCAGCCCTAATCCTCGCCGATAAATCGGATGTTCACCGCTCGCGTGTGCGTAATCCCGATCCGGCAACCTTTGACATCCACGACCGTGTCAATTATGCAGTGGAGCGTTCTTTCCTTCGTGTTTATCCAAAGGAAAGGATCGCCCTGGAAATCACGATCAATACGGAGCTTTGTCCGGTTCTTGATTATTTTGAAATATTTTTAGCCCGTATGCTATTATGCCGTAAAGCGGCAAGCTTTCTGGAAACGCGTTTTGAACTCAAGATCAATGAAGTCAAGCTGCTCTAATTGACACTAGGACAAGCCTGACCTATAATAAATTCTGTCGTGGGCAAGTCCCAGGCAAAAGAACAGGGAGGGAATAAAATGAAAAGGGGAAGTATCATTAAGCTGATAGCAACCGTTTTGCTATTGGCTGTAGCTTGTGTTTTCTCAATTCAGCCCCTTACGGATCCCAAAACAGGAATTCCGTTGGGACTTGACTTGCGCGGCGGGGTCCATTTGATATTGCAAGCTGAACCCGGTGAGACCGGGGCTGAAGTGACCAATGAAGACATGGACAACGCTAAATCCGTAATCGAAAAACGGGTTAATGAAATGGGTTTGTCTGAACCCATTGTCCAGACTGATCTGCCCAACAAGCGGATTATTGTCGATCTTGCGGGAGTCCAAGATCCGGAAAAAGCAGTCGATATTTTGAAAACAACGGCAAAATTAACGTTCCGCGATCCCCAGGGCAATGTGTTGGTCGAAGGATCAGATTTGAAAGATGCCCGTGCCGCCACGGATCAACAAGGCGGTTTTGTCGTTAATTTAACCTTCTCAGCTGCGGGAGCCAATAAATTCGCAGATGCCACAACACGGCTTGTGGGACAACAAATGGGAATCTATCTCGATGATAAGCTGCTTCAAAATCCCCGGGTTAATACGCCGATTGCCAACGGGCAAGCCGAAATTACAGGTTATTCTTCCTTAGAAGATGCTGCGAATTATGCGGTTCTCATGCGTTCCGGTGCATTGCCGGTGAGCTTGTCCATTGTTGAAAAACGTCAAGTCGGAGCATCTCTCGGTGTGGATTCTTTGAACAAGAGCCTTTATGCAGGTGCTTTTGGATTGGCATTTATCTTCATTTTTATGCTTGCAATGTATCGGCTGCCGGGTATAGTTGCCGATCTTTCTCTTATTTTACTTATACTCATCAACCTTTGGGTGCTGCAGGGCTTCCGTGCAGTTTTAACGCTACCGGGAATAGCCGGTCTTATCCTCACCCTCGCCATGGCCGTCGATTTGAATATTATTATTTACGAGCGGATTAAAGAGGAACTCAAGCTGGGTAAGTCCTTGCGCGCAGCTGTTGAGGCAGGTTTCAGCCGTGCTTTTCTTGCCGTTTTTGACTCGAATATTACGACACTGTTCGCTGCTGTTACTTTGTATTTCTTTGGGACAAGTTCGATTAGGGGATTTGCAATTACGTTAGGTGTTGGAATTATAGCCAGCTTATTCACAGCAGTTACGTTTACGCGTGCGTTCCTTCGTTGGATTGTGCACATCAACCCGAAGATGGATACGAAATGGTTTGGCGTTAGGAAGCCAAAAACGGATAAGAACATATCCGAAAAAAATCCTTCAAACACGGAAATTAAGCCCGGGAGTTATGAAGAAGTCAAGAACTATCCTTTTTACTTTAATATTGTAAGAAAGAGATATTGGTATTTTGCGATATCGGGAATAATTCTCGTCGCAGGGCTGTTCTCTCTGTTTACGCGGGGCCTGAACTTGGGCGTTGATTTTACCGGGGGCTCGATGTATGAAATAACCTTTGATCAACCGGTTACTCAAGCTGCGATTACCGATACCCTTCAATCCGTAGGACTAAGCGGAAGCGTACAGCTGACCGGAGATAATATTGCCTTGATCAGAACGGAAGCTTTCGAAGAAAATCAACGGAATGCCATGCTGACGGCTTTAGAGGATAAAGTTGGAAGCTATGATAAGGCGAGCTTAAAAGAAGATAAAGTCGGTCCGTCGATCGGTAAAGAGTTAACTAGAAACGCGTTATTAGCCTTAGGTGTTGCCGCAATTTTGATGCTTATTTATATCTCGTTTCGTTTTCAATGGGCTTATGCCGTTTCGGGAATTGCCGCATTGTTCCATGATATCCTAGTAACCGTAGGGATATTCTCAATTTTTTGGTGGCCGGTAGATTCAACTTTTGTTGCGGCCATTTTAACGATCTTTGGTTCTTCGATCAATGATACCGTTGTTATTTTCGACCGGATTCGGGAGAATGAGCCTCGCATGAAGCGAGGGGATAGTTATGAAGATATGGTGGATAAGTCTAACTGGCAAACGATGGGCCGGTCTTTGAAAACCATTCCATCCGTTTTGGTTGCCTTGCTGGCACTTTTGATTTTGGGCGGAGACTCAACACGTACCTTCGCACTGGCGATGGTCATAGGGGTGATTATTGGTTCCTATTCCTCCGTATTTAATGCCAGCCAGATTCTTGTTGAGATTAAACTTCGGATGAAATCGACCCGAGGCAGAAAACCATCACATACCTGATTCGGAATTACAAACGGATTTAATTTTGATTTAATAATCCTGACGCGGGACTGTTGCACGAGGCAGCAGTCCTTTTTCTCACTGTCAGAAAGTATAACTTCGTTGCATACTTTCCTCCAGCATAAGTGCAACCAACGACTTCGCCTTTCTGGATGCGTGTTAAAAAGGCACGGCGAAGCCGGGTTTTCTTTAAATATTCTGTAATTTTATTTATTTAATATAGTGCAATTTATACCAATGTGTACTATAATACATTAAAGGTAAAAAGGAGGGCGTTTATGAGGATGAAGGGAGCTCAGGCTGTCATTGAAAGCCTGAAAAATGAGGGTGTTGAGATCGTTTTTGGGTATCCGGGGGGCGCTGTTCTAACGCTCTATGATGCTTTATATGAAGCGGATTTCCCCCATATTCTAACCCGCCATGAGCAGGGAGCCGCCCATGCCGCGGATGGATATGCGCGGTCGACCGGTAAGGTGGGAGTTTGTATTGCTACTTCCGGACCCGGTGCGACGAATCTGGTGACTGGGATTGCGACTGCCTATATGGATTCTGTTCCGCTTGTAGTGATAACGGGTCAAGTTGCTGTTCCGTTGATTGGACGGGATTCTTTTCAAGAATCAGATGTGACGGGGATAACTACGCCTATAACAAAACATAATTATTTAGTTAAAGATGTTCACGAACTTCCAAAGATTATGAAGGAAGCTTTTTATATTGCCCGCACAGGACGTCCGGGTCCGGTATTGATCGACATTGCCAAGGATGTATTCGCGGCTGAATTTGATTTTGAGTATCCCGAAAAGATTAGCCTAAGAGGTTATCATCCCGTATTTGAAGGGGATCTGCACGTGGTTCAAGCTGTCGCTGAAATCTTAACAAAGGCTAAGAAGCCTCTGATTTTTGTTGGCGGCGGCGTTAATCTATCGGATACATCTTTGGTATTGCGGGAACTCATTGAATACATGAAAATACCTGTCATTACAAGCTTGATGGGCCTGGGCTGTATACCTGACGATCACCCACTCAATTTAGGTATGGTCGGAATGCATGGGACTTATGCCGCCAATATGGCTACGACAGAGTGCGATGTTTTGCTTGGATTCGGAGTGCGCTTTGATGATCGCGTAACAGGGCTGGTTGAAGATTTTGCAGCGAAGGCCAAGGTTATCCATTGTGATATCGATGCGGCAGAAATCAATAAGAATGTTATCGCCAATACGCGAGTCGTTGGCGATTTGCGTTGGACCATCCCGACCTTGCTTGAGCAAGTCCGCAAGCGTCCTGCTGAAGAGTGGCTCGATAAGAATAGCGAATGGAGAGATCAACTTAAAATTTGGCAAGAGGAGAAACCTTTAAGCTATACGAATCGCCCGGGTCAGGTTATGCCTCAAGACGTTATCGAAAGGGTAAGCCGTTTGACAAAAGGAGAAGCGATTGTGGTAACCGATGTGGGTCAGCATCAGATGTGGGCCGCTCAATTTTATACGTTTAAACATCCCCGCCATTTCCTCACTTCCGGGGGACTGGGAACGATGGGATATGGAGTGCCGGCAGGATTAGGGGCTCAAGTGGGATGCCCTGACCGGCCTGTGGTTGTAATAACCGGTGATGGCGGGTTTATGATGAATTGTCAGGAATTATCAACAATTGCGGATTTGGACTTACCTGTGAAAATATTTATTTTAAACAATCAGGTTTTGGGTATGGTTTCGCAATGGCAAAGAATGTTTTATAACGAACATTACTCCCACTCCGCGTTAAAGATAAAGGCTGACTTTGTAAAGCTTGCCGAAGCTATGGGAATTCCCGGATTAAAAGTCGATCAACCCGAAAAATTAGAAGCGGCTCTTGAACAGGCTTTAACGACCAAGGGGCCGATCGTCGTCAATATTCAGATCCCGGCAGATGAGGACGTGATTCCTATGGTTCCGGCCGGGGCCCGCCTAGATCAAATGATTATGGGAGGTTAATGTGATGAGGTATACTTTAGGTGTTCTTGTTGAAAACAAGCCCGGGGTTTTAACCCATATATCCGGTCTTATCAGCCGCCGTGCCTTCAATATCGAAAGTATTGCCGCCGGCTATACGGAAGAGCCTGATACGACTCGAATTACGATTGTTGTCCAAGCGGATGAGAATGAATTAGAACAGGTCGTCAATCAACTTTCCAAGCTGATCGACGTCATTAAGATTGTTGACCTGACAACGAAGGACTCCATTCAAAGGGATTTAGCTTTAATTAAGGTGAAAGCCAGCGCCGAGTTCCGGTCACATATTGTTGATGTTGTCGATATTTTTCGGGCTAAGATTGTGGACGTTAATCGTGAAACAATGGTGATTGAGCTTTCGGGAGAAGAAAGCAAGATTGATGCTTTCTGTGAGGTTTTGAAAGACTACGGAATTATCGAAATCGTCCGTACGGGTAAAATTGCTCTGTCCCGTGGTCCTATTCCCGCCAAAGAGATGTAGTGTCAACCCGAAATAGCCGATAAAGGAAATTTTACAATTCTGAAAAAGGGACTGTCGCAAAACAGCCCCTTTTTCAGTGTGCACAAAATTATGAGCTATTAGAGATTACCACCACCAACGACGCCATCCCCAGAACGGGAAACCCCAAAATCCAAAGCCGGGAAAGAACGGGAAACCCCAACGACCCCACCACATATAGAAAACCTCCTTCGTAAGAATCATTAGATAGATCAAAGACTAATATAGAATATGTATTAAAGGAAAAAAATGACAATATAGTACAAGCTTAATTTAAACCGTATTAGAATTATTTCTCGTGAGATAATAGATACAGACTTTACACGAATAGAGAAGGGCAATCTTTGACAGGAGGCGCAGCCTTGGCTTTTTGGCAACTGATCATCTTTGAGGGGTTACTTCTATTAGCAGCCGGCATGACGATTGCGGCCGGAATTCGAGGTATTATTGGATCGGCTGTAATCTTGTCGGGTCTAATCGGCTGGATTAGAGCAGAAGACTTTTGGAACTGGGAATTCCCTTTATTGATTGGAGTCAGCGGGGCAGCAGCTATCTTAGTGTACTTAAGCCGAAAAGCCGGAGAGGGTGAATTGATCGCGAGCTTAGCCGGGGGAATCAGCAGTCTCGTCGTTTTAGGGACCTTTCTAACCCCGATAATTGCTTTAATGGCCTGGGTTATGATTATGGGTACGGGGTTAATGCCGCGTATGACGAAGAAACAGATTTTCTGGGGAATTGCGCCAACTGTATGGAGAACGGTCATAGGACTGGGTTGGATTATTGGGGGGAATATTCTTGTTTGACTTAATAAAAATATATGAAAATAGATAAAAATAAATTTAAAAAAAACATTGACGGACGGGTTCATTTTTGATATAAGTATCATATACAATAACATGATGTCAGGCATCAGCTGGGCCTTCTTATTGGGGCAACGGAGAAATCCGTGGGACTTCCTTAGGAAGTCCCATTTTTATATCTTTAGAAGAGTATTATAAATGGGTTGAGCAGTTCTAACGTTAATTTTAGGGAGTGCTATGATATGCAAGAGAAAACAAAAGCGGCGGCAATTTCAGTTCTATCTAATTCCGTTTTAACGACAGGTAAAGTCGTGATTGGTTTTTTGAGCGGATCAGTCAGTATTATTTCTGAAGGAATTCATTCAGGCATCGACTTGATTGCAGCGGTCATCGCTTTATTTGCCGTGCGCGAATCGGGTAAACCGGCTGATGATCGGCATACGTATGGGCATGGAAAAATTGAAAATGTTTCCGGGACGATTGAAGCAATGCTTATTTTTGTAGCCGCTCTATTAATCATCAAGGAAGCCTTCGGGAAATTAACAGGAGGAGTAACGGTTAATAATCTGGGTTGGGGACTTGTCATCATGGGCTTTTCGGCGGCTGCGAATGTCTTGGTTTCTGCCAACCTTATGAGAGTGGCCAAGAAAACGGATTCTGTTGCACTTGAAGCAGATGCGCTGCATCTTCGTACTGATGTGCTTACGTCAATCGGGGTTTTTATCGGCTTATTGATTATCAAAATTACAGGCTGGACTATAATCGACCCGCTGATTGCCATGTTTGTCGCTAGTTTGATCATTAAAGCAGCGTATGATTTAACGAAAGAGGCGTTTATGCCCTTAGTCGATGTTCGTATCGATCCTCAAGAATATAAGATTATTTTTGAAGTACTCGATAATTATGCAGGTCAATTTGTAGAATTCCATAAATTAAGAACGCGCCGTGCCGGTGCAGAACGGCATATTGATCTCCATTTAGTTGTTCCAAAGTATGAATCTGTCTATGTTGTACATGAGCTTTGCGATAAGATCGAGCATGAAATTATGGAAAAACTGCCGGGGACGCACATTTTGATTCACGCGGAGCCTTGCGGAGATGAGCCCGGAAAATGTAATGTTTGTGATGAGAGCCATGCTGTTTGCCATAAAACTTTAAATAACGAAATTCTGATTTCTAAAAGATAAGGAGCAGGAATTTGTTGCAAGCGGATTTCTAAGTAGATTATAATGAGCTGTGGGGGAGATATTTTGAATAAGATATGGATTAAACCACAGCATGCAGGCTTTGCTTCTGATATAATTCAAACGCAGCTTGGACTTTCGCCAATCGTGGCCGATATTTTAGCACGAAGGGGATTGCATACAATTAAGCAGGTGGTGGACTTTCTAAGGCCGTCCCTGCTTAATTTAAATTCACCGTGGATGTTTCATGATATGATAAAGGCGGTCGAGCGGCTTACTCTTGCCCGGCACAATCATGAAAAAGTCTTAATTTACGGAGATTACGATGTTGACGGTGTGACGAGTACAGCCATGCTCTATAAAGTGCTGACAGATTTAAACTTTCAGGCTGTCGCCTATATACCCAGCCGAATGGATGAAGGGTATGGACTCAATAAAGACGCTATTTTGAAAGCATCGCAATCCAATGTCAAAGTGATCATTACCGTTGACTCCGGGATTACTGCTGTCGAAGAAATCGCATATGCCAAGGAGTTGGGAATTGAGGTTATCCTGACAGACCACCATGAACCCCCGGAGATTTTACCCGAGGCGTGGGCGATTCTTAATCCGAAAGTCCCGGAATCAGGGTATCCTTTTCGGGAACTTGCCGGAGTAGGGGTTGCCTTTAAGCTTGCCCAAGCTTTGCTTGAACACGACAGAAAGTCCGGCAGAAACCAGGGTGACATCATTTCGGAAATTGAAATAATGGATTTAGTTGCTTTAGGGACAATTGCCGATCTTGTGCCCCTGATTGATGAAAACCGAATTATTGTGTCCTATGGTTTAAAACAGATGGAGCAAACGGTCCATGTAGGAATGCAAGCTTTGCTGGAAGAATGCGGCTTGGGGAATAAACCGTTAAAGGCAGGTCAGATCGCCTTTATGGTTGCGCCGCGGATCAACGCAGCCGGCAGGATGGACAGTGCCAAAGCGGGTCTGGAACTGCTCATAACCGGTAAACCCGATCGTGCCGGGGAATTAGCGCATTATTTGAGCCGTGAAAATACGGACAGACAGGTTACGGAAAAGGAAATCTTCGCGGAGGCCCTTGCCCAACTTGACGGGCAGCCTTTGCCTCGTGTGATTGTTCTTTCCTCACCTAACTGGCATCCGGGAGTTATCGGAATTGTTGCTTCACGGCTTGTTGAGCGCTTTTATCGTCCTGTGTATTTAATGAAGGAGGAGGGAGAAGAGGCTAAAGGTTCGGCTCGGGGAATTTCGGGCTACCATGTGCTGAACGCGCTTCGTGGACAAGCCGCTATCCTTGAACGTTTCGGCGGTCACAGCCAGGCAGCGGGCTTTTCCTTAAAATGTTCAAATATTTCCGCTCTTCGCGAGGGATTAAATCAAGCGGCTGCGGATTATCCGGAAGACCTTTTTTGCGAACGTGTAAAAGTGGACCACCTCATACCTCTTGAAAAGATCGATGGGGTTCTCCTCTCCCAACTGGAGCAAATGGCGCCCTTCGGATTCGGCAACCCAAGTCCGGTTTTGGCCGGAGCGCAATTCCCCCTATATGAGGTGAATACAGTAGGAAAAGATAAAGCTCATCTTAAATGTCATTTCGGTTTAAAGGGGGAATGTGAGGGAATTGCTTTCCGCAAGGGGGAAGCAGCTGATGACCTAAGGAATATTCAGAGCGTTGATGTTACCTTTGGACTGGATTGGAATACCTATCGAGGACCCGGGGCAGTTCAGATGATGCTCAAGGACGTTGAAGCTCATGCGGTGTGGGAGGAACAGGCTGATCCCCGCGAACGAGAAAAAGCCGAAGCTGAGATTGTCAAAGGAAGAACGGAAATAGCTGCCACCAATGGCGATATATCGAAGGGTTATGATTGGCGGAATTTAGAAAGGAAACAATGGGTCCAAGCTTTACAGGAAAGCGCAGGGATTGTGTCGAAGGACTGGTCAGACATTTTAGTTTGGAATGGTTTTCAGGCCCAGCCGAGATGGACTTCTCTGGAGGACTTTTTTCAAAACGATTCGGCATCAAGCGCGAAGGAAGGCAAGTCCTGGCGGATGATCCTTGTTCTGGGACTTCCGTCCGGTTGGGAAGAATGGACTCGGCTTAGAGACGAGATTGCGTATTATCATTTGCCCTGGGCTGCCGCCGAGGCTCGGTTAACCGAATTGGATTTACAGCGAAGGGCCGGTTACCAAACCCGGGAAGAATTAATTCAGGTCTATCGTATTTTAGCCCGGCTGGCGAAACAGGCAAGGCCATCTCCGTGTTTCTCCTGGATACCCGAGTCCCCGGGGAAAGCAGATCCGGGGGAAGCTCTCAAGATATTTGAAGAATTGGGTTTAATTAAGATATTGGGCGGTTCGGAACATATTGAGCTTGAATGGATTCCTGCCCGGGAAAAACTTGATTTGGATGCTTCTCTCCGTTATCATAGCGGCAAGAGATCGTGGGAGGACTTACGCTCTTTCGCTAAGGAGTTTATCCAAACATCTTGGACAGACTTGCTGGAGAAAAAGAAGTTTTGAATTTTGACGGGAAACCTTTCCGGGGTGTACATTAAAATAGACAATGAAAGGAAGAAGATTCATGGATTTCAAAGCGAAAATTCGAGTGATCGAAGATTTCCCCAAACCCGGTATTTCCTTTAAAGACATCACGACCTTGTTGAAAGAGGGGGAGGCTTATCGCGAGGCTGTTGATGAGTTAGTCGGACAGATTCGGCCGTGGAATCCCGAACTCATTCTTGGCCCGGAAGCTCGCGGTTTTTTATTAGGGACTCCTGTGGCCTATGCTTTAGGCGTGGGTTTTGTCCCCGTACGCAAACCCGGAAAATTGCCGGGAAAGACAGTCGGTGAAACTTATGAGCTTGAGTACGGAACAGATACCTTAGAAGTTCATGATGATGCCCTCCATCCCGGTCAGCGCATTGTCCTTGTGGATGATTTATTAGCGACAGGAGGAACAATGCTGGCAACGGCCCGTCTCGTCGAGAAAACCGGGGCTGAGGTTGTCGGAATGGGTTTCCTGATCGAGCTTACAGACCTTGGAGGTCGTGAAAAGCTCGGGAATTATCCGATTTTTTCGCTTGTTCAATATTAAAATTTTGGATATTTAGGCAGAGAGGGAGTCAAGGAATGTCGGAAAGCGAGTTCTTAGATAAACTGAAACACGTTTTTCCCCAGAGCGCGGAGTTGGTGGAAAAAGCCTATTATTATGCGGAAGAGGCTCATCGCGGCCAGCTTCGCAATTCGGGGGAAGACTATATTCAGCATCCTCTCGAAGTGGCAAAGATCCTCCTGGAGTTGGAACTGGACGAAGCGACAATAGCTGCTGCTTTGCTGCATGATGTAGTAGAGGATACCCCTTGCACGATCGAAGAGATTGAGAAGGAGTTTGGTCCCGAGGTTGCTATCTTGGTGGATGGTGTAACCAAGCTTGGACGAATTCCTTATAAGACAAAGGTTGAGCAGCAGGTCGAAAACCTTCGCAAGATGTTCTTGGCGATGGCCAAAGACATCCGTGTCATTTTGATTAAATTAGCAGACCGGCTTCATAATATGAGAACCTTAAAATATCACAGCCCGGAGAAACAAAAAGAAATTGCTCAGGAAACATTGGAGATTTTTGCTCCCTTAGCTAATCGCCTGGGGATTTTCCGAATAAAATGGGAACTGGAAGATCTCTCCTTTCGCTATTTAAAGCCGCAGGAATATCATGATCTTTCCGAAGGTATTGCTTATAAGCGCCGCGAGCGGGAAGACCAAATCAATGAAGTCATTGAACAGCTTCGGCAGCGTTTAGGCGAGGTCGGAATCCATGCCGAGATTGCCGGACGGCCGAAACATTTTTACAGCATTTATCGGAAAATGGTCAGCCAGAATAAAGAACTGAGCGAGATTTATGATTTAACGGCTATACGGGTTATCGTTGATTCGGTCAATGATTGTTATGGTGCGCTCGGAATCATCCACACGATGTGGAAGCCCCTTCCCGGCCGCTTTAAGGATTATATCGCGATGCCTAAACCGAATATGTATCAATCCTTGCATACAACGCTTGTCGGAGCACATGGGGAACCCTTTGAAATTCAGATCAGAACGTGGGAAATGCATCGGACGGCTGAGTACGGGATTGCCGCGCACTGGAAATATAAAGAGGGTGGTAAAGGAGTCGGCGGGAGTTTTGAACAAAAACTTTCTTGGATTCGCCGGCTATTGGAATGGCAGCATGAATCTAAAGATGCCGGGGAATTTATGGAATCCCTTAAAATTGACCTTTTTTCAGATACCGTTTTTGTATTTACCCCGAAAAGCGATGTTGTCGAGCTTCCGGCAGGTTCCTGTCCGATCGACTTTGCGTATCGCGTCCATACGGATGTAGGGCACCGCTGTATTGGCGCGAGAATCAATAGCCGCATCGTTCCTTTAGATACCAAGCTGGTCAATGGCGATATTGTGGAGATCCTGACTTCCAAAACCGGCAATGGGCCGAGCAAGGATTGGCTGTCCTTTGTTAAGACATCTCAGGCAAAAAGCCGGATTCGTCAATGGTTTAAGAAAGAAAAGCGGGAAGAAAATATTCTTCGGGGCCGGGAAAGTCTGGAGCGGGAGATCCGCAAATTGGGCCTTGACCCTTCGGCGATCCTTAAACCGGAGACTTTGTTAGCGTTTGCCAAAAACTATAATATTACGAATGTGGATGACCTCTATGCGGCAATGGGGGACGGAGCCGTCACCGTCAATAAATTCTTGATGCGTCTGCGCGAGGATTTGAGCAAAGAGGAAAAAGAGAAGCTCCAGTTGGCAGCACTTCAGCAAGGAGACGGAAAACCGTCGGTTGCCTATGGTAAAGCGACGCAAGGAGTTCGCGTCAAAGGGGTGGATAATATCCTGATTCGCTTCTCACGCTGTTGCAACCCTTTGCCGGGAGATGATATCATCGGATATATCACGCGAGGACGCGGCGTATCGATTCATCGCCAGGATTGTGAAAATGTCAAAGCCCACAACGATGACGAATTAAATCGCATGATAGAAGTGGTTTGGGATGATTCTCAACCGGATACTATTTATCAAGTGGACCTCGATATTTTTGGAGTGGATCGCTCAAGGCTTGTTACCGATGTGATGAATGCCGTTTTGGAAACACGTACTCACATTTTGGGGATCAATGCCCGAGTCAGCAAAGATCAAATGGCGCATATTCAACTGAGCGTTGAGATTCGGAACTTAGGCCATTTAGATAGCGTTATGCAGAAAATTCGCCGGGTTAAAGATGTGAGTTCTGTCGAACGCATATGTTCTGGAGGAAAGTAAATGAGAAGTGTCGTGCAACGTGTGAGCCAGGCTTCAGTCCGTGTTGAAGGAGAAATTGTGGGGAAGATTGGCAAAGGATTTCTTGTTTTGCTGGGCGTAGGTGAACAAGACACACTTCAAGACTTGGAGTGGATGGTTGATAAAATTATCGGTTTAAGGGTTTTTGAGGATGAGGAAGGAAAAATGAATCAATCCATAATGGAGCAGCAGGGTGCGATTCTCCTCGTTTCCCAGTTTACTCTTTATGGGGATTGCCGTAAGGGAAAACGCCCGAGTTTTTCATCTGCGGCTTCACCCGATAAGGCTAAGTCTTTTTATGAAGATGCCATCATAAAATTGAAAAATAAAGGGGTGACTGTCGAGACCGGGATCTTTCAGGCTGAAATGAAGGTTGAGTTAGTCAATGATGGACCTGTAACCTTGCTTTTGGATAGTCAGAAGACGTTTTAGACATTATAAACAATTATAAAAACATAGGAAATGATGAGAAGAAACGGAGTGAAGTGAATGATTGAAGGTCGGGCTGTAGGTGCTTTTGGGGCGAACTGCTATATTATCAGCTGTCCGGAGACCAAAAAAGCAGTGATCATCGATCCCGGGGCTGAGGGAAAACGAATCTGCAGCTGGGTTCGGGAAAAGGGCTATCAGGTCGAATATATTCTCCTCACGCATGGGCATGTCGATCATATTGGTGCAGTGGATGAGGTCAGAGAAGCTTGCGGTGCCAAAGTCGGAATCAATGTGAATGATGCCGGGATGCTCACAGATGCCCAAGAAAATATGTCAAGGGCTTTTGGCTCCTCAATCGAGAGGAAGGCCGCTGACTTTTTCCTTGAAGATGGGCAAACGATTACATTCGGCAAAATTACCCTGACTGTTTTGACAACTCCCGGTCATACCTTAGGGGGAGTCTGTTTCTTGGGCCCGGATGGACTGATCAGCGGCGATACCCTATTCGAGGGTTCGATCGGTCGCACCGACTTCCCCGGGGGGTCAATGGAACAGCTTATGAGGGGGATCAAGGAAAAGCTGATGGTCTTACCCGATGAAACCCGGGTCTTTCCGGGTCATGGGGGATCAACGACGATTGGGAGGGAAAAACGGGAGAATCCGTTTTTAGTATGAACCTGCACACGAATCTTGAATTAACGAGTATGACTCTATCCCGCTCCGAACTGGAAGCGGGTCTTTCCTTAATCCGTGCGTTTTACCCGGAAGGTAATGTGACGGTTAGAGAACCCGGAAAATCCGAAATCAGTCCATTAGGTGCAGCCAAAGAGGAGATTGCGGCTACGATCAGGGTAGACGTTCATTATCCTGAACATCCGCAGGGTATTCGTGCTGAATTCAGTGATCAAAGGGAAAGGGCTGACAGTAGTTCACAGCCCCGACGCTTTGAACTCAAACTTGATGCCGAAGAGATCAAGCCAATCCTTGACCATCCTAAGATCGGTAAAGAAACGGAACGCAAGGTATTGCTCAAGCATGCCCTTTTTCATCTTCTGACCCAAGCAACGGGGCATACCCCTCCTTGGGGAATTTTAACCGGTATTCGGCCCAGCAAAATTTTGCACCATCTAAATGACCTGGGGCTAAAAGAACCTTTAGAAAATAAAGTTTTAGAAGATTACTGTTTAATCCGAGAGGATAAAATTCGTCTTTTACAAGAAGTCGTATCCATACAGCGGCCTTATCTTCAAGAGATTATGGATCATCCCAAGAAGATTGCCCTCTATGTCGGGATTCCTTTTTGCCCGACGCGGTGCAGTTACTGCTCATTCCCGGCGTATTCTTTGCAGCAGGGCAGAGAGCCTCTTCAGAAATATCTAAAAGGACTTTATGAGGAGATTCGAGTCACAGGGGCCTGGATGAAGGAAACCAAGAGAACAGCAGGTTCTCTTTATCTCGGCGGAGGAACTCCCACGATTTTAACCTCTGCCGAAATTTCCGATTTACTGCAATGGATTCGGGAACACATTCCGGCGGAGAAAAATATGGAGTTCTCGGTGGAAGCCGGGCGTCCGGATACACTTTCTCGGGAAAAACTTCTTGTCCTGCGTGAGCAAGGGGTCAATCGTTTAAGCATCAATCCTCAAACGATGCATAATAAGACGCTGAGACGGATCGGGCGAGCACATACGGTTGAAGATATCCTGCAAATGTATAAGCTTGCGCGTGAGATTTCAGATGGGGTGATCAATATGGATTTGATCTTAGGGCTTCCGGGAGAGACGGCGCAAGATGTTCAGGAAACGATGGCCCAGATTGGCAAGCTCAGACCCGATAATCTGACCATTCATGCTTTAGCGATTAAACGAGGTTCGAAAGAGCATGAAATGGGCCTGGCTCAAAATTTAGACAAAGAACTTGAAACGATGCAGGAAATAGCGTTTGAACAGGCACGCTCTTTTGGACTATACCCCTACTATCTCTATCGACAAAAACACATCGCCGGGAATTTGGAGAATATCGGATTTGCCGTTCCGGGCGCGGAAGGTCGCTATAATATCGGCATTATGGAAGAGCGTCAATCCGTCATTGGAATTGGGGCCGGGGCATCCAGCAAGGTTGTAAATCCGCAAGACTTTTCATTGACAAATATGCAACATCCCTCGAATTGGCAGGTTTACCTCAAGCGGTGGCCGGAGATCCATCAGAAGAGGGTAAAAGCTTTCTTAACTTTATAAAGGAGAGGATGGGGCTGTCGCGAAATAGCCCCATTTTCATAAAAATAGGGTTAGCTAAACTTCCCTGAATAAGAAGGATTATGAATTAAGCCAGCGAATGTTGTGAATATGATATTCACGCATATACTAGCATATTGTAGCCGGGCCGCAAGGGGAGGTAGACAAATGAATGTATTTGTCGCGAGACAGCCTATTCTTGACCGCAAAGGAATGTTAGTGGGATACGAACTTTTATTTCGTGAGGGCCTGGATAACTACTTTCAAACGCTTAATGGAGATCAGGCTACGGGGAGGCTTATTTCCAGCAGCTTTTTCTCAATGGGAATTGAGCAGTTTACAGGAGGTAAGAAGGCATTTATCAACTTCACAGATAATCTTCTCAAATGTGATATCGCAACAATTCTTCCTCAAGATTCAGTAATCATTGAAATTTTAGAGACGGTCGAGCCTGATCCGGAAATTATAGAAGCTTGTAAAAATCTCAAAAAAGCCGGCTATCAATTAGCACTGGATGATTTTGTCCTGACTCCCGCTATTATTCCTCTTCTTCAATATGCAGATATCATTAAGGTTGACTTTTTAGCAACACGACCTGAGCATCGGCGAGTTCTATGCGAACGTTTGGGAGGAAAGGTTAAGTTCCTGGCCGAGAAAGTAGAAACGGTTGAGGCTTATCAGGAGGCGCTTGGGATTGGCTATCAATATTTTCAAGGTTATTATTTCAGCAAGCCGGTGATTATTGAAGGAAAGGATATTTCTTTGTCCCAAAGGAATGCCTTGCGTTTGCTTAAGGAAGTTTACCGTGAGGAGTTTGACATCGAATACATCGAACAAATCATCAAGGCCGATGTTTCGCTTTCTTATAAACTGATAAAATTTATTAATTCCTCATTCTTTGGCTTTAAATCAAAAATTTCTTCTATCCGTCAAGCTTTGGCGTTACTGGGTCATCAAGAATTAAAAAAATGGGTTTCTTTGATTACGATGGGCAATATTAACGAAGAAAAACCGCATGAACTGGTTGTCGAGGCCAATATTAGAGCAACCTTTGCCGAGGCTCTTGCCCTCGAACTGGGCTTGGGCGAGAAGAGCTCTGAGGCCTTTCTGATGGGATTATTTTCCGTAATCGATGCGGTTTTAGATCAGCCGATGAACGATATCTGTAAGGTGCTCCCCTTAAGTGATGATATTATTCGTGCTTTCCAAGGATCAAAAAACGTCTATCGCGATATCCTTGATTTAATAATTTGTTATGAAAAAGGCGATTGGCTAAAGCTCAATGATATTGTGAATGAGCTTAATCTGGTTCAGATGCGAATCCCGCAGCTCTATGTACAGTCCTTGAAAAAAGCGGATCTTTTCATTGCGCAAGGGATAGCTTAAGACCACGCAATTGGGAGGCAGCTATGGCTATTCAAGGGTTAAAACCGGTTATTGATCAGGATTCTAAGGTTCTGATTCTGGGTTCAATGCCAAGTGAGGAATCACTTCGCAAACAAGAGTATTATGGAAATCCCCGCAACCAGTTTTGGCGGATTCTTGGTACACTGTTTTCAAGCGAACAGCTGACCGAGGCTAAATATGGGCAAAAACTGGAGTTCATTCTTAAACATAAATTAGCGCTCTGGGACGTTATTGCTTCCTGTGAACGTGAAGGCAGTTTGGATTCCCGCATAAAGTCCCCTCTGGCGAATCCGTTTGCCGATATTTTTGCTCAATACCCCGAAATTCGTTATGTTGCGTTTAATGGGAAGAAAGCCTTTGAAGTTTATAAACGACAAGTTGGTTTTAATCTTAAGAAGGGGATTATCTATCATACGCTGCCTTCAACAAGTCCGGCCAATACTTTATCTTGGGAGCGAAAACTGGACGAATGGCAAACCCTTTTCAATTGGATTAAATGATGTATTCTTGGAGCGTGTTGACAAGCTTGTATTTCTTTTGTATGATTTAGAATTATATAGAGCATTTCAACTTGGATTTCTGTTTGAAAATTCTTAGGAAGAGACTGTGCACAATCTCTCAGCAGGGAGGGCCGATAACTGAAAACGGCCTGGGAGATGCTTAGGAGGACACCCTAAGAAAGGAAAGATAAGTCGGGTGGTTCCGTTATGAACCAATAAGTGGGCGGAAAGATAACTTTTCGTCAATAAGGGTGGCACCACGGGAGCTCTCGTCCCTTGCTGATAAGCAAGAGATGAGGGGCTTTTTTTATGCAACAGAACAGTATAAGTTTTGGGGGGATTACAAGTGGCGATTCAACGTCCGAAAGGTACACAGGATCTTTTGCCGGGTGTTGTTGAAAAGTGGCAGGATCTGGAACAACACATTCGAAAGATTTGCCGGGAATATGGATATGAAGAAATCCGTACCCCGATTTTTGAAGCGACTGAACTTTTCCAACGCGGTGTCGGGGAAACAACCGATATTGTCAATAAGGAAATGTATAGCTTCCTTGATAAAGGCGATCGTTCTATCACCCTGCGTCCCGAGGGAACGGCCTCAGTTTGCCGGGCCTATGTGGAAAATAAGTTATACGGCGGCCCGCAGCCTGTTAAATTGTATTATATGGGTCCGATGTTTCGTTATGAGCGGCCTCAAGCCGGTCGGTTCCGTCAGTTCCATCAGTTTGGGGTCGAGGTCTTGGGGGCTGACAAACCCATTGTTGACGCGGAAGTGATCACTTTGGTTTGGGATCTGTATACTCGTTTGGGACTCAAAGGTTTAGAAGTCCATGTCAATTCTGTCGGCTGTCCGACCTGTCGGGCCGAACATCGTACGAAGCTGCAGAAATTCTTAGCTCCGCGCCGTGAACAGCTTTGCAAGGATTGTCAGGATCGTTTTGAACGCAATCCGATGCGAATTTTGGACTGTAAAAATGCGACTTGCCAGGAAATTACGCAAGGAGCTCCCACGACGTTAGATACACTTTGCCCGGAATGCTCTGAGCACTTTCGGGAGTTACGGGAACTTTTGACAGCGGCAGGTGTCCGCTATAAAGTAGATCCCCGCCTTGTGCGCGGTTTGGATTATTACCGGAAGACTGCCTTCGAGGTACTCGTGGAAGATATCGGTGCCCAAAGCGCAATTTGCGGTGGGGGGCGCTATGACGGACTGGTTCAGGAAGTGGGCGGTCCTCAAACCCCGGGAATTGGTTTTGCTATGGGAGTGGAACGGGTCCTTGCCGCACTGCAAGCTTCCGGACAGGGTTCAGACCGCAGGCCTAAAGAATTTGTCATGTTTATTGCTTTAGGTGAGGCTGCGCAAAAAGAAGCCTTTTCTATAGTCAGCGCTTTAAGAAGTAAAGGAATTCCGGCGAGCATTGATTTGCTGGGGAGAAGTTTAAAATCACAGCTCAAGAGTGCGGATAAGGCGCAAGCCCGCTTTGCGGCTATTCTGGGCGAAGATGAATTAAGCCGTCAGGTGGTTATCCTGCGTGATTTAGCCCTGGGGGAACAAATAGAAGTTCCGCTAGATGAAGTGAAAGAAGATCTTATACATAAATGGGAGGAAGAAGTATGACAGTTTTAGCAGAACGGATTGAAGCAGGAAGCTTAAGAGGGAACAATGCCGGAGATACGGTTCGTTTATTGGGGTGGGTGCAACGCCGAAGGGATCATGGCGGTGTAATCTTTGTTGATCTTCGCGATCGCTCGGGGTTAGTACAAGTTGTTTTTAATCCTGAGCTTCCGAATTTTGAAACTGCGGAGCGCTTAAGATCTGAATTTGTGATCTCCGTTTTAGGAAGAGTTCGGCTTCGTCCTGAGGGTTCGGCGAATCCCAATTTAGCAACAGGCGAAATTGAAGTCGTGGCCGAACAGTTAGAAATTCTTAACTCGGCTAAGACGCCCCCATTTTATATTCAAGATGATGTGGATGTTGATGAAACGATTCGTCTCAAATATCGCTATCTTGATTTACGGCGTCCGGAGATGCAGAAAGTTTTTAAAACACGGAGCAAAGTCACTCAGATCATGCGCGATTTTTTCCATGAACATGATTTTTATGAGATTGAGACTCCGATGCTGATGAAATCCACACCGGAAGGGGCAAGAGATTATCTTGTACCGAGCCGTGTTCATCCGGGTGAATTTTATGCTTTGCCCCAATCCCCTCAGATTTATAAACAGCTTTTGATGGTTTCGGGCATGGAGAAATATTTCCAAATTGCGCGCTGCTTCCGTGACGAAGATTTACGGGCTGACCGTCAGCCTGAATTTACGCAGTTGGATGTCGAGATGTCCTTTGTTGAAGTTGAAGATATTTTAACGATGATGGAGGAATTGATCGCTAATATCTTTACAGAGTTTACGGGAGAAGAAATTCCTCGTCCGTTTGTGCGCTTAACCTATAAGGAAGCGATGGAGCGCTTTGGATCGGACAAGCCGGATATGCGTTTCGGCATGGAATTTGTAGATGTGGCCGATGTTGTGTCAGCTTCCAGCTTTAAGGTTTTCACCGATGTTCTGGCCAAGGGAGGCCGGGTTAAAGCAATCTGCGCTAAAGGCTGTGCGGGAATGCCGCGCCGCGAACTTGACGGTCTGGTCCAATTTGTTCATCAGTTTGGAGCAAAAGGTTTAGCCTACATAGTTTTAGGGGAGGAAGGCGTCAAATCTCCTATTGCCAAGTTCTTTACGGATGAACAGCTTCAAGCGCTGATTTCGCGGATGCGAGGAGAAACAGGGGACATTTTGTTCTTTGTTGCTGATAAGGAATCCGTCGTAGCCGATGCTTTGGGACATCTTCGCTTAGAACTCGCTAACCGTTTAGGTCTGATCCCCGAAGGCGCTTTAAACTTCCTTTGGGTCACTGAATTTCCTCTCTTTGAATGGGATGAGGATGAGAAGCGTTATGTCGCAATCCACCATCCATTCACTTCGCCGATGGACGAAGATATCCCCTTATTGAAAACGGAGCCCGGCAAAGCGCGGGCCAAAGCTTATGACGTTGTCCTCAATGGGATTGAATTAGGGGGCGGCAGTATCCGGATTCACAAACGTGATGTTCAAGAGCAGATGTTTGAATTGCTCGGTTTTACCCCGGAAAATGCACGGGCACAGTTTGGGTTTTTGATGGATGCTTTTGAATTCGGAACCCCTCCGCATGGCGGCATTGCCCTCGGCCTTGATCGTTTAATCATGCTGCTCACGGGAAAAGAGACGATTCGGGATGTTATTGCCTTCCCGAAAACACAAAGCGCGGCAGATTTAATGAGCCAAGCCCCATCGTCTGTCTCAGATAAACAACTTAAAGAATTGCATATTCGAACCCAAATCCCCGAAACTAAAAAATAACCAAATCCCTTAATTATTAATAGTAATATAGGGAATGCTTTCAACAGAGGTGCTTTCAACAGAGGTGCTTTCAACAGATGGGGAAGTTCTATTTTTAGGTTTGACAGGGGAAAAATTAAAGGCTATAATAATCACAGAGCTACCCCCAGAGGGTATATGGGAGAGAGTGCATATGAATGAATGCCCTTATTCTGACGCGAAGGAGGACCTGCTTCGCCGCTTAAAAAAAGTTGAGGGTCAAGTCAAAGGAATCCAACGCATGATCGAAAATGATAAGTACTGTGTGGATGTATTAGTCCAAGTTGCCGCAGTCAGAGCGGCGATGAACAAAGTGGGTACAATGATTTTCGAATACCATTCTCGGGGATGTTTAAAAAAGGCGATTGAGGATGTCAGTGATAAAGACGCCGCGATCGAGGACCTTGTCACAGTGCTCACCAAATTCATAAAATGAGTTAATTTTACGATGCCTTTACCCTTAAACTTTTTGAAGCTAAGTCTATTAGGTATTTTGAGGAGGGATTTTATATGGCAGGAGCAAATGTAAAAACGTTTACCGCAGGAAATTGGAATCAAGAGGTGTTAGGTTCGGAAAAACCGGTTTTAGTTGATTTCTGGGCCCCGTGGTGTAATCCATGCCGCATGGTTGCGCCGATCGTTGAGGAGTTAGCAGATGAGTACCTGGGCAAAATTGTCATCGGCAAAGTCAATGTTGATGAACAAGGATCAGTGGCCAGCCAGTATGGTGTAATGAGCATTCCAACCTTAGGTATTTTTAAAGGCGGTCAAATGGTTGATAAAATTGTAGGCTTCCGCGGCAAGGCTGATCTTGTTAAAATGCTGAATGCCCACATTTAAGAACCTCAACGCATAGACAATTACCAAAGAAATTGAATCGGTTTCAATAAAGAAGAAGGGGCTGTCGCAAAACAGCCCCTTCTTCTTGGTGGTGCGCCACGCATAATCATGAACTATTACAAAAGACCCGAAAGCGTAGTTTCGCGCATAGAAGTGAACGATTCGCGGAGGGACGTGCAGGTGAACAAAGCTTTCGAAGCGTAGCGCAGCCAGGGGTTCACATCAGGTATTGCCCAGAGGTTTGGCGTAGCTGCTGCGAAGGCGAAGTGAACCAGTCCCAGAGCGCTAGAGTGAACGGATATGCGCGAAACTACACGACCATAGGTTTTGCGATAGCCCCTCCTTTTATTTTCCCCGGTTGCCCTTGTCTTGGCCTAAGCCGGAGGGCGTGAAAAAGGCAGCCTCCCTTGCACTATCCGGCAGGTATTGCTGTTCAACCCAGTGACCGGGATAATCATGGGGATAGCGATATCCTTTGCCATGATCCAATTGTTTGGCCCCGGGATAGTGCGCATCCCGTAAATGAAGGGGAACCTCTCCTGTGGGATGGGTCCGGACATAATTGAGGGCGTTATCGATAGCGACATAGGCACTGTTGCTTTTGGGCGCGGTAGCGATGGCAAGAACCGCCTGGGCAATCGGAATACGAGCTTCAGGCATTCCCAGCCATTCTAACGCATTAGCTGCAGCCTGGGCCTGAAGCATCACCTGGGGATCTGCTAAGCCGACATCCTCGGAAGCATGGACGATGATTCTGCGGACGATAAAGCGGGGATCTTCGCCGGACTCCAATAAGACTGCCAGCCAGTAAAGGGCGGCATCCGGATCTGAGCCGCGCATACTTTTAATAAAAGCTGAAATAATATCATAATGATTATCCCCGTTTTTATCGAAACGCATCGCCCGCTTTTGTATGGATTCCTCGGCCGCTTCTAAGCTGATATGGCGGATTCCGCCGACAGGTGAAGTGGTCAGGACGGCAAGCTCAAGAGCATTCAAAGCCCGGCGCAAATCCCCATTGGCATAATTGAGCCAGTGTTCCCAAGCCTCGGGTGCGATCTCAACCTTATATTGGCCCAAGCCTCGTTCTTTATCCAGCAATGATTGTTCCAAACCTTGGCGCAGTTCTTCCCGGGTCAAGGGAACCAGCTGAAACAAGGTCGAGCGGCTCAGTAAAGCAGAATTGATTTCGAAAAAAGGATTTTCGGTTGTAGCCCCAATAAAGGTAATTGTTCCATTTTCAACGGCAGGTAATAAAGCATCCTGCTGCCCTTTATTAAAGCGATGAACCTCATCACAGAAGACCAGGGTCTTCTTCCCATAGAGGTGGAGCTGCTCTGTCGCGGTCTGGATAATCTCGCGAATCTCTTTTACCCCTGAAGATACGGCATTGATGCGCACAAAATTGGCAGAGGTCGCTTGAGCAATCACATAAGCCAGCGATGTTTTGCCTGTTCCGGGGGGACCATAAAGGATAAGTGAACTGACGCGGTCAGCCTCGATGGCTCGCCGTAAAAGCTTGCCTGGCCCAAGAATATGAGATTGCCCGATATATTCTTCAAGGGTACGGGGTCGCATTCGCTCAGCGAGAGGGGCGACTTGATTTGGATTAAAGGCTGCCGAAAAAAGATCATCCATTTTCTAATCCCTTTCCTAATTCAATCTTTGATCTTAGTATAACGAATCCTCTCCTTGAAGCAAAGGTAAAAATATCTCATTAAAACAGTCGGAATTACCTTGACAAATCCCGAGTGTTTTAATAAGATATGACTGTAGAGGAAAGGGGTGGGACACTTGAAACTTTCCACACGCAGCCGATATGGTTTACGGGCAATGTTTGATTTAGCCCAGCATGAGGGCGAAGGACCGATTTCTCTAAAAAGTATTGCCGAACGACAGGGACTTTCGGAACATTACTTGGAACAACTTGTTTCAGGTTTGCGCAAAGCGGGGTTAGTCGAAAGTACTCGCGGCGCTCAAGGGGGATACTTTTTAGGAAAAGAAGCCAGCCAGATTCGCGTAGGGGACGTGATCCGTGTCCTTGAGGGATCCATTGCGCCTGTCGATTGTGTTTCCGAAGAAGATCCCGAATGCTGTCAAAACTCAAGATATTGTGTAACCCGAACCGTTTGGGAAAAAATGCGGGATTCAATCACGGAGGTGGTTGATTCCATTACCCTGGAAGATATGGTTCAGGATGCTAAGGGACGGGAATCCGAGTGCAATTTTAATATATTTGATCAATAGAAATTGACTCATGAAAATATTATGGAGGGACCCAAAATGAGAAGAGTGTATTTAGACCATAGCGCGACAACTCCGGTGGATCCGGAAGTTGCTAAATTGATGATGACTTATTATACGGAGAAGTATGGCAATCCATCCAGTGTTCATTCCTTTGGTCAAGAAGCTAAAGAAGGTTTAGAAATTGCCAGAGAACAGGTTGCGGCATTGATTGGAGCGCAAGCCAATGAGATTACCTTTACAAGCGGCGGCACAGAGGCGGATAATCTTGCCGTATTGGGTACCGCAGATGCTCTGCGTAAAAAAGGAAAACATATTATTACCTCGGCAGTAGAACACCATGCGGTCCTGGAAACCTGTGAATATCTCGCCAAAAACGGTTTTGATTTGACCGTTATCCCTGTTGATGAAGAAGGATTTGTTGATCCTCAAGCCGTTGCGCAGGCTATTCGCCCGGATACGATTTTAATCTCGATCATGCATGCGAATAATGAAGTCGGAACAATCCAGCCTATCGCGGAAATCGGAAAGATTGCCAAAGAAAAAGGAGTGACCTTTCACGTTGATGCGGTACAATCCTTTGGCAAAGTTCCCATTGATGTAAAAGCAATGAATATTGACCTCCTGACCATGTCCAGTCATAAGATTTACGGCCCCAAAGGGGTTGGCGCCCTTTATAGTCGGAAAGGGATTAAGCTGGTGCCCCGTGTTTACGGGGGCGGTCAAGAGAAAAAACGCCGTTCCGGGACAGAGAATCTGCCGGGAATCGTCGGTTTCGGGAAAGCCTGCGAATTGGCAGGCAAACGGATGGAAGAAGAAGAAAAGCGGTTAAAAGTTCTGCGGGATAAACTCATGGATGGAATCCTGGAGCGCATTGATTATGTTAAGGTGAATGGACCGCGAGGGGACAAGCGTCTCCCGAATAACGTCAATGTAAGTATTCAATATGTTGAAGGGGAGTCACTGCTGTTAAGTTTAGATATGATGGGAATCGCAGCTTCGAGCGGTTCGGCCTGTACCTCAGGCTCGCTTGATCCGTCCCATGTGCTGCTGGCGATGGGGCTTCCGCATGAGATTGCTCATGGTTCCTTGCGTTTTTCTTTAGGACGTCAAAACACGGAAGAAGATATCGATTATGTTTTGGAACAGTTGCCTAAAATAGTGGAACGATTGCGGGCGATGTCTCCGCTTTATGATGCAATCATTCATAATACCGCTAAAGCCCAATAAGTTATTTAATGTGTTTTTTAAAGGAGTGTGTTAAAATATGTATACACAAAAAGTAATGGATCATTTTACAAATCCTCGGAACGTCGGTGAAATACCGGATGCTGATGGAATCGGTGAAGTCGGAAATCCTAAATGCGGCGATATCATGCGCATTTATTTAGACGTTGAGGGAGATATTATTAAAGATGTGAAATTTAAAACCTTTGGCTGTGGTGCGGCTGTTGCGACGAGCAGCATGGTCACCGAGATGGTTAAAGGTAAAACCCTTGATGAAGCTTTAGCCGTAAGCAATGCCGCTGTTGCCGAAGCATTGGACGGACTTCCCCCGAACAAAATGCACTGTTCCAATTTAGCGGCTGATGCCGTGCATGCAGCAATCAAAGATTATCGTGAAAAACATCAAAAGTAAGGATAGGATAAACAAATGACAATTACCGATAAACCGAAGGTAGTCGTCGGCATGAGCGGCGGCGTGGATAGTTCCATGGCCGCTGCTTTGCTTAAAGAAGAAGGATATGATGTGATCGGTGTAACCCTCCAGATTTGGCCTTCGGCAGGCCCGGATGTGGAAGGGGGATGCTGTTCGATCTCGGCGATCGATGATGCCAAGCGCATCGCCTTTCAATTGGGAATCCCGCACTACGTCTTGAATTTCCGCTCTTTCTTCGAAGAAAATGTGATCGATTATTTTACCGGATCTTATCTTAAAGGAGAAACCCCGAATCCTTGCGTAATGTGCAATCGTGTTGTCCGCTGGGGGGAAATGCTGCATAAAGCCCGGGCTTTAGGTGCGGATTATATTGCGACCGGTCATTATGCCCAAATTTTACGCAATCCGGAAAATGGCAGGCTTTACTTAAATCGGCCGGCCGATACTTGGAAAGATCAGACTTATATGCTCTATACGTTGACACAGGATCAACTGGCTCATACCTTGTTTCCGTTAGCCGCTTACAAGAAGGATCAGATTCGCGAAATGGCCGAGCAGCGGGGTCTTATTCGCGTGGCCCGCAAACCCGACAGCCAGGAAATATGTTTTATTCCGGATAATGATTATGTCTCATTTGTTGCCAAGAGAGCATCGGAACCGATCAAGCCGGGAAACTTTGTCGATACCCAAGGCAATATTTTAGGGTGCCACCAGGGACTTATCCACTACACTGTGGGACAACGCAAAGGCCTTGGCATGACATTCGGAAAGCCTATGTTTGTAGTCGGCTTTAATATTGAGCGCAATGAAGTTGTCCTCGGCGAGGACCCGGAAGTGTTTACCGATGTGCTTTATGCGACAGATCTGAACTGGATGGCCATTGAAGATTTGACAAAGCCTTTAAAGGTAAGCGCTAAAATTCGCTACAAGGCTTCCTTAGCTCCGGCGACAATTTCTCCGGTGGAAAATTCGCAACAAATCAAGGGTGCGATTGGATCTTGTGTAAGGGTTCAATTTGAAACGCCGCAGCGGGCGATAACACCGGGACAAGCTGTCGTTTTCTACGATGGCGACAAGGTTGTTGGCGGCGGGAAAATTATTACGGATCCAAGAGGGATATAATCAAAAAATAAGATCAATGAATGAATTCAACCGACTCGGGAAATAGTATTAAAGAACTATTTTGTTGAGGAGGAAAATATGAGGCGCGCCCGAGATCTCATTGGTTTACCTGTCTTGGATTTAAAAAGCGGTAATGCCATCGGTTGGATCCAGGATGTTGTTTTTGATTCAACAGCTCAAAGGGTTAGTGGCTTGCTCTTAGAGAACGGTCATATTTTCCGTACAGGGAAAGGACTTCCGCGAAGCATGGTTGCTGCTGTCGGGAAGGATGCTTTAACCGTTAAGGACAATGTAGTTCAAGATATTAAAGGTATTAAATGGACTGAGAAAGTTGGAAATCAGATATTTACTCAAGGTGGGGAAGCAAAAGGCACGATTCAAGATGTCTTTCTCGACGATTCGGCTGAGAGCATTGTCGGGTTCGAGGTTTCAGACGGTTTATTTTCCGATCTAATCCAAGGCCGGGGCGCGATTTTGCAGGAAAATGTCATGATAGATGGGAAGGACGTTTTAATCGTTGAAGACCACATATCACCGTGGGACCATAGAGAAGGAGGTTCACTATCATGATTTGTCCGGTATGCGCGGGCCGGGTGATTGGCAAGGTCGGAGTAGATCAGTATTATTGCTGGGAATGCTGTGTTGAATTTAGCAACCAACCCGATAAGGTCGTTATTTACGATCTAGCCGAAGACGGTTCTTTAATCGCTTGGGAAGATCCAATTCTAGATGCCGGAATTTCAGAAGCTGCATTAGAATAAATTAAAACTGAAGGAGGGATGAGCCTTGAAATCAGGACAAATGGTTGGCGGAATTGTGGCAGGCAGTCTTGTCGGAGTTGCAATTGGTTATATGGTTCGCCCGCGAAATAAAACCAAGTCTATGATGCGTAAGGGATTACGAATGATTAGATGGTAAGTCTCTCTGGATATTTAATTGAAAATTAAAAGCGCGCATTGTCGCGCTTTTTGCGCTTTTTTATTTCCTAAGGGGGAGCTCGCTTGAAGAAAGAAAGTTGGCGTTGGCTTTTCGTTTCCTTCATCGCTGTCTTTGGATTAATTTTGCTTATTTTGGTTAAGCCTGTGCTTGGACCTTTTTTACTGGCGTTTGGCCTTGCTTATTTGCTTAATCCTGTCGTTGAGGCTTTAGAAAAGAGGAGAATCGGCCGCCGCACGGCGATTGCCTTGGTTTTTATCGGAATTATTGCTGTTATAGGCGCAGCCATTTTTTTAATGCTGCCAAAGCTATATATTGAACTTTCGAAACTTACCCTTTCTTTGCCCATGACGATGCAAACAATCGACCAAGCTATACAAGATTTTCGGACTCACTTTCGTTCAACAGGATTGCCGAACCAGGTTGCCCAAGTGATCGATGAAAATCTTGCTCGAATGGAAATAGTCGTGGTTGAGCATCTGCACTCTTTTCTCCAAACTCTCCCGCAAATGCTGGCCTCCTTAAGCCTGTTTATTCTATCCCCGGTTTTAGCCATCTATTTTTTAGCGGATTGGAAAAGGCTGAATAAAGGCTGCTTGCGTCTTGTCCCGCAAAAGTGGCGCTTGGGGTGGCAGCGTTTACTCCAAGATATCAATCATGTTGTCCGTCGTTATATCCGCGGAGATATGATCATAGCCGTAATTGTAGGCATCCTCACCGGAATCGGGATCAAGTTGGTAGGGATGGACTATGCCCTCTTAATTGGGATCATCTGCGGCGTGTTTGATTTGATCCCTTATTTTGGGCCTGTGATTGGGGCGGTACCGTCCATTCTGCTCGGGTTAACGGATTCGCCGATGATGGGGTTAAAGGTTGCCATTGTGATTATTATTGTTCAGCAGCTGGAGAGCGATGTAATTTCGCCCAAGCTTATGGGCGACAGCGTGGGGCTTCATCCCTTGCTCATCGTTTTCGTTCTGTTAGCGGGAGGAGAGCTTGCCGGTTTTTGGGGAATGCTCATTTCTGTTCCCATTGCGGCCGTACTGCGGGTGATCTTCAGACACATCTACTTTAGGCTGGTGTCCCCGGAATTAAAAAATGATGACGAAGTGCTTAACCTTGCACCGTCTGTTGACAAGTTGCCCTGATCTCCGCTATAATTTTACAACAGGAATACATAGATTTTGGCTAAACCGATGAGGAAATCAATAGTATTTTTCCCTTTTCAGAGAGACTCTGGCAGGTGTGAAGAGTTATGGGGTTAGATATGAACGCTAGTTCCGAGGGCAAGTAAAACTTGACGAAAGCACGCGTTAAGTGCAATGACAAAGCGATCCATCCACGTCATTATTATGAGTTTGGATGGGTAAGCAGGGTGGTACCACGGTAATAGCCCGTCCCTGATCAGGGGGCGGGTTTTATTTATTTTTTTATTTTATTTACTATGGACTAATTTTGAATTTTATAGGAGGTAAATATGTATACTGGAAACGAACTGCGTGAAATGTTTCTGAAGTTTTTCGAGTCTAAAGGTCATAAACGATTGCCGAGCGCATCCTTGATTCCGAAGGATGATCCTACGCTTCTCTTAACGGTTGCCGGAATGGTCCCTTTTAAACCGTACTTTTTACGTAAGGTTGAACCCCCTATTCCGCGGGCGACAACCGCTCAAAAATGTGTTCGAACCCCAGACCTTGAAAACGTTGGTGTAACAGCCCGTCATCATACCTTTTTTGAAATGATGGGTAACTTTTCCTTTGGAGATTATTTTAAAGAGGAAGTTATTCCTTGGGCATGGGAATATGTAACCGAGGTCTTGAAAATTCCCGTCGAACAGCTTTGGATTACAGTTCATCCCGAGGACGAGGACGCCAGACAACTTTGGCTTGAAAAAGCGGGAGTTCAGGCCCAACGGATTTTGAATGATCCGGAAAATCTTTGGGCTGCAGGGCCGGTTGGGCCTTGTGGGTACTGTTCTGAAATTTATGTCGACCTTGGGGTTGAACGCGGCTGCGGAAAACCGGATTGTGCGGTGGGATGTGACTGTGACCGTTTCTTGGAAATCTGGAATTTAGTGTTTATGCAATACAACCGAGATGAAAACGGTGTGCTTACTCCCTTGCCGAAGCAAAACATTGATACAGGGATGGGACTTGAACGGATTGCGGCAGTTATGCAGGGGGCGGAAACAAACTTTGATACGGATCTTTTCCGTCCGATCATCGACAAAGTCGCTGAAATTGCAGGCGTAGAGTATCATAAAGATCCGAAGACGGATATCGCCTTGAAAGTTGTTGCCGACCATACTCGTGCTGTTTCCTTTATGCTATCGGATGGAATCCGGCCGGGCCGTGATGGCCGAGGTTATGTTCTGCGCCGCATTTTACGCCGGGCGATTCGCTATGCGCGTTTGATTGGCATTGAAAAACCGTTTTTGGAGCAAGTGTTTAGAATTATCCAAAGGGACTATAGCCATCATTATCCGGAGCTTAAGGAGAATGAAAACTTTATTCTCAACCATTTGCAGCTGGAAGAAAAGAACTTCCAAGCGACTTTGGAACAAGGGACTCAGTTGATCCAAGAAAAAGTGAAGTCACTGCAAGAAGCCGGAAAATCCGAATTAAGCGGAGCAGATGCATTCAACTTATATGAAACCTATGGTTTCCCGGTCGAACTGACAGCGGAAATGTTAAAAGAGCAAGACTTAACCGTAGATATGGCAGGCTATGAGGCTGCAGCCGAAGAGCATCGCCGCATCGCTAAGGAACAATCGCAGCAAATGCGAGCCGTTCAGGAAAGTCCGGCGATTGCCGGAAAAGCCAAGGCCTTGGGAACAACTCCTTTCAATGGTTATGAAGTTCTCCTGGAAAATGTTAAGATCGAAGCGTTATTTATTAATGGTGAAGAAGTTACCGAAGCGGCTGAAGGAGACGAAGTGCTCTGCTTCTTATCGCAAACGCCTTTCTATGCCGAAAGCGGGGGACAAGTAGCAGATGGGGGTCTCCTGCGGACAGCCCGTGCCGAAGCGAAACTTCTGGAAGTCAAAAAAGGAGTTACAGGCACGTATTATCATAAGCTGCAAGTGACGCAAGGGATTTTCCATACAGGGGAAACAGCCGAGGCTTTAGTGGATCAGGAGGCCAGAAAGGCAACGGCCCGTCATCATAGTGCAACACACCTTCTCCAAGCGGCCTTGCGCTCCGTATTAGGCGAACACGTCCAACAAGCGGGTTCCTTGGTAACACCGGAACACCTTCGTTTTGACTTCACGCATTTCCATGCTATGTCCGAGAATGAAATCCTGCGGGTTGAAGATCAATTAAATCAGGCGGTATTAGCGAACCTTCCCGTTTCGACGGCTCAAATGGGAATTGGCGAAGCGAAAGAAAGCGGAGCCACTGCTCTCTTTGGCGAAAAGTATGGTGATATTGTAAGGGTTGTCTCGATGGGTGACTATTCCAAAGAGCTTTGCGGCGGAACTCATGTTCGCGCTACGGGAGATATCGGTCTTGTCAAGATTTTATCTGAGGGTGGAATCGGTGCCGGACTGCGGCGCATCGAGGCTGTTGCCGGAATGTCAAGCCTAGAGTATACGCGCAAGCTTGATACGGAACGCCTTGAACTTGCCGAGCTTTTAAAAGCTCAGCCCGCAGATCTGACAAAGCGGGTCCAAGGACTCGTGGCTCAGCTTCATGAACTCGAAAAAGAACTTCAGCAACAAACGGCTAAAATGGCAAAGTATGAGGTTGAAGGTTTAATTCAACGCGTGAAAGAGGTTGAGGGGGTTCCTGTCTTGGCGGCTGCAGTTCAAGCGCCGGATATGGATGGGCTGCGCAATATGGCAGATATGCTTCGCGCTAAATTGAAATCCGGAGTGATCGTGCTGGGTGCGGCAGTTGAGGGTAAGGTCAATTGGGTTACGGTTGTTAATCCGACAGGTTTAAGCGGGTTGCATGCGGGGCAGATTATTAAGGAAGTCGCGAAAATTACCGGAGGCGGCGGAGGAGGCCGACCTGATATGGCCCAAGCGGGCGGCAAAGATCCCGCAAAACTGGGAGAGGCTTTAGATCAGGTACCTCGGATTATCCAAAGTTTCCTTAAAAAATAAAGGATAATGGTGATGAGGGCGCGAATACTTCTCCTATATACGGTCCGTAGTGCGATAGCGAAGGGGGGAATGATCATGGATGGACATATGGATGATGACCATTTGGACGAAACGATGATGTTTAAATCTGAGGGAGGGGAAGCCTCACCTCGTGAAATTCTGGAACATGTTTATAATGCTCTGGAAGAGAAAGGATATGATCCAATCAACCAATTGGTAGGGTACCTTATGTCAGGA
The DNA here is from genome assembly GCF_034927245.1 of Desulfitobacterium sp. GTDB lineage: Bacteria > Bacillota > Desulfitobacteriia > Desulfitobacteriales > Desulfitobacteriaceae > Desulfitobacterium_A. Next base: position 51,445 of record NZ_JAYFQK010000008.1, read on the forward strand.
GATCCGGTTTATATCACAAGTTATGATCAAGCGCGCTCCCAAATACGCAAGATGGAACGCTACGAGTTATTAGAAGAACTTGTGCGCTCATATTTAAAAAAGTAGAATATCAACAGAAGCCCTCACTGCTAAAGTTGTGAGGGCTTTCTGCTTAAAATAAGGTGGTTTTGGATGAAACAGGTTAAATTGGGCTGGAATGGGCCGATGATTTCTGAGGCAGGGTTTGGCAGCTTAGCGGTGTCTCCGCTGCAAGGTCGTGTGACCTTTGAAGAAGGGGTCAAGGTCATGCGCTATGCTTTTGAACGGGGAGTAAACTGGTTGGATACCGCTGAGATTTATGCTAATTATGAGCAGATCAAAACGGCAATCCGTGATTTTCCGGATATTCGAGTGATAAGCAAATCCTATGCGGTAACCGGGCAGCAAATGGTCGAAAGCTTGGAAAAAGCCCGTAAAGGATTAGATCGTGATGTCATAGATTTCTTTCTCCTCCATGAACAGGAAAGCGCCTATACTTTAAAAGGGCATCATGAAGCATGGGAGGAGCTGCTTAAGGCGAAGGATAAGGGAATTGTCCGGGGAATTGGCATTTCCACCCATGCGGTTGCAGGGGTACGAGCCGGGGCACTTCAACCGGGACTCGATGTTATCCATCCGATTATCAATCGGCAGGGTATTGGGATCATTGACGGAACATTACAGGAGATGTTGGCGGCCATTAATTTTGCGGCTGAGATGAGAATCGGCATGTATGCGATGAAGGTTTTTGGGGGCGGTCATCTTGCGACAACTCCCGAGGAGTCACTTAATTATGTTCGGGCGATTCCCGGAATTCAGGGCATGGCCCTGGGAATGTCGAGCACGGATGAGGTGGACTTCAATCTTAACTTTCTGGAGGATAAAGAAATCTCTGAGGATTTGCGGCGGCAGGTTAAATACCGTGAACGCAAGCTTTACATTGCGGATTGGTGTCAAGGATGCGGAAAGTGTGTCGAAACCTGCCCGCAAGGAGCGTTGTCCATGAGAATACAAAGAGAAGGCTACGGAGAGCAAGCTGAGGTTGATCCCCAAGCCTGTGTCCTTTGCGGTTATTGCGGCCGTGTTTGCCCGCATTTTTGTTTGAAAATCGTCTAAAGATTAAAGATAAGTAAAGGAGTTGGTGCGATGCGGATTATGGGGCTGGATTTTGGCGAACGGACGATTGGCGTAGCGGTAAGTGATGAATTGTTTTGGACTGCGCAGGGAATTAAGACGATTCGTCGCTCCAAACATGAACTCGAAGAATTAGAGGAAATTATTAATCAATATGAAGTAAAAGAAATCGTTCTGGGGTATCCTAAAAACATGAACGGAACATTGGGTCCGCGAGCACAATTGTCGGAGGAGTTTTCGGTGTTGCTGCAGGGACGTTTTCATCTTCCCGTGAAGCTCTGGGATGAGCGGCTCAGCACAGTTGCCGCGCAGCGTTCATTGATTCAAGCGGATGTTTCCAGGGCGAAACGAAAAAAAGTGATTGATAAAATGGCGGCTGTTTTTATCCTGCAGGGTTATCTGGATCATCGGCAACAGAAAATTTGACAATCATTACCTCTTGGGGTAAAATGACACTATCTTTGATAAGAGGTGAAATGAATGACTGACCATAACCACGATTGTGGCCATGACCATGATCATGACCATGAAGAAGAAGAATTTGACACCATAATCCTAACAGATGATGAAGGTCACGATCATGAATTCCTTCATCTGGACACCTTAGAAGTAGATGGTTCCACGTATTTCGTGCTTTTACCGATCACTGAAGAAGAGTCCGTAGATGAAGATGCAGATGAGGCTATTATCTTGAAGCTTGGTCACGATGCAGAAGGTAATGAAATGTTACTGGACATCGAAGATGATGACGAATGGGAAAAAGTTGCTGACGCATGGGAGAACATGGAAGAGGACGAATAACTCCTCAAGACCTTAAACAAAATAATATTAAAAATTCGCTTAAATTTAAGCGAATTTTTTTATTTTTCAGCAATAATTTAGTTCACAATTGCAGATTCTAATGAGAGTATATCGATATTAGGGGCATTGGGGGGCCGGTAGCATGAGAATAAGCCTTATATTATTAATAAGTTTAACACTGCTGGCCAGTCCCGGGTGCATTCAGGATAAAGCACTCATTAATCAGAAAGATTCAGCACAGGTTGCTTTGAATAAAGACCAAACAGCCTTGCCTAAGGGGACATTTTTGGATGAGCTGGATCTGTCCGGGCGGGAGGCTGAGGAAGCCCGAACCATGATCAAGAAATGGGAAGAGGACAAGCTGGCAGAAAATTTGCTCTTAGTGTACAATGAAAAAGAAGTGCCGGTTGTGCTGAAGGAATTAGGGGTGACTTTAGATCTGGATAAAGTCTGGGAAGAACTCGGAAGGATACCCGGTCAGAGGATTTCCAGCGCTTTAAAAATTGATACGGCTCAGTTGCAGCAAGTTTTGCTCCAAAAGTTTCCGGGTGTTAATCGATCAGCAGTGGACGCTTCCTATAAAATTGACAACGATCGGTTTGTGACGATTCCCGCTGTTTCCGGGCGAGTCATTCATGTTGATGCTCTCCGGGACAAGCTTCAAAATCAATCCTTTGCTACTTTACCCAAGCGGCTTGAGATTCCTGTTGTCGAAGTGCCTGCCGTGAAAACAACAGAAGAGATGCAAGCCTTAGCTTTTGACGGAATTATCGGCGAGTATAGTACCCAGTTTAATGTTAAGGATCAGAACCGATCCGTGAATTTGACAAAAGCCGCCCAAAAGCTGGATAAGGTCCTGCTTCGGCCGGATGAAACCTTGTCTTTTAACGAAACGATTGGACCGAGGACGGCTGAGACAGGGTATAAAGACGCTTACGTTATCGTCAATAACGAATATGTCCAGGGAATCGGCGGCGGAATATGTCAAGTTTCTTCAACCCTTTATTCCGCTGCAGCGCTGGCGAACTTACCCATTACCGAGCGTTATCCTCATGCGGTTGTGATTTCCTATATTCCAATGGGTCAGGATGCGACTATAAACTATCCTAATTTAGATTTGAAATTTACGAATGACACAGGGTCTCTTCTCTATTTTCGTACCGAGGTTAACTCAGGGAAGGTAACGGTTCGCATCTATGGAAAAAAGACAGATAAAACGGTTCGCTTAGAACAAAAGATAGAAAAAGAGACCCCATTCCAAACGATTATGCGGCTGGATTCGAACCTTTCTCCGGGGGAGGTTGTCCAAGAGCAAGCGGGGCATAAAGGGTATATCGTTCAAACGTATCGGATTGTGAAAGATGGCTCCGGGAAGGAAAGCCAAAAATTATTAAGTCGAGATGAATACGCTCCGACACAAAAAATAATACGGGTAGGTGCGGATTGATTTTTAGAGAAAGAGAGAATAGGTATGGGGAGAAAGAGACGGAAATCAAAGAAAGGTAAACACAGAGTCATATCAATAATAAGTATAATCGTCATTCTCCTTGGGCTGGCTGTAATGGGCGGTGGGGCTTGGTGGTACTGGGCGACCCAACCTTATTCAAAGCAGGACGCTTCTGAGATAATGGCGGTTACTCCCGGAATGACTGCTAATCAAATCGGTACGGAACTCGAACGCCGGAAGTTAATCCGCAGTGCTTTTGCCTTTCGCATTATAGCAACTCAGCTTGAGGCAGATTCAAAACTATATGCCGGCGATTATCTGCTTTCAGCAAATATGAGTCCCGAAGAAATGCTGACCGAATTGCTTTCAGGTCCTAAAGCTGAGGCTATTCGTGTGACCATCCCTGAAGGGTATACAACGAATCAAATTATAGATCTTCTTGTTCAGAAAGGAATCGGAACAAAAGAGGAGTATCAAAAGGTTATCACAACAGATGATTTTAACTATAATTTTCTGCAAGGGATTTCTAAAGATGGACATCGCTTAGACGGCTTTTTATTCCCGGATACATATTTCCTGAATAAGAAAGCGACGCCCCGTTCGGCTATCGATTCAATGCTCCGAAGGTTTGAAAAAGAACTTACTCCCGAAGTGAAGACACAGCTTCAAACCATGAATATGTCGACTCGCGATTGGGTTAATTTAGCCGCGCTCGTTGAAAAAGAAGCGCTGCGGGATGAAGATCGCGCTATGATTGCGAGTGTCTTAAAGAACCGCCTGAATATCAATATGCCCCTTCAAGTGGATGCGACCATCCAATATATTTTGGGGACGCCAAAAGCAAAGCTTTATAATAAAGATTTAAAAATTGAATCACCCTATAATACCTATCTCCATACCGGATTACCGCCCAGCCCTATCGCCAGCCCCGGCCATGCTTCCCTTGATGCGGTTCTCCATCCGGAAAATACGGATTATCTTTATTACTTGGCTAAACCGGACGGCTATCATGTTTTTGCCAAAACCTTTGACGAGCATTTACAAAATCAGGAGAAGTATCAGTAAGTAGTAGAAAAGATTACGCGTACCCTAAATGAAAGGGACGCGCAATCTTTTTAATACTGTCAGAGAGTATAACTTCGTTGCATACTTTCCTCCAGCATAAGTGCAACCAACGACTTCGCCTTTCTCGATGCGTGTTTAAAAGGCACGGCGAAGCCGGGTTTTCTTTACTGACCTATTTTTATTGACGGGTCATATCAAAGATCTGTTGGACGTCCTTGTCTCCCCGCCCGGAAACATTAACAATCAGGATCTTATCCGGGCTTAAGGTTGGGGCAAGCTTGGCTGCATAGGCAAGCGCATGTGCGCTTTCCAAAGCCGGAATGATTCCTTCAGTTCGTGAAAGGAGATAAAAGGCGTCCAGGGCTTCTTGGTCTGTAACACTTACATATTCGGCACGTCCCGAATCCTTGAGATAGCTGTGCTCAGGACCCACTCCGGGATAATCTAATCCCGCGGAAATAGAGTGCGTTGGCAAGGGTTCGCCGTTCTCATCCTGCATCAAGTAACAGCGGAAACCATGAATAATACCCGGTTTGCCTGCCGCAATGGGGGCGGCGTGCTTACCTGTTTCCAAGCCTAAGCCGGCGGGTTCAACCCCAATGAGGCGAACGCTGGAATCCTCCATAAAATTCGCAAAAGCACCGATCGCATTACTTCCGCCGCCGACGCAAGCCAGGACTGCATCGGGGAGGCGACCTTCTGCTTGGAGAATCTGCTCCCGAGCTTCTTTACTGATAATGGCTTGAAAATGTTTAACGATTGAAGGGTAGGGATGGGGCCCAACCGCGGAACCCAACAGATAGAATGTGTTGTCATAGTTCTTAGCGAGGTCATCCAAGGCTTCATCGATCGCTTCTTTCATGCTTCCGTCGCCGTGGTTTACGGCAACAACCTTAGCACCGAGAATTTCCATGCGAAAAACATTGAGCGCCTGGCGACGTGTGTCATGCTCGCCCATATAAATGGTACATTCAAGATCAAATAACGCACAGGCCGTAGCGGTTGCCACACCATGCTGTCCGGCACCTGTCTCGGCAATAACCCGAGTCTTGCCCATGCGTTTAGCGATCAAGGCTTGACCAATAGCGTTGTTAATTTTGTGGGCACCTGTGTGATTAAGCTCTTCGCGTTTGAGATAGATTTTAGCACCGCCAAGTTTATGCGTGAGTTTTTCGGCATAATACAACGGATTAGGGCGTCCAACGTATTGGCGGAGATAGTAGTCTAATTCCGCATTGAATTCCGGATCATTCTTATACATTTCAAAAGCGGCTTCGATTTGGTCCATGACGGTTTGTAATTCCGGGGGAACATAGCTCCCGCCGAATTCTCCAAAGTATCCTTTTTGCATTCTTTCCATAAGAAATTCCTCCCTAAATTTTACTGGGCAAAATAAAAAACCTTCCGTCTTTGCAAGCGATATGCTTGCAAGGACAGAAGGTTTACTTCCGTGGTGCCACCTTGTTCATATTGAATTATATCCCTTAAATTCCCCAAAAAAGAATATAATTCAATACCTTATTCCCAGATACGGATTCAGCCCGCTTCTTTCAAATACTTTTAGGTCGTTTGAATAAGCGTCTTCTCGATATCCTGTTTCTATAACGGGAAACCCCCGGCATCACCTACTAACCATCGTTTTCGGATTGCAACTCGAAGAGCCATTCATCCTCAAGAGATTGCATCAGGCTTCCACCCTTCCCGACTCGCTGAACCAGTTCATAGAGGATTACTATTTCTTCTCATCGTTTGTTTTAGTATTTACTTACGTTAAAACGGATTATATAATACAAAAATATGGAAGTCAAGGATATAATAAAGAAGTAGCTAGAAAAAGTTTCGACAAAATGGTATAAATAAGGGGTTAATATTGGTCGTGTTTTCCCATCGAAGATAGGAGTTAGAAATATGAATTCAAATATTAAGAGACTTAAAAAACCGGAATTATTAGCACCGGCGGGGGATTTCGAAAAACTGAAATTTGCTTTGGCATATGGTGCCGATGCCGTATATGTCGGAGGATCAGCTTACGGACTCCGTGCTTACGCCGGAAATTTTAAACCCGAGGAACTCAAACGTGCAATTCAATACACCCATCAGGCCGGACGCAAGATCTATGTGACCGTCAATATTTTTGCCCATGAGGAAGATTTTGAGGGCATGGCAGAATATCTTCAACAACTCGAGTCCTGGGGCGCTGATGCAGCGATCGTTTCTGATCCGGGCATTATTGCTTTGGCTCAGGAAGTCGCTCCGAAGCTTGCTTTGCATCTGAGTACCCAAGCGAATAGTACAAATTCCCAGAGCATACGTTTTTGGCTGAAGCATGGCATTGAGCGGATCGTGCTTGCCCGGGAACTGACTGAAAAAGAGATTGCTCAAGTTCGGGAAAAAGTTTCCGGGGAACTGGAAATGTTTGTTCATGGGGCGATGTGTATGTCTTATTCCGGACGATGCTTGCTCTCTAATTATCTGACAGGACGTGATGCCAACCGCGGAGAATGTACACAGCCCTGCCGCTGGAGCTATGGACTCGTTGAAGAAAAACGCCCCAATGAAGTTTTCCCGATAGAGGAAGACCGGCGCGGAGCATATATTTTTAATTCTCATGATTTATGTTTGCTGCCGTATCTGCCTCTTCTCAAATCTTTGGAAGTGGACAGTTATAAGATTGAAGGACGCATGAAAAGTGTTCATTATGTTTCCTGCAACGTCAAAGCCTATCGGGAGGCCATTGACACGTTATGGGAGCTGGGCGAAGAAGCTTTCAGGGAAAAGCTGCCCGGCTGGTTAGCGGAAATGGATAAAGTCAGCCACCGTGATTATTCTACCGGCTTCCTGTTTGGTAAACCCGGGGCCGAGGCTCATAACTTGGAGACATCTAACTACATTCGCGAATATAATTTTGTCGGCGTAGGGTTATCCCCTGAAGAGTTACAACAGGCGGAACTTGAGCTTGATATGGATAAGGCGAATCTTCATAAGGGATTTTGGGTTGAACAGCGTAACTATTTCCGGCAAGGGAACGTGATCGAAGTTCTCACACCGGAGGGGGAACCCTGGTCCTTTGAGGTAAAGCAGATGTGGGATATTGATGGGGAGCCGGTGGAAGTGGCTAACCATGCCAAGCAAATTTTGCGTTTAGAATTACCGAAACCCTTGTCTGAATTCAGTATTCTTAGAAAACCAAAAGTAAAGAAATACCAATAGATTTTTAAATAAAGACCTAATAGACTAGGAAAAGGGGAAAGACATGTCGAAACGAATCATCTCTTTTGCAGATGCGGATAAACTGGTCAAAGCCCGTGTGCCGCGTTCAGAAATCCAAATGTTGGTTAAATATGTGGAAGGCTTAGGGCACTTGGGAGTGGTTACAACCATTGATAAAGCAGCGGGAGAGGTTTTATTCCAAGCGACTCGGGATACATGGCCGGACTTACGGAAAGCAGTAGAGCAAATGGGATTAGGGATAGAATTCATAGAAGAATAGGAAACTTCAGACTAAATATAATACTCTAAACTGAAATATGGTGAAATTGTGAAACTTATTAAAATAATTATAAAATAGGATTGAATTTTTGTAATGAACCTTGTAAAATAGAATCCGAGATAAAAGTAAGTCAATAGGCCAATAGTCCCAAACCCAGTAGTTCAAGTTTCACAAAAATCTTTACATAAGAATCGATTTTTTTACTTTTATCTCAATTAAATGAATTAAAGAACAGAGCAAAAAAGGAGTGGGGACATGAACGAAATAAAAGGTGATGTTCAACGGATGGTTAAACGAAGAAAAGACAGTGGATTTACCTTGATTGAACTTATGATAGTTATCGCCGTTATTGGGATTTTGGCGATTGTGTTGGTACCGAAGGTTGGGGGAGTTAAAACTGCGGCAAAAGATGCAGGACTTGATGTAAATATACGAACCGTACAGGCTTATGCTGAAAGCCAGATTACGAAATGGAGTAAGAATAGTGCTGCTCAAGGAACTGTTGATTCTGAGATTGCTGGGGCCATGACATCAGGAAGTAATCAAATGAAAAACCCATATGGTACGGGTAGTGCATTTGTAACTGGTGCAGCACCATCCGGAACTGGAACTGATACCGGAACCCCGGGTGCTGTTTATGTGAAGGTAAGTACTTCAACACCATACACGGTTACGATTTGCGGATACAATAGTAAAGGGGAATTATATAATTCGGTTAGTGTAACTCCATGATTATGAAGCGCTATTAAGGGTGTTAACCAAACACCCTTTTTTAGCACCTAAAGCTTGAAGAAAGGAGGATTACTTTCTATGGCACTTCATCAGGAACGCAAACGTCTCGGTGAAATTCTTGTCGCCGGCGGCGTTATCACAGTTGATCAGCTTCAAGAAGCCTTAAGGTTACAAAAAACACTGGGTTTGCGTCTCGGCGAGACGCTGATTCAGCAAAATGTTGTGACGGAAGATGATATTTTGCGCACGATGCAGAGCCAATTAAAGCTTCCGGCTATAGATTTGAATCGACTCGTTATACCGGATTCGGTTCTGAAAATGCTTCCCGAAAATGTGGTGCGCAAGTATAATGTCCTTCCCGTAGAAATTCAGAACGGGCAATTGATGGTCGCTACGAGTGACCCCACAGATTACTTTGCAATGGATGATCTTCGTTTGGCAGCGGGGATGATGGTAAAATCCTGTCTTGCGAAAAAAGGAGATATTCTTAAGGCTATTGATCGCATGTATGGACGCAGTGAAGCGGAGCAAGCCGCTCGGGAATATGCAAAACAGCTTGGGGTTGCACCTGTAGCAGCTGCATCCCAAGGTGCCGCGGCAACTGCCCTGTCTTATGGAGGAGATTCCAGTGACGGGGAAGCTACACCCATCATCAAATTTTTAAATACAATCATTGAAAATGCGGTCAATAATCTCGCCAGTGATATTCATATTGAACCCATGGAAGAGGAGCTGCGCGTTCGTTTCCGCATTGATGGTGTCTTGCGTGAGATTATGCGTACGCATATCAATATGGCTGGACCCGTCATTAGCCGTGTAAAAATAATGGCAGACTTAAATATTGCCGAACGGCGTTTACCGCAAGATGGACGGATTTCGTATCTCGTAGGGAATAAACCGATCGACCTTCGTGTTTCGACAATACCGACGATGTATGGGGAAAAAGTCGTTCTGCGTATTTTAGACAAAGCAAGCGTTGTTCTTGGCGAGGAAGCATTAGGCCTTCAAGGAAAAGACATAGAGATGTTCGAAAATTTTATCCATAAGCCGTACGGGATTGTGTTAGTTACGGGACCGACCGGGAGTGGGAAAACCACGACTCTCTATACGATGCTGAATATCTTAAATACGCCGGAAAAAAATATTGTGACTCTGGAAGATCCGGTCGAGTATAATTTTCAAGGAATCAACCAAATGCAGGTCAATCCGAAAGCCGGACTGACATTTGCCTCAGGTCTTCGTTCCATACTCCGCCAGGACCCGGATATTATTATGGTCGGGGAAATGCGTGACAGCGAGACAACGGAGATTGCGGTTCGCTCCGCGCTGACCGGACACCTTGTTCTGTCCACGATTCATACCAATGATGCGGCAAGTGCAATTACGCGTTTAGTTGATATGGAAATTGAACCTTTTTTACTTTCAGCTTCTTTACTGGGAATCATTTCTCAGCGGCTTGTACGAAGAATTTGTCCGCAATGCGGTACCGAATATCCTGCTGAAGTCAAAGACTATGCTTTATTGGGAGTGGATCCGGGTTCTTCATTGGTTTTAAAAAGAGGCAAGGGATGTTCTTACTGTCATCACAGCGGCTATAAGGGCAGAATTGCGATATTCGAGATCATGCCGATAACCGCGGGTCACCGCCAATTGATCGATAATAATGCTTCTGTCGATGAACTTCGCAAATATGCGATCAGCCAGGGAATGACAACATTAAAGGATGCGGCTGCCGAACTGGTTCGACAGGGGATTACGACGATCGATGAACTTCTGCGCGTCACCTTTGTTAATGACTAGATCATTCTTTGTGTTAGCCCCGGCAAAGGAAGTGGTTTATAGATGCAGTTTAAGTATAAAATCATTGATGAAAATATGGCCGTAGTCGAAGGAGCGATGGAAGCCGTTGACCTTGATACCGCAAAACAAAATATGGTTGAAAATCATTGGCAGGTGATTTCGTTAAGGGAAGTTCCCAGTATTGATTCGGTAATCAACCGGAAATTTGAAGGAAAAGTAAAATATGAAACAGTGTCATCCTTTTGCAGTCAACTCGCCATGATGATCCGTTCCGGTGCGAACTTAGTCAGAGGATTGGATATCCTCAAAGCTCAGGTTGAAGATAAACGGCTTAAATCAGTCTTAAAGATAATTTTTGAGGGAGTCAGCAGAGGTAATTCCTTATCGCAGTCAATGCGGGATTGTAAAGGGGCACTGCCTGATCTTCTCGTCAATTTGGTGGCCGTGGGTGAAGAGAGCGGCAGCTTGGATACGGTGCTTACCAGCATGGCAGAATATTATGAGCGCGAAAACTTTATCCGCAAGAAAATCTCAAGTGTTGCAGTATACCCGGTAATATTAACGCTCGTACTTATCGGTCTCATTATTCTCTTTATCAATGTTATCCTGCCGTCAATAGCGGATTTAATGACGCAAACGGGGCAAAGTTTGCCCCTGGTTACCCAGATTCTTATCAATTCTGCGATGTTTCTCAAAACGAATGCCTTTTATCTTTTGCTCGGCTTTGTGGCGGCACTCTTTGCCTACAAGCGTATTTCGCTTATTCCTCGAGTTCGTTACTTTATTGATGATGTTAAACTCCATATCCCCGTTCTGGGTAAAAATATTCACAATATCATCATTGCGCGCTTTGCGCGAACCTTGGCTCTTTTTCTTCATTCCTCTATTCCCATCGTCACGATTTTAAATTCCATGGAAACGATTATGGGCAATAAAGTCCCAAGTCAGGCCTTGGCACGAATTAAGGAAAAAGTAATGCAGGGAGATACACTCACTTCGGCCTTTGGTGAAGAACAATTTTTTGATCCTCTAGTCATCCAAATGATGTCAATTGGTGAGGAAACAGGTCGGCTAGAGGAATTGATGGGAGAAATCGCGAATCATTACGACAGAAGTGTTGAAATCGGGATTGCCAGAATGACAGCTTTGATCGAGCCTATCTTTACAGTGGTCATCGGAGTTTTTGCGGGTATTATGATTATATCGATTGCTCTGCCTATCATGAATATGTCAAGTGCAATCCAATAGGAATGATGCAGATGAAACGCGCAAGTGCGGGATTTACACTTATTGAACTGATGATTGTGATATCAGTCATTGGTATATTAGCGGCAGTGACTGTTCCTCATTATCAATCTTTGAAGGACTACTACCAACTGGAGACGGCATCAAGCAATGTTTTGCTTCGGCTCAGACAGGCGAAACAAATGGCGATGGATGAACGAAAAAATATTGGGGTTGCCTTAACTGCGAGTGATATTCAGCTTATGAATGTGACCGTGGAAAAAGATGAGATGGGGAAGTCACGCCCAACAGGAATGCAGGAAATCACCCCCTCGGATAGGTATATCTATGATTCCGGAATTATCTTTGTTCCTGATTCAAGTCAAAACCTTTTTCTGATGGATTCGGGACAGTATCTTATTTACTTTGACTATCGCGGATTTTTGCAAACCAATCCTTCAGGATCTTCGGGTGTGATTGCTCTCAAAAGTACCCGGTCCTCACAGCAGGTAGGGGTTGAACTTGAGGCGGGTACGGGCAAGATGGAGATTTCATGGCCATAAGGAATACACTTGAGGTGATAACAGTGCAACATCGTGATCAGGGAATGACACTTATTGAGGTTGTGGTCGCGATTACGATATTTTTAATTGGGGTTGGGTTCATTGCCCAAAGCAATTCTGTGGCCATGCATTTTAACGCCCGCCAGGAAATTCGTCAGCAAATGATTTTTTATGCCGCAGGTCAATTGGAAGCAGCAATTGAAAAGGAAGAAGGTTTGACAGAGCCTGAGCCGCCTTTTAATAATTTTGCAACGACAATTATAAAGAGACCTACCGATGAAGAGATGAAAGCCGGAAGTACGCTCAACGGATTGCCCCTTCAAGAGATTGAGGTTAGCGTATCTCTTATGAAGAACGGTGTAGCTGATCCGAATATCCCGGCAGTCAAGTTGAAGACGTATCGTGCATGGACACCAACGCCATAAGCGGGTGATTTATTTGAAGACAGTAAGAAAAATTAGCTTTATTAAACAGCAAGACGTTAATAAGCAAAAAGGCTTTACATTGATTGAAGTGATGATAGCAGTTGCTATCTTCGGTTTCCTGATGTTATACGTTTCCCAAATGATGCGTGGTGAAGTCCATCTGCTCAATACGGTAACCCATAATGATGCGGTTGAACAAAATGCTCGTACGGCAATGATGCACATCTTAGATGAAGTACGTTTACATCAAGCAACCTATTATGATCCCCGTGAAATAAAAAAAGACACAGGCACAATCAATCGAATTTATCATCGAAATCCAGATTCCACGCAGCCTCAAGATACTAAAATTTGTCTCTTGGATTTGGACCCGGATATCAATAATCTTCGCGAAGGGACAGGAATCTATTTTGATTCAAATAAACATGAACTATGGTATCGAGATGTTGAAAATTCGAATGCGAATTACCGGATTGCTGAATATATTGAATCCATCACCATTACTCCTGCCGATCAATATGGGCATTTAATTAAGATTACTTTGAAGGCTAAAGATCCCAAGGCCACTGACAGCTTTGATTTGGTGACTTGGGCTCGCCTCTATTAAGGAGGGCTGGGGATGAAAGAACGCGGCTCGGCATTATTGACTTCGGTGATTGCAATTATGGTGCTCTTAATGGTTTCGGGAGTGATGTTTACCTTTGTAAATTATCGGTTTAAAGTAGAAACCTCTGAGGAAAAAGGATTAAGGGCTTATTACATGGCGGAAGCAGGAATTAACTATGGAGTTGCCAAGGTTCGCAGCGATCCGGAAGAATATTTCAAGGACTCACGTTATTTAACGAAGCAGGATTTGGCGGCCAAGCAGGATCCTTTTGGCACGGAAGACAAAGGTGAATTTGAAGTTTCGCTAGAGATTCATCCTGCGGAAGAAAATTATATATTTACGGTAACGAGCATTGGATATTACCCGGATAAGCAAGGAATCAAACGCGTACTTGAGGAACAGTATACGTATCCTAAACCCGTACAAGCCCAACCCTAGATAATTCCCTAAGCCAAAGAAGGTGATGTAAATGACCCCCAAAAAGATTGGATGTATTTTATGGCTGATCGGATGTTTTAGCTTGTTGATCTTTGTCAGACCGGCATTCGCTGATCCTGACCCCAAGGATGTTGTCCTTCATGATACGGCGACGTTTATTAAAAAAGGATCGATTAACGATTATCAACTCATGAATACTCCGACTCGTATCTGGGCGTTTACAACAAACGGCGGTGACGCCAAGAATGTTCCGGCGGTAAAGCCAGTCACAGTTGAGCTGGAACTAACTCAACTTTTCCCGCAACAACAAACGATAAAAGGGGTTTATTCAATCGTAATTAACTCGGGACAGCTTTCGGGAAGTACAGACGTTATATTTCCATCGGCCGGAAAATGGATGATTAAAGCGACAGGGACGATTGATAACGGCAAGAAAACCGAAAACTTTGTCTATACTTCCAATATATTTACGGTTACACAAATCAATAAACTTATAATAGTTCCTGAAGAAAAAAATATTGATATCGGAGAAAGCATACAGTACCACGCATATTTGTCGTTTAAAGACGGAACTTTTCAAGATATTACCGATCGTGTTCTTTGGAGCAGCGAGAAATCTGAAATCGCCTCAATTACTCCAAGTGGGAAAGCGAAAGGAAACGCGGAAGGACAAACAACGATTCATGCAACCGATCCAAGATACGGTTTAAGTGGCGATGCTTTGCTGATTGTCGCTTCCAAGGGTTTGGGTTTAGAAATCAGACCGTCTACGGCAACCATTGGCGTAGGGAATAAGCAGCAATATGATGCATTCGTTTTTTTCTACATCCGCGATCACCGCTTTGAGATGAAAGTGACGAATTCACTCTTCTGTTCCTGGACTTCAAGCCAACCGGATGTCGGCAGTATAAGCTCATCAAGCTTATTTTCCTGGAATGACGGTGGCCTGGCCAAAGGTTTGTCACCCGGTGAAAGCACGATTACAGCCCATTACCCGTTGTTTGATCTGGAAGCAACGGCTATCCTTAAAGTTCAGGGATTGACCATTATACCCAATAGTCAGATCATTAAGTTGGGAGAAACCGGGACGTTTGAGGCTTTTCTTATTCATTCAGATTCGAATCGAGAAAAATTAACAGAAGGTATTGTTTGGTCTAGTTCGGATGAATCGATAGCCGGTATAGACAGTGCGGGAGTAGCCGCGGGTTTGGCCGAAGGAAATACGACAATTACTGCAATCTATAATGGTCTGAAGGCTACGGCAAATCTAATTGTGCAAAAAGACCCTATGGTTGGGCCGGTAGCAGATCATTTGGGTTTTGTAAGCAGTACGGGTTCAACAATTGGCGGGGAGGGTTCACCGGTTTATCCCAAACTAAATCTTCGCGGTGATACATTGGTGAGCGATTCAACATGGGCCTATATCGGCGAACCCATGACGATCGAAGCATATTTACAGGCATTTTCCAAAGAGGGACAGCCGATTAACAATTATTCCTGGGATACCAATTGGTTTAGCCGACCCAATAATTGGAGAATTCTTACGAGCGAAAATGGGAATAGTCTATCATCCCCTAACTCTATCATTAACGTTAACCCAATTTATATCGGCGGAGTTCCCACGCTGCAGGTCTTTATGCAACTGACGCAGGAAGATCCAAGCGATATAAAGCTGATGGCTAATTTTACCCTGACCTTAAGTCCGCAGGATCAAGCCGGAATTTCCGCTCCGGTGACACAGGCTTTAGTTCCGGGAACATCTCCGGGATCAGTTTATCAGCTATACCGCGGTCAAATCCGTGCGGCAGATGATTACTTTTATGAAGCGTCCGGCAAAGCTCAAGTGTTTGTTGAACGTTATAACGGTTCACAATATGTTCCGAATGATGCGGATTCTCAGACATCTGTCAAGTCATGGAATTTAGGTGGCCTTCCGGTTATGTCAAACTTCCAATTTCGAATGGGCAGGGGAGAGGTGCCTGTTCGGAATGATACGAGTAATGTAACCAAAATACTGACGCCCATCGGATATCCAACGTATCTCCGCTTGGATGAAGGAAGTCTGACCTGGGGTCAGATTGTTGATAATCCTCCTCCCCAAAATCCCTTCCTTAATCATGATGAGGGACCCGTTTGGGAAAGAGAGCTTCTTCCTTGATACATCAAGTGATTACAAAGAGGAGATTGAATAGTGATGAAAACCAAATGGGTTGCTTTGGTGCGGGGCAATCGCTGGGTGGCCGCTAAAGTAAGAGTAGTCCGGCGTAATGTATCGCTAAAGATTTTAGCCTTAAGCGAATATGACCAGAATGAAGAAGAGTCACCGGTTTCTAATGTACTTCAGCTAAGAACATGGCTTAAGAAGGAAAAAATACCCCTTAAGAAATTACAGCTTACTCTGTCCTGCCCGGGCGTCATCACACGGATGATTACTTTACCCTTGCTCCCGGCCAAAGATTTGGACAAACTGTTAACTGAACAAGCGGCGCAGTATTTTACGGTCAATATCGATGACTATTTGGTGGATTACCGGATCGTTGAAAAGATTGAAGAAGAGGGACAAAAAAGACTCAAGGTTCTTGTCACGGCTTTACCTAAATCCCAATGGGAACCCTTGTGGAACATGTGGCAAGAAATAGGGTTGGAACCAAAAGTCGTTGACCTTGCCTCAGATTGTTTGGCACGGCTGTATTCTCGTTTAAATTCGCGAAATCTAAAAAAGGAGGCAGGAGAACAGCCTAAGGACATGGCCATTGTGGATTTGAATTCCGATGGAGTCGAGTTTCTCCTTTTGGAACATGGTGTTTTCTTTCTCTATTCCGATATGGAGGCCGATTTAACAGGGTTGCCGGACAATCCGGTTAATCAAGTTGATCAAGCCCAACAAACTCAACAAGCTCAACAAGCTCAACAAGTTCAGTTAGAGTTTGCTGAAAGGTTTAATCCGGTATTAAGAACTTTAGCGGAGTTTTTAAGCTTTTTTGCCATGAGACACTTTGGGAAAAACGTGGATGAAATCTATCTTACGGGAGAGATGGCCTCATTGCCGTCTTTGCCGGAACTCTTTGAAAGCGAACTGGAAATTCCCACCTGTCCAGGATTTGTTGACGACTGGAAACCGTCCTATAGTAAAAATGTTGATCATCCTGACAAGAGTTGGGTAAAGTATGGCAGTCTGTATGGTTTAGCCATACGGGAGGACTAAATGCGAGAAAAAAAGGATTTTAATTTTGCACTGCGTTGGGCGAAAGTCCAAGAACATCAAAATGAAGGTTATCAATCCAGCCGGAAGCGCAAAATGATTTTGGGAATCGGAGGAGGAATTCTTGCCCTGATTCTCCTTGGAGGCGCACCATGGCTTTGGTCCTATAAAATCAAATCTGACCTTAATGTTGTTAACCAAAAGATCGGTACGTTGAGTGAGGTTGATAAGCAAGTCAGGGCCATTGATGCTCTTAATGCTCAGATGCAAAATCAAAAGCAGATGAGTAATCTCGTGCAGGAGAATACGCTTGATCCGGGACCTCTTTTTGAAAAGTTAAAGAAACTCCTTCCGGCAGGAACGACAATCTCAGCTTTTTCCCTGCAACCGGACAAGAGCGTTACGATGACACTCAGTGTGCCGACTCCTGTTGATGTGGCACGTTTCTGGCTCAGCTTCGAGAACTCCGGCTTATTTGAAAAAGTGGATATTAAGGCGGTTTCACTCGAGGATAAAATGCAGAACATTTCTCTAGATCTAAAATTGAAGTGAAAACTTAACTTGGTGATTAAGAGAGACAGAGAGGTAGGTGAACTCGTCTGAAAAAGGAACAGTTTGAAAAAATACTTTTAGCAGGATTAGTTATTGCAGGCCTTATCTATGTCTATGTGACCTATCTCTTTATACCTCAAAAGGATAACTTGCAGATGCAAAGCCAAGAGCTGGCAAGACGCGAAGCGTATTATCAAAGATTGGAAGCAGCTCAGTCCGATCTTCCCCAGCTTCAAAAAGAGGCTCTGGATTTAAAGAATAAGATGCTGCAGCAAAGCACACAACTGCCGGCAAAGCTGAATAATGAACAAATCCTTGTTGACTTATATGTTACGGCAAAACAGCAAGGGGTTCTTCCCCAATCGTTAACCTTTGATAGTGTTGACAATAAAGCAAGTTATCAAGAGATCAATATGACCTTCAAGTGCGAGGGCACACCGGCTTCGGTACTTAACCTCCTCCAAACGCTGCAGTATGGCTCCTCTCTTCAAACAGCCCTTCGGGGGATTGATTTAACTTCACAAAAAGGGGTTATGAAAGCAGAACTTAAGCTTGCAGCCTATGCTGCTCAGGGTTCTGATTTAACCCCCGGGGATAAACCTGTCTTTATGAATTCTCCATTTGGGGTTGATAACCCGGCGCAAATGTTTACACCTTAGGAAAACAAAGATATTCCCAAAAAAGAACTATGAATTCTCCGGCGAGGATAAGCAGTTTTTTCCCTTTCAGCGCATAGAAATTAAGGCAGGGCGCGAAAGGGGTGGAATATCATGCTGACGGAAATCTTAGCGGTTAGTATTGCTTTATCGGTGCTAAAAGGGGTAACCCTTCTTGTATCATATATCAACAATAATGCATTTCCTCAGCCTTTGAGCGAAGCGGATGAATCTCGTTATTTACAAATCTTGCGATCCAGTAAAAACCCGGACTGCGAAAAAATAGATTTAAGGCAAGTCGAGCATGCTCGGAATAAACTGGTTGAACACAATCTTCGCTTGGTGGCCCATCTTGTCAAGAAATTTGATGGAACAGGTGAAGATAGTGATGACTTAATTTCCATAGGGACAATCGGTTTGATCAAAGGGATAGATTCTTTCGATCCGGGGAAGGGAACAAAGCTGGCGACCTATGCGGCACGCTGTATCGAAAATGAAATATTAATGCACCTGCGGAGCTTAAAGAAATCGCGCGGAGAAGTTTCCATCTATGATCCTATTGGCATAGATAAGGAAGGCAATGAAATTTCCTTACTGGATGTTTTGGCGTCGCAAGGTGAAGCTATTTCCGACAAAGTTGAAAATGAATTTGAACAGCAAGCCCTGCTTCAAAAAGTAACAAAGCTCACCCGTCGGGAGCGGTTAGTGCTGGAGCTTCGTTATGGGCTTATGAACAATCCGCGGCGAACCCAGCGTGAGATTGCTAAAGCCCTGGGAATATCCCGTTCGTATGTATCGAGAATAGAAAAGAAAGCCATTCAAAAGCTGATGATTGAGATGGAAGATCATAATCCAAAAAAATAAAGAAGAAATCTGTTTGCCAAGTTGATATGCCCCCCTTCCGGTAGTCGGTTAAATAATAATAACTGAGTACCGGAAGGGGGGTATTTTTGTGTGCAGGAGGATACATAGAATATTAAGGTATAAGAATATTTAAAGGATTTCGTTTATTCTATGGTAAAATAAATTGGATGAATTATAATAATTGTAGAAGAACCTTAGAAGAAAAAGTAAAAATTGTTTTGTTTAATCAAATCAACCAAGTATTTTAAAGATTTGGGGGTGATTTGTGAAAGTGAAAACATATAATTTTAAGTATGAAGGTAATGAGTCCTTAAAGCAGTATCTTCGAAACAATGACATAGTAAAACACAGCAATATATTGATCCAATTGTTTTCCGGGATAGATCAAAAAGAGTTCATTGAAGAAGTCATTCGAAATTTAGTCTCACTAATTCCCCAAGCTAAAATAATAGGGGCCACAACAGCCGGGGAAATACTTAATAATAACATGTTAGACAAATCATGCCTTATTTCTATAAGTGTATTTGAGAAAACGAAAATCAAGACATTAGTCCTTAAAGATGAAACAGCGGATTTTGACAAAGGGGTAAAAATAGCGCGTCAATTAATTTCTCGAAATACTAAAGTCATCATATCTTTTGCCGATGTAACTATCGACGGCCAAGATTTTCTTGATGGAATAAACGCTATAAATGATAGTATTATTATAGCCGGAGGCATTGCGGGGAAAAGTCATATTCCCGATAATTCATATGTTTTTACGGAAAATGGTGTGGAGAAAGATGCAGTCGTTGCTGCCGCTTTAGAGAGCGATACTTTATTTGTGAGCAATGGAAGTACTTTTAATTGGGTGCCGATAGGCAGAGAACATATAATAACAGAAGCAAACGGAAGAATAATTAAAAGTATAGATCATATATCAGCCCAAGAATTTTATAATAAGTATATTCATCCGAATAGCAGCGAAGAAATTGAGCATACAAGAGAACAATTTCCTTTGATGATCAAAAGAAATAGCGGCTATGCCGGCAGACCTGTTTTAAGTTATCTCAATGGTACTGAAATACTTATTTCATCAAGAATAGAAGTCGGGGAAAAAATTAGGATAGGTTTTGGTGATTTAAACCGTGTATTAGAGGGATCATTAGAAACTTTTAAAAAGATAACCGAAAATCCGGGGGAAAGTTTATTCATATATTCTTGTGCCGCAAGGAAACATTTTCTTAAAAAGAGGGCCCTTATTGAACTGTTACCGCTTAATGATGATTCCCAAACCGGCGGGTTTTATACTTATGGCGAATTTATCAATATTAATAGTGATAATATTTTTCATACAGAAACCATGTCAATGCTGCTGCTATCGGAAGATATTAATGCGAGAATCAAAATAAACAAAGAGCTTGATTACAATAGCCATTATATAAATGACGGATATTCAACGCTATATAATTTCTTAAAAACGATAGGCGAGGAATTACACCAATTAAACTTAACGCTGGAAGAAAAAGTCGAAGAAAAAACGAGAGAACTGGAGAAAAAATATCATACTGATGAGCTAACAGGTTTGAATAACAGAAGCAAATTACTGATCGATTTAGCAGAAGGAAAATACGATAAATTAGCAATCATAGACATAAAATCATTTAATGATATCAATGATTTTTATGGTAATATGGTAGGGGATGCGGTGCTAAAAGATTTTGCTAAATTACTTGATTTGTATTGTAAAAAAGTGGGCTTAAATTCCTATCGCCTCTATTCGGATCTTTTTGCGGTCATCGATAACGAAAAATCAAGTCATGAATTTATAGAAACAATAAGATTTTTACAAAACGTCATCCACAATCAATGCCTATTTTATGAAGAAGGTAAAATTTATTTAGGGGTAACAATCGGAGTTGCGCTAAGGGAAGAGTCCTTATTTGAAAATGCTGAAATGGCCTTACATTATGCCAAGAAAAACAAAAAAGCATTCCAAATATACAATGAAACATTAAATATATATAAAGATATCAAAGAAAATATAGAATGGACGAAAAAAATCAAAGAGGCTATATCCGGAAATAGAATTGTACCTTTTTTTCAGCCTATAGTTGACAATCGTTTAAGAACAGTTTGCAAATACGAAGCTTTAATAAGAATACTGGGTGAAGACGGAGAAATTATACCTCCCTACTTTTTCTTGGAAATTGCCAAGAAAGCCGGATTATATAAAGGATTAACGATAAAAATGCTTGAGAAAACCTTTGAAGTTATAAACAGAACAGGCTATGAAATATCTATAAATCTTGCGATTCAAGATATAGAAAGTCAAGAAATCAGAGAATTAATTATCGGAAAGTTAGAAAAAGCGAAAAGTCCTCACAATATTGTCTTTGAAATAGTGGAATCCGAAGGGATAGAAGACTTTAACGAAGTTAGAATGTTTATAAAAGAAATAAAAAAATATGGTTCGAAAATTGCTATTGATGATTTCGGAACAGGGTATTCCAATTTCAGCTATTTAATGAAGTTAAATGTGGACTATATAAAAATTGACGGATCAATCATAAAGAACATCCATCGCGATAAATCAGCTGAAGTTATTACTAAAACCATAGTCGCCTTTGCTAAGGAATTGGGAATAGCAACAATTGCAGAATTCGTAGCGGAAGAAGAGATATATGATAAAATAACACAATTGAATGTAGATTATTCTCAAGGCTATTATTTTTCGAAACCTGTTCAGGAAAATCAGCTTGAACTCTATACTTAATTGCATTAAGCATTGATATGAAAATTGATGTTCGCTAAAGATTGACGAGTAAGGGTAAATTATATTAAACTCTAGGGAAGGAATATTCTGTATATTCCCAAAAGTACGAAAATCACTACCTGCATATGGTTATATCAAAACCAAAGTTACATCAAAACTAAATAGGTTAGAAAGAAGGGGAGAAGATGAAAAGAATCCTGGGTCTGGTAGCATCCCAACGCAAGCTGGCGAATGGTGAGATTCTCACTAAGGAGGTGGCGGCAGCGGCTGGGGAGGATTGTCAGTTAGAACTGATCAGACTAGCCGATCTCAAACTTGAGTATTGCCGTGCCTGTTACTCCTGTCTGATACCCGGAAAACAATGTGTCCTTAATGATGACTTGTATTTTCTGCTTGAAAAGATCAAAGCTGCTGACGGAATTATTCTATCCGCACCCGATTATGTTCTCGGACCTGCCGCAGTGACCAAAGTTTTTGCCGATCGGATGCTTGCGCTAGCGCAATCGCTTGATGATTTATGGGGAAAACCTTGTGTCGTAATTTCAACTTATGGTATTGAAGGTTGGGATGGATATGCATTATCGGCGCTCAATTCAATGGTTCAGTTTATGGGGCTTCAGCTAAAAGACAGCCATATGTTCTTTGGCGCTTTACCCGGTGAAGGGATAAATACCCCGGAATCATTAGCCAGGGCCAGGGAGATGGGCCAAGCTTTGTTTGGAGAAGCGCGGCAGGCGAGAAACGGCGAGTGTCCAACATGCCGGTCCGAAATCTGGAAATTCCCCGAACCCTCAAAAGCGGTTTGTTCTATTTGTGGTCAAAAAGCTAACCTTGTCCCGGAAGGAAATACAATTACCTGGACCTATGCAGGCTCTCATAATCCATTTGAAAAAGAACATCTTAAAGAACATTTTCAGGGTTGGCTGCGGGGCAAAGTTCAGGAATACATTGCCCGGCGCAAAGAACTGGCCCTTATCCGCGATCCTTATAAAGGAGAAGGTACTTGGCTTACACCTCCTCAGACAAAGTTAGGCTGACAACTAGATCATTAATGCTTAGTGGGGAATCTCAAACATGGGCTGAGATTCCTTTTAATATTAAGTCGGAATTTTTTGGAAATGCTGTTTTATTAGACAATAAGCAGGAAAAATAGAGAGCCACGAAGAAATAAAATAATCTGCAATTCACAGATGTATTTATTTCTAAATAAAATAGTGGTAGGGAAGGAAACTTGCCCCTGCTCACGCTCTAAGATATAATAAGTAAAAACTGGCAACTTTGGGGGGTAACATGTTCGAACTATTTACACCTACCTTTCAAGCAAATTCTTTAGATAGTATATCTATTGATGGATTAGTCGCGAAGGGAATACATGGACTGATCATCGATTTAGATAATACAATGACCCCTTGGAATGACCTGGAAGTTGGTCCTAAAGTCGTGGACTGGTTTGAAAAGCTTCAGGCAGCGGGCATTAAGGCCTGTGTTGTTTCGAATAACAAAAAAAAGCAAAGAGTCGCTGTCGTTGCCGAACGCTTGGGAATACCGTTCGTTTTTAGGGCAACTAAGCCGCGCCGCCGTGCTTTTCGTGCGGGGATGAAGATCCTGGGGACGGGACAGGAAGATACCGGGGTCATTGGGGATCAACTCTTTACGGATATTATGGGTGGAAATCGATTAGGTTTAGTCACTATTCTTGTTCTGCCCATCAGTGAACGTGAATACATTGGTACACGCGTAATGCGCAGAGTAGAGCGTGTTCTGATCTGGATGATGAAACGATTTGCCGATGCCAAACCGCATAGTCCTAAAGCCCACTGATTGGAGTGCTGCTGGTTTTACTTGAAGAAATAATGATCAGAAACGGAATGGGTTACCATTCCGTTTTGTTTAAGCAAAAATGGAAGGGGAATGGAACTTGGAAAAACATTTTGCGGTGATTGGGAATCCGATTGCGCATTCCCTCTCTCCGGCAATGCATCAAGGCGGGTATCGAGAGATGGGATTAGAGGCCGATTATTTGCGATGCGAGGTCGAACCCCACGCACTGCCGCAAGCGGTTCAAGGGTTAAAAGCACTGGGTTTTACGGGGTGGAATGTTACTGTACCTTTTAAAGAACAGATCATCCCCTGGCTTGATGAGTTGACGCCCGAAGCCTTACGTGCAGGAGCGGTAAACACCGTTAAAGTAATGGAAGATGGACGATTGCTCGGCCATAATACCGATGGTAAAGGCTTTGTCCGATCTATTCAAGAGGAATTGAAGCCGGAAAAAGATATGCAGGTTGTTATCCTTGGTGCAGGCGGAGCTGCGAAAGGAATCGCCATGGCCCTTTTACCCTATCAAGTAAAAATCACCCTTTTAAATCGGACGATGGAACGTGCCCAACAGCTGGCCGAGTTGATCAACAGCCGGGGAGGAAGGGCAGTTGCAGAAGCATGGGGACCGGGAGAATGGCTTAAATCAGCACAACTCATCGTACAAACAACGTCTCTCGGGTTAAAAAAGGAGAAGTACTCCTTTTCACTCGAAGGAATTTCACCGGAAACACTGGTAGTCGATATTATCTTCAATCCTTGGGAAACTCCGTTTTTGCGCGAAGCTCGGGAACGGGGCTGCCGTACTTTAAACGGTGCAGGGATGCTGCTTTATCAAGGGGCCTTAGCCTGGGAATTTTGGCTGGGTGGACAAGCTCCGGTCGCAGGCATGAAAAAAGGATTGCTTGAAGCACTCCCGAAATAAGAAGAGGGGGCTTGAGATGAACAACCGCTCGAGTTTTGGTTATACTCTCATCGAGTTACTTCTTGTTCTTGCCCTTCTTTCCGGTGCTGCCTTTGTTTTGTTAGTGAAACTGCCGGTTCAGCAGAATGAACGAAATTTAGCGATGGCTGCTACTCAGCTTACCCAAGAAATTCGGGATATTCGTCAAGCGGCGCTTTCCGAACGCACTTGGTATGAGATGAAATTTTTCTATGATCAAGGTTTTTATCGGATTTCACGTGATGGAAAATGGGTTAAGGATATTGCTTTACCCAAAGGCGTTACGATGGAAAATGCGCCGAAGGATATCCGCTTTTCGGGGGCCGGAACTCCTGATCTTGGGGTGACGATCCAGTTAAAGGCGGGTAAATCCAAGAGAAATGTGATCATGATGCCTGTAACAGCCAGAGTTCGTGAAGAAATCGCGAAATAATGTGATCGTGAAATAATAATGTGGGGGAAAAGTATGTTGCGTTATTTAACAGCGGGAGAATCGCATGGGCCAAAATTAACGGGGATTATCGAAGGATTACCGGCGGGTTTAACCCTTTCCCAGCAAGCAATTGACCGTGCCCTTCAGGCAAGACAACAAGGGCCCGGACGGGGCGGAAGGATGAAGATAGAACAAGATGAAGTGGTCATTACAGCGGGAGTCCGCGGGGAAATTACGACCGGAGCTCCTGTAGCTTTGGAAGTGAAAAACCGGGATTGGGCGAACTGGGAAAGCATAATGACCCCGGGCAAAGATGTGGATTGGGAAAGCAAAAAGGTTATTGCACCGCGTCCGGGACATGCGGATTTAACAGGATCGCTAAAATACCGAACGGAGATACGCAATGTTTTGGAACGGGCGAGTGCCCGCGAGACAGCGATGCGGGTAGCTATAGGCAGTATTACACGTCAGCTTTTAACGAACTTAGGGGTACAAATCCGCGGCCGGGTCGTCTCCGTCGGAGCGGTCGAATTAAATTGGAGCAATACAGAAGAAGAATGGCAGCGTGCCGCCAAGTCCGAATGGCGAGTCGGGGACGTTGAAGGAGAACAACGCTTAAACGAACAGTTGAATGAGGCCAGGCGTTTAGGAGAATCACTCGGAGGAATTTTGGAGATTCAGGTCTTAAACCTACCGGCAGGTTTGGGTTCTTATGTTCAGTGGGATCGCAAACTAGACGGACGATTAGCTCAGGCGGTTTTATCGGTACAGGCCATGAAAGGGGTATCCTTTGGCTTAGGATTTGAGGCTGCCAAGCGGTTTGGCTCAGAGGTTCATGATCCCATCGTTTATCATTCGGGTGAAGGGTATCAGCGAACCCGGAACAATGCGGGAGGAATTGAAGGCGGAATGACCAATGGAGAGCCGGTAATTCTTCAAGTGGCGATGAAGCCTATTCCAACACTTTACCATCCGTTAAGCACGGTAAACTTGGAAACGAAAGAGGAAGTCAAGGCAAGCATCGAACGCAGCGATATTTGTGCTGTGCCTGCAGCACTTGTCGTCTTAGAACATGTCATCGCCTGGGAGATTGCTCAAGCCGTTTTGGAGAAATTTCCTGCGGATACAATTCCGGAATTAGAGAAGGCTTGGCAGGACTACCTTGATTATTTGAAGGCGCAGTAAAAGATCTGCTGAGAGCGGGGAAGTAAGCGTGAAGAGAGAAAATATCGTTTTAATTGGGTTCATGGGAACGGGGAAAACTTCTGTGGGGAAACGGTTAGCAAAAAAACTCGATTGGGATTTTGTCGATACGGATGCGGCTATCGAAGAAATCAGCGGGATGAGCGTTTCTGAAATATTCCGCAAGCATGGCCAAACACGATTTCGCTCCGAAGAAACGGTTCTGATCAAGCGTTTGATGAACGATAAAAAGAAGGTGATGGCGACAGGGGGAGGGACTCCCTTGAAACCAGAAAACTGGGAGATCCTTTCAGGAACGGGAATTATAATTTCGTTGTATGCCCCTATTGACACGATCCTTGAGCGCATCGGTACGAAGAATGATCGCCCCCTCTTAAGAGAGGGACGGGAAGCAGCACAAGAACTCTGGCTTTCAAGGCAGCCCATTTATAATCAAGCAGATCTTATTATTGACACGACCGAACTTGATGTTGATGAGGTTGTTGATGAGATTATGCAAAAAATCGAGGGGAGAATTGAATTATGAAGCAAAAGATTGAGGTAGCTTCCTCTCGACCCTATTCCATCTATTTGGGGGCGGCTCTCGAGGATTTAGGAGCATACCTTGAAAAGGAATTGGGGGGCAGCGAACACCTGCTTATCGTGACTCATCCGAGTGTCAAGGAAATATATCTCGAGCGTTTGCTCAAAGGACTTAATGCTTTTAAGTGCGATGTGTTAGTTGTTCCGGTTGGCGAAGAGGAAAAATCACTTGAACGGCTCAGTATATTAACTGCAGAAGCCGTTGCCTGTGCTGCGGATCGCCACAGTGTGGTTCTGGCGCTGGGGGGCGGGGTTATTGGTGATCTTGCAGGCTTTTTCGCCAGTGTCTACATGCGCGGAATCAGGTTTGTCCAAATACCGACAACCTTGCTGGCGCAAGTCGATAGCAGCATCGGTGGCAAAACCGCGGTCAATCACCCGTCAGGCAAGAATTTATTAGGGGCATTTTATCCTCCGCTTGTGGTTTGGACAGATTTTTCAACCCTGCAAACGCTTCCCTGGGAAGAAGTTCAAAACGGTTTGGCGGAAACGGTTAAACATGCGATACTGGGTGATCCGGACTTATTTTCCTTTTTAGAGACCCACCACCGGGAGATATTGGACAGAGTACCCGAAGTATATGAGGAATTAGCAACGCGTTCCCTTCAAGTCAAGGTCAAAGTCGTAGTGGAAGATGAGAAGGAAAAAGGACAGCGGATGCTCTTGAATTTGGGCCATAGTTTTGGGCACGCTCTGGAGACGGAGGCGGTTTATCAAGGAATTTCACATGGACAAGGTGTAAGTATCGGCATCATCGCAGCGACTTATTTGGCCGAAGCAAGGGGATTGATCACTTCTGCAGAGGTCAGCCGGATACTGAATTTAGTTAATAGCTTAGGCTTACCTATCGACATTCAAGGCAAAGACCCCGAAGTATTGCTTCATCTGATGGAAGCAGATAAGAAGAATCAAAACAGACATAAAGTCTTGATCCTTCCCGATAAGATCGGCCACGCTATTGTCGTGCGGGACGCCCATGATGAAGAGATCCTTCAGGCATGGCATAAGGTCATCAAGTAACCATGTTAAAACGCCTTGCCATTCTTAGTGTTGTGGCTTTTCCTCTTAATATCATGAATATGGATTATATTCGAGCTAGCTTTTGGATGACGATAGCTCAATGTATCGTTTATTTTATTTACGAACTAAGTCAATTAGTTAAGAAAGACCCCCAAGATATCCCGATGTTTGTACCGGTTGTCTTTGCAATAATAACTTCCGCTCAGATAGGTGGACGGTTCATTGCCTGGCTTATGATTATCTTAATGCCCAAAAATATTTATGGCGATTCTGAGGTCTTACTTAGTTTCTCGATGTACGTTTTAATTGGGATAATATTATTTTTGATTGCAGTTAGGTTTATAAATATGGGCATAAAGTTCTACAAGAAAAGAAACGAAAAATAATCAGAGTATATACTCTTCTAGGTGCATTTCTATTCCAATATCTTTGAGATATAAGGGCTACCGCTCAATAGCTAGCACTTTATTGGATGATTATCGAAGATAAAAATCCCCGATATACCCCATACAGATCCTTTTATATTAAAGGTTTGTATGGGCTTTTCTTTTGGGCTTTAGCTGTCGAGTTCACGCAGTGAGAATGATCTTTCGACACAAGAGTGATGTAAGCTATAGAAAAATGTTTAATATCGAGAGACTATATCCTATGCAAAAAGAACAAGACAAGTTGTGTCGAAAGACCGCGGGGGATAGAGGAAAACAAGAAGGGTTAGGTAGAATAGTGAAATATAGAAAATGATAGACGGGATTACTTGAAATAATAGGGCAAACGTCGAAAGATGACTATTTGAATACTTGAACAAGACAATTTGCGGAAAGCGAAAGGAGTGAAGAATTGGAAATGGGAGGTGTTTATGAGAAATAAACGAAGTTCAAAATCAGGCTCGTGCGGATTTACCCTGATCGAAGTATTGCTGGCAGTCGCAATCTTAGGGATGATACTCGCCCAAGTTGTACCTCATTATGATTCGGCAATCCTATCCTCCAAGGAACAAGCCCAGCAAGCAAACCGCTTGCGAATTGAGGGAGCTGCGGAACTTTATCGCTTGGATACCGGAGCCTTTCCCGGCTGCTTAGAAGATTTGCTGTCTGCCCCGCCCGAGGTTCACAGTTGGCGAGGCCCCTATTTGGATAAAATCCCGATCCAGCGCAATGGAAAGCCTTATTCCCTGAATGCCAAGGGAAAAGTGGAGATGTGATCTATGCTGAGTAAAAGAGAGCAAAGCGGGCATTGGGGGCAAAGAAGATATCAAAGCGGGTTTGTTTTAATCGATGCCCTTATTGCGATATTCCTATTAACGATGAGCTTTGCCGCACTTTATGGGCTAACGGAAGGAGCAATTCAAAATTCTCGGGAAGCTTTAGTAACGACCGAGGCCGCTAATTTGGCTCAAGAATTAATGGAACAGCTCTCAGCTCGGCCCTGGTCTGAAAACTTTGCCGAAGGTCAATGCATTCCCGGAGGTAAAGTCCAAGGAACGAAAAATGGCTTGCAATGGAGTATATCATCCGCATGGGAGTTGGAAAATGTCCTCTTGAAAGTTACGACTGAAGTGACCTGGCCGAAAAAAGGTCACCTTACGACCTATGGATTAACAACGTTATTTTACGTAGAGTAAGCCATCTGAGCTAAGGAGTGCAAATTTAGGATGGACACCGCTGGAAAGTTTCAAAGAAAAGAAGCAGAGCATGGTTTTACCTTGACTGAGGTGCTGGTGACGCTGGTGGTTATCGGAATAATCTTATCGTTTTCTCTGCGTTTGTTCGTGGATCAGTGGCGTGTCACTCAAGAAGTAAAAGATCGGATGGAAGCTCACTTCTCTGTTTTGAATGCAGGACGGACTGTGCTTGATGATATTCGAGGAGCGCAGACTGTCGAATGGGATAATAAAGGGACTTTAAGCATCTTGCCTTGGGGAGAAGGGGCAAGTGCAGATAAATACTACATTGCCGATAAGGATTACGACGGGATTAAGGATTTGTATATCGAACATAAAGGTGTACCGAATCCGGTAGCCAGCCGAATGATCAGTTGGAATTGTACGAAAGGGGAGGCGGGATTGTGGACTGTAACATTTCAAGCACAAGTTGGCCGGCAAACGGTGAACTGGAAGGGATCAAGCCGCCAACGGGCTTTTCCTCCCCCTGCCGATCCGTAAGTTATCAGGAAAAGGGATTTGCAACACTCCTTATTCTTCTTCTCTTTACGACATTTTCTGCTTTTGGATTAGAAGCCTATCTCAAAGCCCAGACTGAGAATCGAATGGCCAAAAGGGAGGCCCAAAGCCGTCAGGCGGTCTACATTGCCGAGGGCGGACTGGAGTGGGCAAAATCAGAGCTGATCAAGGATCCTCTGTTTACCGGCGGCAAACAGACGATCGGGGAAGAAACAGTCATTATCAATGTTACGGTGGGAGAAGGGGGGTACTGGGTAACTTCTGATACTCAAGTGGGTTTAGCCCGCCGGAAGATTCGTGTTTTCTTGTCGCCTGACACCCTGAATCAAAACCGTTGGGTTATGTCTCAATACCAAGAAATTTATCAGTAGGTTACTCAACAACTGCATTGAGTATTAAAGACTGGTATAATCAAAAGAAACAGAAATCTTGGGAAAATGTGGACGTAAAATTAGAAGTTCGCGAGCGAATCGGACATTATGCTGTGGAAGGAGGCTTTGGCAAGTTTTTACTCGATCACGGTAAAATTGACTCCGGTCAACTTTCGCAAGCCTTAAAAATTCATCAGCAGTCACGACAACGTCTGGGAGAATGTTTGGTTAAGGAAGGCTTCCTAAAACGTGAGGAAATGCTCGAAGCATTGGCCGCTTATTTAGGTGTGCCTTTGATTAAACTGACCGGAGTCGAAATTGACCCGGCTATTGCCAGACAAATTCAGGAGGAGATGGCTTGGCGTTGTCACTTGATCCCCTTTAAGCTTCAGAATAATCGCTTACAGGTTGCTATGGCAGACCCGGGTAATCAGCAGGTGCTGGATAATATTCGAGTTTTAACAGGATACATGATTGAACCTTTCCTCGCCGATTCGAATGAGATTGAGGCAGCGATTCGAAAGTATGTTACGGTCCAAAACTCTGTTGCTCAATTAACCTCGAGTCAAAAAGCCTCCATGAACCGGGAGCTTTCTGAGGGAAGATTATATTTACGTGAAAGTATTGACTTTGATGCGCCGACTGTTCGTTTGGTGGATTCCCTGCTCATGGAAGCGGTTTCACTTGGGGCCAGTGATGTCCATTGGGAACCGTATGAAGATCAATTTATCGTTCGATATCGGATCGACGGACGTTTAGAGACACGGCAGAAATTCCCGATGGAGGTTGCCCGAAACCTAATTGCTCGCTTAAAAGTGATGTCCCGTATGGATGTTGCCGAAAAGCGCTTGCCTCAGGATGGAAGAACAGAAATAACGGTTTCCGGCAATCGAATCGATCTGAGGCTTTCTTCGCTGCCGACGGTTTATGGGGAAAAGATTGTTGTCCGCCTGCTCAATCCGGATACAGCAGAGCGTTCGTTGCGGCAGCTGGGGATGAGTCCGGAAGTTGAAGGAAAAATGAGGCAGCTGCTTAAACAGCCTCATGGCATCATCCTCGTGGTGGGGCCGACGGGGAGCGGTAAATCGACAACGCTTTATGCTCTATTGCGGGAGTTGGCTTCGGAACAGCTCAACATTGTTTCGATTGAAGATCCTGTCGAATACAGTTTGCCCGGCGTTGTCCATGTTCAAGTAAAGCCTCATATCGGTTTTACGTTTGCCGCAGGATTAAGGGCGATTCTAAGACAAGATCCCGACGTGATTATGATCGGAGAAATAAGGGATGAGGAGACGGCGAGAATCGCGACTGCTGCGGCCTTGACGGGGCACCTGGTTCTCTCGACACTGCACACGAACACAGCGGCCGAGGCCATAACCCGGCTGATCGATATGGGAATTGAGCCTTATTTATTGGGAGGGGCGATTCGCGGGGTACTTTCTCAACGTTTAGTCCGAAAATTGTGTGATGAATGCAAAGAGCCTTATGTGTTAAGCCAGTCCGAACGCGTATCACTCGGATTTGATGAAACCTTCGGAGAGGTTTTCCGGCCGAAGGGCTGCGCACGCTGCCGGGGAACAGGATATTCAGGGCGGATCGGCATTCATGAACTGCTTCTTTATGATGCAGCGATCAAGGATATAGTCTTAGAGCGCAAGAGCGCACTTGAACTTGAACGCGCCGCCTTAAAGTCAGGTATGATTCCCTTAAATCAAGATGGTTTGGATAAGGTCAGTCAAGGGATGACAACATTAGAAGAGGTCTGGAGCTCAGCAACGGCGTCTAGTCCTTAAAAAGAAAGGTGTAGAAAATGATAACTATTGATTCGTTACTTCAATTAGCTGTAGAACATAGAGCATCCGATATTCACTTGACAGTCGAAAGTCCTCTTGTCTTAAGGATTGATGGAGCTTTAACTCGCATTGGCGAGGAAAAGCTCTCTCGTCAAGAGCTGGATCAATTTGCCCACTCATTAATGAATGAGCATCAAGCGCAGCACTTTTTAGAACAGGGTGAGCTTGATTTTTCATATAGTCTGCCCGGAGTAGGGCGTTTTCGGGTGAATGCCTTTCGGCAGAGGGGTTCGGTGGGTATCGTCATTCGGATAATTCCGTTTACGATTCCTACGCCGGAAAGTTTGGGTTTACCCCCCGTATGTATTGAATTGGCTAAACTTGAAAAAGGCTTGGTATTAGTAACGGGGCCGACAGGCAGTGGTAAGTCAACGACACTGGCTTCGTTGATTGATTATATTAACCGGACGCGTTCTGTGCATATTGTGACGATTGAGGATCCGATTGAATATCTTCATCAGCATCGTTTAAGTTTAGTCAACCAACGGGAGATCGGCAATGATACTCTTTCCTTTGCCAATGCTCTTCGTGCGGTTTTGCGCCAGGACCCGGATGTAATCCTTGTCGGGGAAATGCGGGATCTGGAGACCATTAGCACTGCGGTAACCGCGGCGGAAACGGGACACCTGGTTTTCAGCACACTCCATACTAATGATGCGACTCAGGCTGTAGACCGGATGATTGATGTTTTTCCTCCTCATCAGCAGCAACAAATTCGGGTTCAGCTTGCTTCTGTACTGCAAGGTGTCGTAGCCCAGCAGCTCTTGCCGCGGGCAGATAAAAAAGGGAGAATTGCCGCCTTTGAGATTCTGCGGGTTAACCAAGGTGCACGTAATTTAATTCGTGAAGGAAAAACTCATCAACTCCCTACGGTAATTCAGACAGGAGGAAAGCAAGGAATGCAGTCGATGGAAAAAGCGCTTCAAGATTTAACGAGGCAGGGCTTAATTACGGCTGAATTAGCTCAAGAAAAGCTGCAAGCTATGGGACGGTAATTCCATACTCTAAGTAAGGAAGTACGGGAATACAAGAGGAGTCGGTGGTATGAAAGTCCGAGAATATTTCTGGAAGGCGGCAGATGCCGAAGGCCGGATCATTCAGGGAACATGGCAGGGTACAGGTTTAACGGAGATCCAAAGACGATTATTTCTCGAAGGGTACTACCCCATTCTGATCCGTTCTTCCAAAGGATTGCTTGAGATTATTTCCTCAATCCCTATCTTTGAACAGCAGCGAAATTCTCTTCAATTTTGGGCCAATTTCTGCCACCGCTTAGGGATGCTTCTGGAAGCAGGCGTCCCCATCCTCTCCGCGCTCGACTTAATGGCTATTCAAAAGCAGAAAAAGTCAAGGATAGGCCGGCAGACAAATTGGGCAGAGGTTAGAGGATATATTGAAACCGGAATGGATCTTTCCGAAGCTTTGAATTACATAAATCCCCACCCCACTCCGGCAATTCGAGCCTTGATTCGAGCAGGGGAACACGCGGGAAAATTACCGGTTATCTTGACTCAACTGGCGCATGATTTGGAAGAGGAATACCGGTCTAGGCGGAGAATTCAAGGGGCTTTGGCCTATCCTGCTTTCCTCTTTCTTATGGCCCTTTCCGTTGTTTTTGCCCTCAGTCAATTTGTCTTGCCTGTTTATGAACAAGTTTTTAGCAACCTGGACAGCTCACTGCCGCTTATGACCCGGGTCATTTTTGCAGTGGCACACTGGATTCCCTTTAGCCTCGGTTTGATATTGATGAGTTGTGTGGGAGGCGTTGTTCTTTTAAAGTTGAAGTATGCTGAAAAATGGAAGGGTAAGGCTTTTGATTTATTGGGGCGTCTTCCTTTGTGGGGTTCTCTTTACAAACAAAGTGACCAGGTTCAGTTTTTTAGAATTTTGGGTACATTGATGGAGGCGGGTATTCCCCTTGTTGATGCGCTGAGTCTCTCTCAGGAAACGGTTCGCCTGCCTTCGATGAAAGAAAAAATTCGAGAACTGACCTTTGCTGCCCGTGAAGGAAGACGCCTTTCACTGCTATTTCGTTCTGATTCTTTTTTTCCGCCCGATGCCGCAATGCTTTGGTCGATTGGAGAGGAGTCCGGTCAGTTGAGTACGATTCTTCAGCATTTAGCCAAGATGCTGCGTCAGGATCTTGAAGAAAAAATGGAACGATTAACATCTGTCTTAGGACCGGTTTTGGTCATCGGAATCGCAGCAATCATCGGGGCCATAGCTATTGGAATAATGATGCCCGTCTTTGATATAGGAACGAAGATCCAATAGAAAATGGGGGAAGAAAATGATTACGCATGAGGAGAACAAACACGCAAAAAACAAGCAAGCAAAGATTAAGCAGCAAGGGTTTACGCTGGTTGAAGTTCTGATGGTGGTTGTGATTATTTCCGTTTTAGCGATGATTGCCATACCTAAAATAAGTTCAAGCTCGGAGGGCGCCCGCAAAAATGCGGATATAGCCACGGCTCACCAAGTAAAAACTGCCTTAGACCGCTACCAGGTGGAAAACGGGATATACCCGATAGCAAAGGAGTTTTCCGCATCTAACGGTACAGTAACTGCCGCAAAATTCATTCCTAAATATATTACCAAACTTGACGCAAGGACAACTCAGCAGGAAACAGACGATGCCCAAAAAGGCTTTGGTGTAGCTGCTCTCGGAAAAGATGGGCTGATTCCTGCTTCTTCGACTCCCTCAAATTTAATTATGATTTACCTTTCCGCTGATGGATCAGGTGCAGAGGTGCGGGCTTACAACTCTAAGTTAGATGAGGTACTATGGACATCATCAAACTAAAAATTGATGTGAAAAATATAGAAAAATATAGATATGAGGTAAAAGATGTGGATGAAATGATGATGAACTTATTTTGGGGAGTTTTTGGACTGATTATCGGCAGTTTTCTAAACGTAGTCATCTTTCGTGTACCCCAGGGGGAATCTATAGTAAAACCGCGTTCCCACTGCCCTCAGTGCAAACATGTCCTAAAAGCCTGGGAGCTTATCCCTGTCTTGAGTTTTCTTGTTCTGCGCGGACGCTGCCATTCCTGTGGTGCCAAAATTTCGTGGCGATATCCCGGGGTAGAGTTCCTGACAGGCTTGCTTTTTTTTCTTTGGGCCTGGCAAAATCCTTTGGAGTCCGTCCCTGTACTCGGTGTTCACTTTACGATGTTGGCCGTTCTTTTGGTCTTAGCCCTTATCGATTGGGATACGATGCGCTTGCCGGATGTTTTTACCCTTCCTCTGCTCTTCCTCGGGATTGCTTCTTCTTTTCTTCTTCCTATGGAGGTATCCGGCGGCGAAAGCCTGGTGACAGCCCTCGGGGCAGGGGGAATTTTTTGGCTGATCGCGAAGCTTTATCCCCAAGGAATGGGGCTCGGGGATGTCAAACTGATTGCGGGAATAGGAGCTTTTTTGGGATTTCCTAAAATCCTGCTGGCCCTTTTTATAGCGAGTTTAGCGGGTTCAATCGTGGGTCTCCTTTGGATGGTCATTCGCGGCAGGCAATTTCGGGCCCAAATCCCGTTTGGACCGTTTCTTGCCTTCGGAACATATGCAACCTTATTTGGCGGGGATTGGCTGCTCCAAATATTTTTTAATCTGATCTAAGTGCACGAGTAACAGCGTAAAGGGTGAGGGTTTATGACGAGGATGCAGGTTTGCCTTGAATTGAGCGAACGGGAATTACATCTGCTCATTTTCTTTCCGGAAACAAGGAAAGGTCAGCTCGTTAATCTGAACCAAGTCAAGTATGACTCCTATCCGATTCCTGAAGGTTGGCTTAAGCACGGTCAAGTACAGCTCCAACGTTTAACAGAGCTCTTAAAGGAGGTACGACTTGCCCACAAGATTCCCGAGAATACACTAACATGGCTTGCGATACCGCTGGTCAATGGATTTATTCGTGAATATTCTCTTCCCTGGATTGCACCAAAGCATCGGGAAGCGGCAATTCAATATCTGGCAAGGGAAGAAATGCCGATTCCCCAGGATAATCAAGTCACCGGTTATCTTGTTACCGAGGCAGACAAGAAGCAAAACAGGCTGAGAGTTACGTTGGGTGCAACCCGTCGGTCTATATTCGAGGATATTCTTCAAGCATTTAGGGAGGCGGGCTTTAAGCTTGCAAAAGTTCAATTTGCGGCGGCAGCCTTTGGGGATGCCTTAGGTCTTAAACCTCAGGAGCATTATCTCTATTTAAGCGAGACCAATGGAGGAATCCAAGTCCTTCTGTATCATGGAATTCTTCCGGAGATTACACGATTTTTTCCTGCTTCCGCAGAGGGTGATGCCAAGGAATGGGTGAGTGAAATCGGCCGTATTTTTGGTCTGATGAGCTCAGATGTTTCTATAAGCCGTATTTTTATCAGCGGGGAAAAGAGTACAGTATTTCTGGCAAAGAGTATTGTTGGCGCTGAATTTCCCGGGCTCACTTCGATGACCGAGATAGTATCCATTGAACAAATAGCAAGGGCGTGGCCTTGGAGAGAGAATCGTCCCGAGGTAATCTTTCCGTATCTGCCCTGTCTGGGTTTAGCGCTTGAAGGCGGATCAAAGGGGAAAACTCAAAACGTTAATCTCCTTTCCGAATATCTGATGAAGTTAAAAGAAAGCCGTCAACAACGAATGATGGTTGGAATAATTCTACTCTCCCTATTATGCACCTCGGGATTGTGGTTTTACGGGAAAAATCAACAAAAGATATTGCAAACAGAAGTTGAGGGGATCAAAAATAGAGCGCTGAGTCAACAGGCTCAGGAACGAAATGAAAATAATCTAGTCAATGCTTGGAAGAAAACTAAAGGATTAAGTCAAGAAATTCCGGCCTCATTGAAATTGCTTCAAGAGCTGGAAGGTAACGGGATAGCCTTTGAGCGCCTGGAGTACAAAGAAGCGATCTTAACTCTGCAGGGAACGGCAAAACAGGCGGGCCAACTGGAACATTTTCTTACGGAGTTGTATGCCCAAGATTGGCGGCAGGTTCAGCTACGTGAATACCGTCAAGAAAAGCCATCGGTGATCAATTTTACGGTAACGGCTGTGAGGTGATATGTTCTGGAAATAAAGAAAACCCGCCTTAAATATTGGGTAATTGCGGGCGCGGCTTTTTGTTTGATGGGCCTGGTCTGCTGGCCGAGTTACGCTAAAATTCGCGAACTGAATCTGGAGAAAAGTCAGTGGCAAGCCCAACTTGAACTTCAAAGGCCTAAGGTTCAAGAGACGGTGATGCCGACGTTGATGGAGCTGCCCACAACGATTGAAGCTTGTCAGCGGGTATTTCTGGAGGAAAATGTACAAGTGCTTACCGTTAACCTGGACCGGATCGAAACGGAGAGCCGGGAAGTACTTGATGAGCAGGATGCAGGATTAAGTTATGCTCTTTTTCATTTTAAACTGAGCGGAAGCTGGAGGGGGATTGAAAACGCTTTTCAGCGTCTTGAGAATATTTCCAATCAAATCATTCATATTCAGGAGGTTCGCCTTAATCCCGAAGGGGGAGATACGGTTCTAAAAATATATTTTTATGAACCAAACAAACTCAATCGACCATAATA
The DNA here is from genome assembly GCF_034927245.1 of Desulfitobacterium sp. Classification (GTDB taxonomy): domain Bacteria; phylum Bacillota; class Desulfitobacteriia; order Desulfitobacteriales; family Desulfitobacteriaceae; genus Desulfitobacterium_A. The sequence continues at coordinate 89,181 of NZ_JAYFQK010000008.1, forward strand.
TGGAAGAGAGAGGGGGCGAACGAATGCCTGAATACGTAATTCTGCGGGGAGACAATTTTTATCAACTGGCCCAACGGCTTGGGGGAACCTGTGAAGATTGGATTCTCGCCAATCCCGGAATAAATCCTTTAACCCTTCAAATTGGCCAAAAAGTTGTTCTGCCGGAATTAAATACGCCTAATGCGCGCGAACAATATGCGGAAATCAGTGGTGAAGAGGGGTCCCGATACGCCGGTGAAAAAATGGATGAGGTTGAAATGGAAATCGAAGGGGTACGATTTCGCATCAAGCGGATTGGGGAAAGTAAAGTTCCCCATGAAGTCCATTTAATTGTGCCAAGGACCGAGATCCATAAAATCCAGCCTCAGGGGGAGCAAGGTCCGTGCGAGGTTCAAATTATGATCAGCAATGTTGATATCGTGCATTCCCCACGATTGATGAGCGAAAAGGGAGGAACAACGGGAACAACAGGGACAACAGGAACACAAGGAACAACAGGGGTGGCTAGTACAGCTGCGGCTCCGTCTCCGTCCGCAATTACGCAAATATCGGGGCAAAGTCAACCTCAGCAAAATCCGCTGGCACAGACGCAGGAACTGGGTTTCGATATTCGTCAGACTAATCCGATTCAATTTCGTAAGTAATCCGGAGATAAGGGAATAATCGAGCAGGGTCTATCACAAAACCTATGGTCGTGTAGTTTCGGGTCTTTTGCAATAGTCTATAATTATATGCGCGCGAATAAGGGTTGTTTTGCGATAGCCCCTGATTTATTCGTCAAAAATAAGGGAAACTAGTCTTAACGGCAAAATTATGATAAAATTTCATTATGTGTTTGAAAGGGGTAATTGCATGAGTCGTCTTGAAAGAATTCGCTTGAAAATGCAGGAAGCAAAGTTAGATGCATTTATCATTGCTTCCCCGGAAAACCGTCGCTATATGAGCGGCTTTACCGGAACGAGTGCAATGTTGTTCATTACACTTGAAAAAGCTTGTTTGCTGACGGATTTTCGCTACATACAGCAAGCAACAGAACAAGCTCCGAATTTTCAGGTGGTCAGGATCTCAAATATGTACAATTCCCTTGCGGAATTGGGCCAAAAGGCGGCAAGAGTCGGATTCGAGGAAGAATTTACGACCTATGCAGACTACTTGAACTTAAAAGAAGCATTGCCTCAGGCAGAGCTGGTTTCTCAATCCAAGATTTTAGAAGAGCTGCGTGCGATTAAAGATACGGAGGAACTGGCAAAAATTCGTCAAGCGGTTAAGATTGCCGATGATGCTTTTGCCCATATTCTGCAGTTTGTCGAACGAGGACAGACGGAAGCAGAGATTTCCTTGGAACTTGAATTTGCGATGCGGCGCAATGGCGCAAGCGGCGGTTCTTTTGACTTTATTGCAGCATCAGGCATACGTTCTTCCATGCCTCATGGGGTTGCCACCACTAAAACCATTGAACAAGGTGATTTCCTGACGATGGATTTTGGTGCAATTTATCAAGGCTATTGTTCAGACATAACGCGAACCATTTGCTTCGGTGAACCGACCGAAAAGCAGCAGGAAATTTATGAGATCGTCCTGAAGGCTCAAAAGGCCGGAATAGCTGCGCTTAAACCGGGAATTCCCGGCAGGGAAGTTGATGCAGTGGCGCGTGGAATCATTGCCGACGCCGGCTATGGTGACTTTTTTGGGCATGGTTTAGGGCATTCGGTTGGGCTGGCTATTCACGAAAACCCCAATCTTAATCTGCGGGAGGAACGAATTCTCCAACCGGGTATGGTTATTACAATCGAACCCGGAATTTATATACCGGACTGGGGAGGCGTTCGCATCGAAGATATGGCTGTTGTTACGGAAAATGGCTGTGAGGTCTTGACACAAGCGCCAAAGGAGTTCATTATTATTGAGTGAAAAATTTTTGCTTTAAAATGGGACAAGATAAGATTAACATATTTTTATTTAGGAGGATTATGACTATATGATCTCTACGAGCGATTTTAAAACAGGTTTAACAATTGAAATTGATGGCGATGTTTATACCATTGTTGAGTTCCAGCATGTTAAACCGGGAAAAGGTGCTGCTTTTGTTCGTACCAAACTAAAAAATTTAAAGACCGGCGGAGTTACTGAGCGTAAATTCAATGCCAGCGAAAAAGTTGAAACGGCTCATGTTGAACGTCGTGACATGCAATACCTTTATAAAGACGGTGATCTTTTTAATGTCATGGACAATGAGAGCTATGAACAAACCAGTCTGACTGCAGAGCAAATCGGGGACGGTGTAAAATGGCTTAAGGAAAACATGAATTTAGGGGTGCTTTTCTTCAATGGAACTGTTATTGGTGTTGATCTGCCAAATACAGTCCAATTAACCGTTGCTCATACTGAACCCGGCGTTAAAGGGGATACGGCAACCGGCGGTTCGAAACCCGCAACAATGGAAACAGGCGCGATTGTTCAGGTTCCGTTCTTTGTCAATGAAGGTGAAGTTCTGATTATTGATACCCGTACAGGCAACTATGTTCAACGTGCTTAACTAAGCGATTAGCTCGGTTAAATAAAATTATAAGCATTACGAATTGAAAGACCTCCTTCGGGGTAAGCTTTTTCTATAGATTAGAAGGCTACTCGGTGGAGGTTTTTTTGATGAAATTAAATATTATTCCTTTGGGCGGAACAGGCGAGATTGGGAAAAACTTGCTTGTTTTTGAATATGAGGATTCAATTGTTGTCATTGACGGCGGGGTAAAATTCCCGGATGATGAATTACTGGGCATTGATTTGGTGATTCCGGATATCACCTATCTTGAAAAGAATAGGGAAAAAATCAAAGGCATTTTTGTGACTCATGGGCATGAGGATCATATCGGAGGCTTGCCTTTTATCCTGCCAAAACTCCAGGTTCCGGTCTATGCAACTCGCTTGACCTTAGGACTGGTTCGGGCAAAGGTTCAGGAACGCGGCGGGTATCCGGATTCCTTGTATCGGGTGCTTGAACCGGGCCGCCCCATCAAAGCCGGAGATATCGAAGTGGAAGCGTTTCGCGTTACCCATAGCATTCCCGATGCTGTCGGTTATTCCATATTGACTCCGGTAGGCAGGGTTGTCTATACAGGTGATTTTAAAGTGGATTATACACCCATAGATGGTCAAGAAATGGACTTGGGAAAATTGGCGGCATGGGGTCGGGAGGGAGTGCTGGCTCTCCTCTGTGATTCTACGAATGCAGAGCGCCCGGGGATGACTATGTCCGAACGGGTCGTCGGCAAAACCCTAAGAGAATGGTTTCAACGTGCCGAGGGGAAAATTATCATGGCAACTTTTGCTTCTAACGTTCATCGTATTCAGCAGGCCATTGATGCAGCAGCAGAATTGAAAAGAAAAGTTAGTGTGGTCGGCCGAAGCATGGAACAAGTTGTTCGCACTGCCCAAGAGGAAGGATATCTGCATCTGCCTGAGGAAGATATGCTGGTTGATATCAGCGATATCCAGGAACTTTCCCCCTCTCGCCTGCTCATACTGACAACGGGGAGTCAAGGCGAACCCTTTGCCGCTTTAACACGAATGGCTACCGGAAATCATCGTCAAGTTCAGGTTGTACCCGGAGATATGGTAATTATCTCGGCAACCCCTGTTCCCGGGAATGAAAAATTGATCGGACGAACGATCAATCATTTGTATCAAATCGGAGCGGAAGTTGTAACTAAAGAATTAGGACAGGTCCATGTTTCCGGCCATGCGTGTCAGGAAGAGATTAAGCTTGTGATCCGTTTAACTCAGCCGAAATTTTTGATCCCTCATCATGGGGAAGTTCGGCACCAAGTCGCTATCCGCAAGATTGGTCAATTGCTGGGGTATGAAGAAGCGCAAATTCCTATTACTCAGTTAGGAACGCGTGTCGTTTTGACTCCGGATAAAATGGAGATAGGGGAAAGGGTTGAAGCGGGAAGTGTCTATGTTGATGGCTTAGGCATTGGCGACGTGGGCCAAATCGTCCTCCGAGACCGTCAGCAATTAGCAAAAGACGGAGTCGTTGTCGTCGTTGTTGTTTTAACCAAAGGGAAAGGCGTTCCCAATACAATCGTATCAGGTCCGGATATTATTTCGCGCGGGTTCACGTTTATGAAAGAGGCTAACGATCTAATTGATGGTGCCAAAAGCGCGGCAATGACAGTTATCGAGAACCAGCTCCGACAAGAAAGCTGGGAATGGGGAGTATTAAAAGGAGCGCTCCATATAAGCCTAAGCAACTATTTCTGGGATAAGACGCGCCGTCGTCCCATGATTCTGCCCGTTCTTCTGCAAGTTTAAAGGGTGTCGTAATTATTTTGATACCGTAAAAAATTATAATCTTCGGCAGGCTTGAAATACAGCCTGCTATTTTTTGTTTGACAAAAGTAAAAATTGAGTTATTATATGAAGTGTACTTCATGTGAAGTTTGCTTCACTAAAAAAAGAGGGAGAATAATTGAAAAACAAATTAAAAGAATATCGGACGCAAGCAAAAATGACTCAGCAAGAATTGGCGGATAAAGTCAATGTAACATCAAGGACAATTATTTCATTGGAAAAGGGAATTTATAACCCGTCTATTTTACTGGCATATAAGATTTCATTAGTATTTAATACTAATATCGAAGAATTATTTTGCTTGAAAGAAACACAGGAATTGGAGGATAGAAAATTATGATGATTTATAATAAGAAAGGCTTTATCAGTGGTATTATATTTTTAATAATATGTATAATTGGATTGGTTTCAGTTATTCTAAAGGGATTATCTCTGAAAATGGGTATATTGCTCCCTTTAGTATTCCTATTTTCGATTACAGAGATAAAAAGAAGCCTTTCAAGGTCTGCATCAAAGGAAGATATTACTGCAGCAAATGATGAGAGAGATCAATATATTATTTTAAAAACATCACACAAAGTATTGCAAATTATTAACGCCATTAATTACATTATGGTTCTAACGTCTATGGTTATGTATGCGGTAACGAAAAACCAACTTTGGCTTAATTGGCTTATATTATCAGCCGCCTATTTTACAGTGTTATTTGTTACGGTAATATCGGTGAACATTTATTATGAAAAGCACGAATAAAATGGGCATAATCAGAGGTTGTTTTTTTTACAATGTTCTTATATTGTGCACTTAAATGAACGAAGGCTCAAAAGGCCGCCATCCATGACGGCCTCAGGACCTTGGGGCGTACGGCATCGGAAAACGGAGGGTTTGCGACATCAGGGTAGAACATATTAGGTAAGGTAATAAACCGACATCGCAAACCCTCAAAACATTATCTGAAATACTCAGTCTTAATAACGTTTTCGGGAATTCCTAAACGTTAGGCGACAGGTAGCCTATCGTAGTTTTTCTTTTATGATTTCTGGTTTTAGGTTAAAATTTAAAGAAAAAGATATCTACTTACCGGAAAAGAGGTTTGATTTCAGTGAATATAATTGTTAAGTTAGACGACATAGTGGCAGAACTAGAGATAATGTTCGATGACACTCGATCATTCCTAAACACCAAAACCGGTGACATTGTGGCAATTTCAGATGATGATTTTCGTGCGGCCGAAAGCGAGGAATCAGTCGAAAAATTTCCGAACTGGCAGCATGAGAATATTAGAATAGCAATTGAAATTCTGGAAGAGGATCACTTTATCCCGTTACCCTCAAAATTTGATGTTCACGAGTATGAAATTATGGAAAGATTTTGTTTATCACTAGATAACGAACGTCTGTCTCGCCTCATGTACGACTCGATTAAAGGGAGTGGTGCATTTCGAAGGTTTAAGGAAAATATCGATAGATATAACAGAAATAGACCCCGTAACAAGGGGTCTAGCGATTATTTTGAATCTGTTCAATTTCAGTTACTAAAAAATTAAAATCCAATTCCGGCATTCTTCCTATGAAATCATCTCTTTTGACTAATTTACATAAGTCTGCTTTCATTAAAGGAATTAGCTTATAGCCTTGCACCCAAGAAGGTTTTAGTAATCCAGCTTTACGCCAATTGAGAATTGGGATTTTGAATTGGTCATAATATTTCGGAGGATCATGTGGTGGCACTGACGTTGTTGCAACCAAAATCAATATGGCCCCATCCTCTTCACTAACTATAATGGCAGGTCTGACCTTTGATTCTTCAGGAGAATCCTCATATCCAACTTCGATCCAGTAAATCTCACCTATACTAAAGTCATACATTGTCGATTACATTATTCTCCTTCAACAATGTAACGATGATCTTTATTGTTTTTGTCAAATAACAATTTTCCATCCTTAATGCTAATAGGTTGTACAGTGGCCTTTTCTAACTTTTTAGGGGTTAGGGATAATTTCTTATAGCCTTGTTCTTTCGCAACGGCACTCAAATTTTCCCCCTCCTTATTTTCAAAATGATTCTCTTTATTGTCCATCATATCACCTTCTAAACACTCATTCAATAAGTAGTATGCCCATGATTTGCCAATTAGAAGATATAAAATGGAATCATAAGGTATATTAAATGGAGAAGTTAGAAATTTTAATTTTTGGGGGCACAAATGAATTCAATCAGAGATTATAGAAGTGATGCGGCAACATTAGCTACATCTGAAATGCGTCAGGCAATGGCAAATGCTGAAGTCGGAGATGATTTTGCTGGTGAAGATCCAACAGTAAAATATTTGGAAGATATGAGTGCCCAAATGTTTGGAAAAGAAGCTGGACTATTTGCTATTTCAGCTACAATGGCAAATCAAATAGCAATAATGACTTCTACTCAACGTGGAGATGAGGTTTTAGTAGGTGAAGAGTCCCATATTTATAGTATGGAATCTGGTGGATTAGCCGCTCTATCTGGAGTTCAGGCCAGACCTCTTCGAAGTTCAAACGGACAGTTTGATTTACATGATGTTCAACGAGCTATTAGAAATCGTGGGCTTCAATTGCCTATCACACGGGTTCTATGTCTAGAAAATACATACGATTTAAATCTTGGCATACCGCTATCTCAAGAGTATATGTCGGAGATATCGATGTTGGCACATAAATATGATTTACTAGTTTATTTAGACGGAGCTCGAATCTTTAATGCTGTAACAGCTTTGAAAATTGAGCCTAAACTCTTATGCCAAGGCATCGACGTCATGCAATTTTCTCTTTGTAAAGGATTAAGTGCTCCCGTTGGTGCCATTCTGCTAGGGACAAAAGATTTCATTGAACAGGCGCGGAGAGTAAGGCAGAGAATTGGAGGTGGAATGGCACAGCCCGGTCATATGGCTGCAGCCGGTATTGTCGCACTTCAAACCATGATTGACAGGATTGAAGATGATCATATAAATGCAAAACGTTTAGCTATTGAACTTGCAAAATTTAATGAGAATCTAGTTAATGTGGAGAAGACCTTGACTAATATTGTTCAAATCAATCTTAAAAGTGTAGGGAAAGATGCTTTATACTTGGCTACATCTTTAGAAGAATATGGTATTAAAGTTAAAGTTGTGGACCCAACGACGTGTAGGCTAGTAACTCACTGGGGAATTACCGCTAGTGATATTGACGAAACAATTGATGCAATAAAGAAAATACTATGATGAATGATAGCTGATTCCAACATTAAAGGATTGGTTTACTTTTTTCTTGTATGGCGTAATGGAGTAATTGTTTAGGCGCTCATAGTTCCGCAGCATCATGCGGCGGACTACCATCGAAAAACTTTATTGAAAATGGTTTTATCAAGGGAGGAAGAATGATGTCCAATAGAATAGAGTTAAATAAAGAAGCAAGAGAAGATATGATATTGGCCATAAAAACATATTTTTTAAAAGAAAGAGATGAAGATTTAGGGGATCTTGCAGCAAGTTTTATTCTTGATTTTTTCATGGAGAAATTAGCGCCTCATGCATATAATCAAGGTGTTTATGATTCATACAAATATATGAGTGAAAGAACTGAAGATTTATTAGGAATTCAGAAGTATTAACCTTCTTAATTCTTTCTTGAGTTGTTAATGATTATGCAAGCTTAGCAGAAGTCGGTATGTTTGTTAGAGAATTTGGGGTCCCGATTGCTTGCGAGATAGATTGTGAGGGATATGAATGAGAAGAAAGTCCTTGTTTATTGGTGCGGTTGTACTTTTAATTCTTGTAAGTGGCGGCTACTGGGCACATTTGAACCGGGGCGATAAAACTATCGAAGGGGCAATTGAGAAAACTGGGCGCAGGGGAGGCGAAGTAATTTACCAGGAAAAAGTTAACGGTGGCGTAGTTGTTTTTACAAAGCGTATTACCGGAAATACAAACACAATTGATGCTGGCTATGTGAAAAAGGGGTTGCTGGGCTGGAAATGGATATGGGGAGGCGGTTTTTCCAGTTATTCAGGACAGTACTTCCAGGCTGTTTCTGGAACTCCGTTTCCTATGCTAATTGGTGATATCAGCAATGAACAAATTGCAGCTGTCAAAATAACTGATACGGAACATAAGAACTCGAAGGAAGCTAAGATAGTGGGTAATGATAATGATCGTGTTTGGTTTACTTTTCTTGATAAGTCCGACGGGCCTGCCTTTGAAATAGAGATTTTATCGGATGTGGGCAAGGTTCTTGACACAAAACACATCAACGTACGGATCAATACAAACTTTTAGCTAACATCCATTAAAAGGCTTAATATTGGTCTAAATGACAAGTCTGAGCCAATATGAAAGATGGTCCGTCGCCTCTGGCCAGGTGGTCGGCCTAGTTGGGCAATGGTACCATGAGAAGATCGCTACGGTTAGGGGGAAAGAAGAATATTGCTTACAATGGTTCACTCAACTCTGCAGCAACCACAATTTTTATGATATCGAGTCTACTATTGCCTTTACTTTAGAAGTCAATGGACTCGTTCCTAGCCATTTTGAAACCTCACGGTATCTAGTGTTAGCAATGAACCTTGACTCGGTTCCATTACGTAATACCAATCGCCAATTGTTCATTTATACAGAGCAATTCTCTGACAGCGAACACTTTACAGTAATTGACAACGGAAAACCAGTTAGCTCGATGAACTTGGAAAGAGTAACGGACCGGCACTTCATAATATCCAAGTTTAGTACTTTACCTGATTGGCAGAACCAAGGAATTGGAACGCAGTTCCTAGAAATCGTACTCAATCGGTTTTCCGATAAAACGGTACAGTTATTTGTTGATGCCGAAAATACTAAGGCAATATCCTTTTACAAGTGGTTTGGTTTTACCACGGTAGGGGAATTATTTAACTTTGAACGGACATAGAGTAGCTAAGGTCAGTCTTTGGGGCGTCCGCACATCAGATTACACGAGGATTCCCGCGAGGGTGCGGTTAAGAAAGCTTTTGAGGTATGCCACACCACATGTCCTCTGTCACAAGACTTGCAATTTAGAGTTGGATTAAGAGAAGCAAGTCTTGCGCCAGCCCTGTTGGGACGGACACGTCGGGAATCCCGGGAACGTTATCTGAAACCGTACGCAGATACCGCGCGTTTATGCGTGGAGTAGGAATTAGTGATGACTATTGCACATTTGTAGGATTATGTGTAGGAAAGATTGCTTATTTAGGAGAGTGAGTGTCGGTTGAAAATTAGAAAAGCAAAGTTTGAAGATTTGAATATAATTATAGACATCTTTAGAAAAGCAATTAAGGTAATGAACGACAATAATATTCACCAATGGGATGAAGTTTACCCTACGGATACAAATCTAGAACAAGATATATTAAATGGACAAATGTATGTAGGAATTAGAGATGGTGAAATCGTCTCTGCTCTAGTAATTAACAATGAATGTGATGAAGAATATAAGAATGGCAATTGGAGATATGACGATGACAATTGTGCCGTAGTCCATCGACTGTGCGTTAACCCAATTTATCAGAATAAAAAAATTGGGAAAGACACTATGTTTAAGATAGAAGAGTTATTAAAGACGGAGGGAATTCAATCTATAAGATTAGACTCGTTTTCTCTAAATCCATATGCCTTAAAAATGTATCAAACACTTGGATATCAAAAGGTTGGAGAAGCAAATTGGAGAAAAGGATTATTTTATTTGCTTGAAAAGAAATTATAAAGGATTCTTAATTGAACACTTTTCCTATATTGTGCACCTAAATGAACGGAGGCTCAAAAGGCCGCCGTCCTTGGCGGCCACTGAATCTGGGGGCGTACGACAACGGATAACAAGGTGTTCCCATAACTTTGACAATATGAAAGTTAAACGGCGCTACGGGGACACCCGCGACGTTATATGAAAAATGGCGCAATTAAAGAAAAACTTTCAGGTTAGGAGGGAGGAAATAGCTCGATGAAGGTAAGAGGCATATTTATCGTGTTGATAATTGGAGCAGTTATTATCGCACTCGCCGCTTGCAGTCGAGCAACAGTAGAAATTACAAAATATGTTGATGTATACGATATCGTAAAAGAGGCATTCCTAACTGACAAGGGATTTAGCGATGAACTGTCCAAACATATTACTAGGGAAGTTTTCGACAAAACTAACATTTATAACGCTTATCCCGTTAATTCTCCCGAGTACAACAAACCATTTAAGGTTGATTTTAGTCTTGAGGAAATATCCCAGAAAAAGGATGACTCCCTGATTCGTGTAGAAATGATTTATTCAGTTAAAATAACCGATTCCAAAAACAAAACCGTAGGTGGCTCAAAGGATATACCGATAACCTTCATGGTAAAAACCATGGATACCGAATGGATCATTATTAACAAAGAAGAACCAGCTTAATGCGTATTCTCTAAGTTGGTATGGTTATTTAGCCAAGTTTTTCTGCTGAAGTTGTATCTGGGGGCGCCATCCATCATATAACACGAGGATTTCCGCGAGGGTGCGGATAAGGAAGTTTATGGGGTATGCCGCACCACATGTCCCCTGTCACAAGACTTGCAATTTAAAGTCGAATTAAGAGAAGCAAGTCTTGCACCAGCCCTTGCGGGACGGACATGTCGGGAATCCCAGGTGCGTTATCCGACATAGCCTGTCGGAGTAGTATTTTGGGTTGTTTAATTATCGGTATATCATTTGGGAAAGAAAAGTTTAGACGTGAAATTTATGGTATTTGTGGTATGATTAGTATATATCGTTTTTTCGGAGATTGGAGAGATGGCAAGAAAAACAAGAAGTGACTGTACCGTTGGGACTTTCGAAAAGAAACAGGGCTTGCCCCCCGGTACAATTAGAAATCAAGACGGAAGGGATACCCGAAGCGACAAAAAGATCGGAACAATAAGAAAAGAAGCTGACAAGAAGTAATGATAAACCCCGCTAACCTGACGGGGTTTTGTGTATTCATAACCCCCGTTGAGCTAGAAGGCTAAATCAAATGACTGATGTATTAAATTTCGAACGGTGGATACCGAACTTACTTAATATTATCCAGGGATAGAGAAGCGATGAAGGACAGGGTTTTATACTGGAGACCTAATTAGCGAATTCAACGGAATTTATGCTACAAACCTTGGTACCTTGCCTAGCAATTCAATAAATGCACACTTCGGAGAAGTACATAAATAGAATGGATTAGAATGTAGGTAAGAGGGTGGAGATAATGACTGCTAAAAAGGGAAAGATTTCAGCCATCGTATTGGGAATAATATTCTATTTTACATTACTTTTATATGGTATAAATAACAATTATCCCAAATCGCTTGTATTCAATATTTTTTTTCTAATTCCGGCAATAACGCTTTTACTTACATCTGTTATTAACATGTTCTTTCCAAATAAGAAAGCAAAGACTACTCCAAATGATGAAGAAATCTCAGGTATTAAGTGTTATTGCTGAAGTTTAATGACCATAGATTGATGGTGTAAGGTGTCCCAAAATAGCCAGATAAGCTGACCTAAAAGATAAAGATTTTTGTCTGTCCGTCGGTCCGTCACCGAAGTTTGAAAGAAGTTCAGAGCCAGTTTTTTCTCACGAACTGGCTCTCATGAATTCACTATTTATCCCATCGAGTTTTTGTTTTTGCTTCGTAGGCCAAAATATCTCCTCTGGCCTCTTTTAATTTCTCTTCAAAAACCATTCTGAACCAAGCTGTTCTGTTTTTAGTGGGAGGATACTGGTGGAATTTATCGCTCACTTTGCAGACGGCTTCGATCATTTCGCTTGGGCCATAACCTAGATTTTCGGCTACTTGTAAGGCCATCGGGAGTAGATCGTAGAAGCCAGTCTTTACGAAGTATTCTTCCGGTCGCTTCATGACAATTCCCCCTCAATAACCCGTTTCACCATGTGATCATCAATGATTCTGTGGCCGTTCTGTGCACCATACATAAGGCAATGCGTACAGATCTTGTTGATGAGTCGGGCAGTTCCACTGGAGAATCGGTATATTTCATCGGTGGCTCCGTCCGAAAAAATATCGTGTGAAGCTCCGGCATAATTAAGGTGCCGTTTTATATACATTTCCACCTCGGCTCGGTCATAATGTGTTAATTTACACTGTAAATCGATCCGTTGACGAATAGCGGCATAAGATTGGAGTTGCAGCCGATCCCAAAGCTCACTCTGACCGACAAGTATAAGGGCCATGGGACTTTGCGCATCCATATTCGTGTTCAATAAAAAGCGAACTTCCTCTAACATCTCCCGATCTAGAAGATGGGCTTCGTCCACGACCACAACGGGTTGAAGGTGGTGAATCCCGCGCATCAATTCGATTTCACGATGAAGCTGACGCTTCGCATCTCCACGATAAAACTTAGACTCACAGCCTAGCTGCTCAAGGAGTCCTTTGTAGAAGTGTCGAGGAGTAAGCTTGGAGTCGGATAAATACAGCACTTTAAATTTTGCAAAATCTAAGGTTTCGGCATAACGACGGATGGTTGTTGTCTTTCCTATGCCTGAGTCGCCGGTAATTACGGCAAACCACCTTCGTTCAGCCGCATACTCTAATCTCCCCAGGGTTTCTTCCAGCACCGGTGAGGGATAAAGTTCTTGGGTCGGGATATCCCGGGAGAATGGAGCATGGCTTAGTCCATAAAATGATTCAAACATGATCTACCCCCTCCTTCCGTACACTACGGTAGGAGATGGCCGGGGCTAGCCGAGTTTGTCGCTGCCGGTGCTTCTCTTGGGCTGCCGTGAGCAAACGTGAAGACTCGGCGGGTTGGGCCTGTAAGTGTTCGGGCATTGCCGGTCGTTTCCCAGCGCGTTCCCCAATCACGAGTTCATGGACTTTCCAAGGCGTGTGACCAACGTATTCAATGGTAAGTTCAGTTAGGTCAGAGGGATCATAAACCACCTCTACAGTGTAGCCCACGAAGGGAAGGCCGACTTCATACTTTTTGCCCATAAAGTTAATGCAACCCGACTTATCCACGCGACGTGTTTCGCTGTGCAAGAAAGCATTCGCAAGCACCTCGGGTTCAGCGAATCTAAGGGCCTGTTTGTCACTGCGAAAAGCAGTATCCGGGCTCATCTTGTTTTCTAACGCGGAATGTGACTTATTGAGATAACATTCACTGAGCCAAACCTGAAAGAGTTCGTTCATCCGATTCAGGGTTTTTGGCTTTTCTAGGGCTGCTTCGCTTAAAAAGGCGTCGACCACTCGATTAAAACGTTCTACCTTTCCCGTAGCCTCAGGAGAATAGGGTTTCGCAAAAAGGAGCCGAATCCCTAGTTTTGAGCAGGCCCGCGTCATCCACTTCGTTCGGTACTGCTTACCGTTGTCGAAGTACACGGATTCCGGCAAGCCAAACTTCTGAATTGCAGCACGAAAGGAGTCTTCGACGATTACCTGATCGAGCGTCGGGTAAAATGCACCCTGCAGAACAAACCGCGTTGCGTCATCTACAAACGTGACCAGAAAGACTTGTTTCATGGCCCCATTCGGACCGATCGGAAGATACGGCCCAAACTTTATGTCCGAATGCCATAATTGGTTACGATGCCGCCGTTGGAATCGCCGTGCGGCTATGCCCGAATCGGCGTACATCCGCATATGACGGGTGCTATAGCCACACCTCGCCAGCTTCCCCTGCAGGGTGCTCCGTTTGAGTTCTCCGGGCTGTGCTTTTCCTTCCCATTCCAGAATCTGAATGATCTGAGCGACGCTACGATTCGGGACTTCCCGACGGAGTAAGATGGCCTGATCGAGAAGCTCTGGGGCAATGGATTCATGAGGGGACCGGCCCCTGCCTTTGGGTTTTAATCCTTCAAAGCCCGCTTTACGGTACTTGGCTAAATACCGCCGTAATGTCCTCTCGGACAAACCCCATTGTTCACAAATGCATGCCTTTAAATCCCGAGCCTGGGCTGAATCAATCCCTGCAGCAAGCAACGGGGACAAAAGTTGGACCCGTTGTGCCGCAATCTCTTCGGCTTTCTTCTGATCTTTCACCGAAAACACGTCCTTTCAGTAGATTTCAATTCGAGTCTACCTTAAGGACTTCCGGACAAGAATGCAGAACGGGTATGTAGCCATAAATTTATATTAGCAATAGGGCGGACAATTCGCGCTAGCCACCCCGATGCTTCGCTGACATACTGTCCAATGTGTTGGTGCGCAGACAGTGGAGAGACGGACGGCTCCTCCACAGGATCTTGTCTTAAACGAATAGCAATGGATTTTAGACAACCGACCAGGTAAGGTTGCATTGTGTGGAACCACGTCTTCCATCGGTACAAGGTTGAGTCATCGACCGCGATGTCTACGGATTTCGAGGAATCCATTATCCCTTGTTCCACACATTTGGATTCATAGCGTTTGTAGGGAACCAGACAGTCCGGTAGTTCATGGTGAATTCGCCTGCATTGGGTACACCGCAATCTACGAATGACCAACACCTGAATTTGTCCAGACTTACTTCTACGTTGTCGCTTACGACTTCCGATAACCTCCAGTTGTTCTCCACAGCAGGGACAAGGGATGGATTCCGCACACCGAACAAAAAACACCAGTAAGTGGGTTTTCAATAAGCTCATAATTTGATACAATAACCATGTTGTTGGGGGATGTCTCTGTGAACTTGTTTCAGCAGGTTCACATTAAAGGGGACATCCTTTTCCTTTGCTTTGATAAGGTCATTATATCTGTCAATTCATGGACAGGCAATCCCGTCAGCTTTTGGACTGTTTGCGCTAGCGCAAACAATTAAGTTTTTAAATTATATACTCGTACCGATCGTTCTAGGTTTTATTGCAATGTTTTATGTTATTAATGGTGAATATACTGAAATAGGTTGGGTAGTAATTGCTTTGGTAGTCACATTGGGATTGATTGGTAAGGACCTTATCTTCGGTAGAAGTGAAACGTAATTATATATTTTTGCTGAAGGGGCTGCCCACCATGACAGCCCTTGAATTACAGGCCGCCATCCATCAGATAACAGAGTGTTCTCGCAACTTAGCAAAGCTGGATGCAGTTGGGACGCTATGGGAAAGGCTTCTCGGCTATTTCGTACTTGTAGAAAAATGTTAAGGAACAGGAGGGATACTTTAGCTTATATGAGCTTTAAAAGTAAGAAATTGCGAATGGTGTGTTGGATAATCTTACTACTCATTATTTTAATAGTAACATATTATTGGCTAAGCTTTAGGTTCTTTATAGACTTAACCCAGTTTTGGTTAATGGGACTTATCCTATCTTTCGCTCTTGTATTTATTCTTCATAAGATTTTAAAACTCTGGAAAATCCCGATAGTGGTAATTTGTTTGGACTTAGTTTTTCATTTTAACTACACTTATAGCGGCGAAGTCGCAATAACTTACTATTTGGTTGAAATACCATTTGTTATTTTAACTATATTATTTACGACTTGGATTTACATTGTTCACAAGCTCAAAAACGGAATCGAAGAAAGCGACTAATTGTAGCGAACTGAGTTCTTTGGCGGTAATGTGCCCATTGCCAATTTCATTTAATTATTAACTTTAGATTCACCGCCTTCAGCGGTTATTCTTTTTCTCGCAAATCTTTGCCGATGGCGGCAATCTTAATTCTAACCAATCATCGCCATCGGCAGTTACTTCATTAAAGATTTTCGTCATTCATTCCTTTCTGGACGGCATCCACATCAACAACAGAGCTTTCTGCGGTAATGGCTGCAATAATGGCATAGCGGCAGATGTTATTAATGCGCCGGGGAAGCCCCTTCGAATATTGGTAGATCATCGTCATGGCTTCATCGGTAAAGATTTGTCTATCCACTCCGGCGATTCTTAGATGGTGCTGAATGTAAGCGGGAACTTCCTTTTCACAAAGTGCCGGTAAACGGTAGTGAATCGTAATCCTTTGCCGTATGCATTCAAGAACCTGTAATCGCAAGGTTTCTGTGAGTTGCGGCTGTCCGGTAAGGATAATGGTCAAGGGAGAAAACGAATCGGTTTGGTAATTCAGCGCAAAGCGAAGTTCACTTAACATCGGGACTCCAAGCTCTTGGGCTTCGTCAATAATGACGATCGGTTTAACTCCTTTCTGGTGCCATTCGAGCATAATCTGTGTGAGTAAACGTTTGTTCTCTGCGAATCCTCGCCGTGGCTGAACGTTGAGTTGGTAAAGAAGACTTCGGTAAAACTCAGTCGGGGTCAGTTGAGAGTTCGCTAAGTAAAGAGTTCGGTAACGGGAGGCATCCAAGGAGTGCATAACAGCTCGAAGGGCCGTCGACTTACCGGAGCCGACTTGACCTGTCACGACCGCTAAGGAACCTGTTTCAATCGCGTGACGAAGTCTTACGCGAAGTTCTTCGTGGCCTTCCGACACAAAGACTTCGGAAGGTGCAAGCTCTCGAGAAAACGGTTCCCGCGTAAATGGAAAATTAGGACTATACATTCGGCTTCACCCCCAATGCCTTTGCAAAGGAAAGTCCTGTTCGTGTTTTAACCTCTTCCTGATGCTCCCTCACAATCGACTCTATCACATCGTCTAAGCACATTTGGTTTTCGCTTTGTCTTTCGCTAACTCTCTTTTCCGTAAAGTTTTTCATCTGGTAGGGCCGAGCTTCGCACCGGTAAACTCCTTCATAATAGACCAGGATTCTCTTTAAATCGTAGGGGTTAAAGCGAAGTTCCACGGTTTTGCCCATCAGGGCTTCATCGACCTCATAGAGATTACCGTAAATCTTTACGGCTGCGAGTTTACTCACTTGGCGCTTTTCCCGCCAAAGGAAGACTTCCTGAACGGTTTGGAAATCCATTTTCCGAGATTTAAGAAGCCCATTATCCTTTGCCCGAGCTAAGGCTTCTTGAGGGCTCATCTTAAGCGTACTATGGCGTTTAGCATGGTAACGGGTTTCAATCCAAGCTGCCAAAAAACGGTTCACTTCTGCCAGCGTAGTCATCTTTTGAGAATGAATCTGCGTTTTAAGCAGCGGCTCAAACTTCTCAGCAACAGTGCGGAACCAGCGTTCAATTCGACCGCGTCCCTGGGGCTCCCGAGGTTTAGAATGGTGAATGGAGAAGGTGAGCTCGGCTGCAATCCGCTTCAGGTGTTCCGACCGGAACACCCGCGCATTATCGACATAAAAACGTTCAGGAACTCCATGCTTTAAAATGGCCTTAAGAAGGGAATCCTCAATGCAAGGTCGGGTTTCATTAAAGTAAAACTCAGCATGAACGATTGTTCGAGAAAAGCTGTCGATGATCGCAACTAGACGGAGTCGACGGTTTTTCTCCTTTACTTCATCGTAGAGATACGGGCCATCCCAGACATCACCAATCCATAAAACGTGAGCTCCTTCGACATCTAAGAGGCGGTAGCGTTTCTTAATAATGCGTTTAAGCGCAGGCCGATCTTTCCCTAGACGTCGGAAGTGACGGTTAAGGGTACTTACACACATTTGCTCGGATCCATTCACTTTAAGGGAACGCAACATGTCGATGATGCTATCGGCTGAAAGTTCGGGCTGGCCTAATCTTAGATGAACCGCAGCGTTTAAGGCTTCCTCCGGAAAGGCCTTAAGCGATCCTTGCTCTTTTCGAACCTTGGGTTTTAAACCCTCCAAACCATCTTTCATGTACTGACTGAGATACCGTTCGATGGTGCGTTTACCGAGATACACAAGGCGATTTTGACCATCGAGGTACATTTGGCTTGCGATTTCCTCAAGGATCAATTTTTGGGCACCCCGGGGCAAGGAGCGATTGAGTAACGGTGCAATGACTTCATAGCGAAGCAGGGCAATCCGCGAACGCTCCTCTTCATCTCGACTTTTCATACCTTTTCCCTCCTGGTTTGTTCGTTTTGAGAGTTGTCCCTCTAAATACCATCATGAAACAAACCAGGAGTTTTGGCGACCACCAAGGTTTATGGGGAATCTCCCCCGAGGGGGAGATTTAGGAAGGAGGGGACTCCATGTTTACCCGGGATTTGGCATTACCTAAAGGGCCTCCCCATAAATCCCAATCTCCTTTACCTAAAAGATTACATAGCCCCATCAAGCGGTTAAAACGGGGAAATTGAATCCACTCGGCATAACGCCTTAACCAAGCAAGTATTAGCTGAGTCATTCTCCAATCCGATGTTGGAGCGATGGGTAACCGTTCATGTCCGATTCCCTGAAGAATCCGTTGTATAACCTCGCCGAAGAGTTGAAACGATTGGGCTAAAGCTAAATTAACCCACGTCGAAATGGTTCGAGGATCGTAACCGATCCTTTCCCCAATTTCTTGAAAACTCATACCTCGGAGATGTTCAATGAGCGCCCATTCATGTGTTTCAAGAGCTTCCCTTTGGTAGGGCAGTACAAATTCAGGCCAATAGCTAATCGTTTCATGGCACTTTTCACAGTAAGCCTGAAACATTGGAATCTTCTCTTCATGAACATGATCTGGTAAGAATCCTCGTTCCCAATGCATATTCCAGTGGGGCCTATGAGCTAAATTATTAAGGCAGATTGGGTGCTCAGGAAGAAAATCTTTAGGATTTTTCAAATAACTCTTGTAATCATCACAGAGAATTGGTACTCTCATCTTGGTTACTGGACTTCCAGTCACCTTGTGGATGGCATCGGGAGAAGGGCCGCCAAACCTTTTAACTCCCATGCCACGAAGATGAAGAAGCCATCTCCTTGCATTTTTTACAAGGGATGGCTTTCTCCGTTTATCGTCATTTTTCCTGCATTATCACCATTTTGTATCAGCGCCTTTGGCGCTAAGTCTTTCACCGCCATTTAGCGTACGCGGTCACAGATAGCACATTGACAGTAAGTAAACATATTCAACTAAAAGCATTGTGGTAAAAAAGAAGGGATGTACCCGAAAGTACACCCCTTTATCATTATTGTAAATTTCCTTCCAAGTAACAAAAGGCGTAATTTTGACGACCTAAATCATCTAAAACATACCATTCTTCAGTATCACTATTAAACAAGAGAGGGTATTCTTTATCTACTGAAAAGTCAATTTTACTTTCGGTTGGAATCCATTTAGTCGCACCTTTGATTCTGATTTTATCATCGAGAGAACAAGGGAAATTCAGGATTTTTGCCATAATATAATCACTCCTCATAATTTATTGAACGCTTTTTAATTCATCTTTTAAGCCAACAAAATCATTGATATTTCTGACATGACCAATTGTAAATAAACTTGCACATTTTGAATTTATACAGTCTAAAGAAACTTCCCAACCATATCCAGAACCTTTCCCCGCCTTGGTATCCCAATCACAACCTGAATAGCTAATATTGAGTTTAAGGATAGAATTACAAACAGGACATTTTAACATTTGCATTGGTTAATCCCCCTTAAAAGATTTCAATTTTGTTTAGTGGGTTATATTTATCATTTACGTCTTTAAGAGCGGTTCCCCATAAAGCCAAATATTTTTCTGTCATGCTTAACTCTGTATGTCTGAGCATTTTTTGTAGGGAGAAAACGTCCATTCCTGCCATCAAGCAACGATGGGCAAAAGTATGTCTGAACGTATGACAGGACAATCTTACATCTTTAAAATTCATGATTGTACTTAGTCGCTTGAACATTCCTTTTATAGAATCAGGAGAACATTGTTTACCCTCTCTAGTGGTGAATACATAAACAGGTAATTTTTTAAATTTACGTTCACAAAATAAACGATATTCAGACAATTCTTTAGCTAATTTATCAATCATTGGAATACTACTTTGCATACGCTTTTTCCCAAAAACAGTAATGACATTATGATCGAAATTTATATCATTCCATTTGAGATTGACTAATTCTCCTAATCGGACTCCTGTACCAATAAGAGTAATGATTATGGCTGAATCTCTCATTGCATAAAAAGATTTATCACGATGTTTGAGATGAGCAAAATAACTTAACATTTGTTTAACTTGTTGATCGGTGAAAACTTCAATCTTAATGTCTACTTCTAGTTTTTTGATTTTAACAACTGGATTTGTTTTAGGGGTATAGAGTTCTAACTCATTAGTTAGATAGTTGAAAAATGCCTTGACGTTGATAATTTTGTGGTTAATACTCTTTGGATTATTTCCTCTTTCCTTTTGGCAATATAGGAGATAACCTTTAATGGTATTACCTGTCACTTCTGAGGTATCCATGATTTCTTCTCTGATGCAATAACTATGAAATTCTTCGAGGTTGTATTTGTAACCAGTAATTGTTGCCTTGGACATATTCTTGAATTCTCGGTCTTGAATAAAGTCTTTGATGGCAAATTTGAGTAACAAAAAAACCACTTCCTTCTTTACTTAATTTCGTAAAGAACAAAGTGGTCTTGATAATCGAAATAGGGTCGGTCTGTATCCACTTGGTTATTTTGATACTTTAAAATCGCTGAAACCCTTGTAGTTAATTTCAATGGTCGGGGCGACAGGATTCGAACCTGCGGCCTCTTGGTCCCGAACCAAGCGCGCTACCAAGCTGCGCTACGCCCCGTTTACCGAACGACTTTTATCTTAGCAAACGTCAGGCATACTGTCAAGCAAACTTTTTAATGATTTATTTCTTTTAGCTGTTTTTAATATATACAGAATATTCTAATACAAAATATATCACTTAAATAAAGGATATTTCCCGATTTATTGCAGAAGTATCAATTCTTAGATATACTACTAAGGAGATATTTGTTAATTACATAATTAAAGTAGATATACAGGAATATCCTAATAGATAGAGTGGAGGATAAGTTTTGCGCAAAACTGCCATAGTTATGGATTCGACAGGGTACCTAACCCCCGATCTTCTCAAAAATTATGATATTAAAGTCGTCCCGTTAAACGTGATGATCGGTAGTGAAAGCTTTTCCGAAAATGAGTTGTCCATTGAGAATTTTTTTGTGAAGTTAGGCCAAGGTACATCGACAACTTCTCAACCTTCAGTGGGTGCTTTTCTACAAGTTTATCAATCCTTGATTGCGGCAGGGTATAAAGAGGTTGTAAGCATCCATTTGTCCCAAAAAATCAGTGGAACAATAACAGCCGCGCGAATGGCCTGCAAGTTGCTTCCAGATGTCTCTATTCAAGTTTTTGATTCCGGTTCATCGGCATTAGGATTAGGACTTCTTGCTTGGGCCGCAGCAGAATGGGCTGATGATGGTTTGGATGCGTTGGCTATTATTAATGATCTTTCCAAGTTGAAAGAACGAACTGGGTTATATTTTATAGTGGATACTTTGGAATATTTACAAAGAGGAGGACGGATCGGGGGGGCGGCTGCACTATTTGGGACTCTGCTCAAGATCAAACCCATTCTTTACTTTAATCCTTCCGGAGAAATTGACGTTTTTGAAAAGGTACGCACCAAAGGAAGGGCTTGGCAAAGAGTGTTTAAAGAGCTGGAGCGAGCCCATTCCTTAGGAGGATCATATAGAATTGCCGTAATGCATGTTGAATTACCGGAAGAAGCAAATGATATAGCAAAGAGACTAAAGGGAAAATACCCCAATGATGAAATCCGTGTGTTTGAAGCGGGACCTGTGATTGCTACTCATGTTGGACCGGGGGCTTCAGGACTATCATTCTATCCTTTGATCGATAAGTGAATAAAAGTCTGGTATAATAAAGACATCTTTAAAGAAATGATTTTAAAGGTGTTTTTTTCTTATATATTAACATTAAACTACAAATAATTTGAAGGATATTTCTGGACAATCAACGAAGCTATTGAGCAATTATATTTTAACGATTAGCGTGGTAAATTACCCTATAAAATAAAGTTATCAGAATCTTTGAAGGATTTGGCAAACTTATATAGAATGTGATCAGATAAGCAAAAACATAAGGAAAAAAGTTGTGAAAAGGTATGTAAAGTTTCAAGATTAAAAATTCCGAATAGAAATTATGCTTACGAAATAGGAATTATTATAAAATAAGGTAAATATTATAAGAACCGAAATATACAGACTCTTATGATCATAAGAATAGGAGATGAATTGCATTGAAGATTGCAATTTCCGGAAAGGGCGGGGTAGGTAAGACGACCTTTGCAGCCAATTTAGCCTTTTGGTTGGCATCACGCGGAATAAAAGTTCTGGCTGTAGATGCTGATCCTGATGCGAGTTTAGGTACAGTGTTTGGTCTTTCTGATGATGTATTAGCCGATTTGAAGCCAATCGTAGATATGAAAGAGCTTATTGAAGAAAGGATGGGGGGGAGCGGTGCTTTTTACCCTCTTAATCCGCAAGTTGACGATATTCTTAATGATTACTCAATTTCTTTGGATGATACTGTGGGGTCAATTCGTTTTTTCAGAATGGGAAATATCAAAGGAGGTGGAACCTCCTGCTATTGCAAAGAAAATAGCTTTCTTCATGCCCTTGTGAATTCTTTAATCCTTGGCGAAGAAGATACGGTTATCTTGGATATGGGAGCAGGAATTGAACAACTGACCCGGGGTACGGCTCAAGGGGTGGATATTCTCGTTATTATAACAGAAGCCAGTACAGTAAGTATTCATACCGTAAATGTTATTCGAAATCTAGCTTTGGAATTAGGCATACCTAAGGTTGTCGTTGTCGGTAATAAAATACGAAATACAAGGGAAGAGCAGTTTTTAAAGAGTCAATTTTCGGCTGAGACATTGTTGGGCTATATTCCTTTTAGTGAGGAACTGCTTGATATGTCTGTCAACACTGACTCGGCCGGTTTTCCTACGGGAAACCTAGGTTTATTTCTTGAAGACATTTACAGGAAGATTATTTCAGAGGGGAGATGAGAGGTTCGGTTTCAGTTCTTTTTTGATGGTTTACAAATTTTCACAGGCTGATGAGCAAAAAGAAAGAGGAGGTTTGAAATTATGCCCAGATATCGGGATTTATCGCACACTGCGCGACCTTCGGATGCACCGCGTGTGATCGAACCTAAGAATCCGCTGCGTACCCTTGATCCGGGTGCATTAGAAATGCTCAAGGTTGCTCAAGAGGAACATATTGAAACTGTTTTTGATCGTTTTGTTGCTCAACAACCGCAATGCGGTTTCGGCTATAAGGGAGTTTGCTGCCGAATTTGCATTGCAGGCCCTTGTCGTGTCAAAACAGAAGATGGGCCGGGTAGTAAAGGAATTTGTGGAGCTACAGCCTTTACAATTGTTTCACGTAACTTAGTTCGGGCAATTGCCGGGGGAACTGCATCGCACTCCGAACATTCTCGTCATGTCCTGCATACTGCTCATGCAATGGTCGAGGGAAATGCTCCGGATTATTCGATAAAATCTCCGGAAAAACTCCATAAATTAGCTTCACAGCTTGGTGTTCCCAACGTAAATCGTGATGATCGTGAAATTCTAAAAGACGTGACTGAAATCGCCTATGAAGACTTTGGAAGATATCAAGATCGACCACTAGCATTCTTAGATAACTTTCTCATAGAACAACGCCGTAAGAAATTCCAAAGCACCAATATAATGCCTCGTTCAATTGATGGTACTGTAACTGAATTAATCGCACAGACTGCTATGGGTGTTGACAGTGATCCGGTAAATCTAATATTTGGCGGCTTAAAAGGTTCTCTGGCAGATTTGGCCGGTGAATATGTCGGTACTAAACTGAGTGATGTTCTCTTTGGCGTTCCTGAACCGATTGTCTCCGAGTCAAACCTCGGAGTGATCAATCCTAAAATGGTTAATATTGCTGTACATGGTCATAACCCGGTTCTTAGTGAAATGGTCGTTGCTGCTGCCCGTAGGATGAAAGATGAAGCTAAAAAAGCCGGGGCAGAAGGGGTTAATATCGTCGGTATTTGTTGTACCGGCAATGAGCTATTAATGCGTGAAGGGGTTTATCTCGCTACCTCATCAGCCTCTCAAGAAATGGCGATCATGACAGGTGCCCTTGATGCAATGGTTCTGGATATTCAATGTATCTATCCGGCTGTACAACAATTAGCGGAATGTTTCCACACAAAAGTTATTACGACCGAAGGAATTATGAAGATGCCCAGTGCCCAGCATATTTCCTTTAATGCGGAAACAGCCATGGAAGATGCTGAAAAACTTGTCCGTATTGCCATTGACGCTTTTAAAAACCGTGATCCGAAGAAAATTTCTATTCCTAATGAGCGGCATAATGTTGTTGCAGGGTTCAGTATTGAAGCAATGATAGATATTTTCTCAAAAGTGAACCCTGAGCGTCCAATGTCTGTCCTGACTGATGCTATCCTGAACGGTCAACTCAAAGGGGTTGTCCAAATGGCAGGATGTAATAACCTGAAACGTCCCCAGGATGAATCCCATATAGAAATATTAAAGGAATTGGTTAAAAATGATATTCTTGTCGTTGCTACAGGGTGTTCTGCAGGGGCTTTTGCTAAGTTTGGATTAATGAGCCCGTTGGCAGTAGATGCTTATGCCGGTGATGGATTGAAGAGCTTCCTTCGGACCCTCGAGGAAGCAAACCCTCAATTGACAACGGGTCTGCCCTTAGTTTTTCATATTGGGGCTTGTGTTGATAATAGCCGTGGTATGGATTTGGTTATGGCTATGGCTGAAGAACTTGGAGTTGATGTGCCAAAAGTTCCTTTCGCAGCTTCTGCCCCTGAGGCTATGCATGAGAAGGCCGTAGCTATCGGTACCTACTGTGTCACAATGGGATTACCTACCCATGTTGGTTCAATGCCTTTCCTTGAGGGAAGCGACCTTGTATATGGAATTGCGACTCAGATCGCACATGACGTATTTGGAGGCAACTTTATTTTTGAAATGGACCCCAAGGTTGCTGCCCAAAAGATCATGGATGCCCTAGAGTATCGAACTTGGAAATTAAGAGTTCATAAACAAGCATCGGAAAAATACGATACTCAAATCGCCCAGGGTTGGTAAGGAAAGGAGGAGCGGTTTCTATGTCCATGGAGCAAATTTATGAAGATGCGATAAAAGACCCATCACAAGAACCTAAAAAACTTTTACGTAAAGCCTATGACGGTACGATTACAGCCATGACTTATGCTGAAATTCTTCTTAACCGCGCGATTAAGGACTACGGCAAAGACCAAGTTATCAGCTATCCTGACACAGCGTATTACTTACCTGTTATTACCTGTTTGTCCGGAGAAAAAGTAACGACCTTAAATCAACTGGTTCCCATCCTCAATCGAATGAGAAATCAAGTAAAAAGTGGCCTAACCTTCGAAAATGCACGTCTTTGGGGGGAATCGGTGCTCTATGCAGCCGAGATAATCGAGGTGCTGCATTATTTACGCCAAGATGAGCCTAAGGTTGAGCCTTGGACTGGGTTCTTAGGTGATCCTGTTGTGCGTAAATATGGTATCAAGATGGTGGACTGGACAATTCCGGGTGAAGCAGTTATCCTTGGCCGGGCCAAAGATTCCAAAGCTGCCAAGAAGCTTGTTGATAACCTTATGGGAAAAGGATTTATGCTTTTCCTTTGCGATGAAATCATTGAACAGCTGCTTGAAGAAAATGCTAAGCTCGGAATCGATTATATTGCATTTCCCTTAGGTAATTTCACATCGGTAATTCATGCTGTCAACTATGCTTTCCGTGCTGGACTTGCATTCGGCGGTATTCCCGCAGGTGAGAGAGAGCGGCATCGTGATTATCAACGCCGACGTGTTCGGGCATTTGTTCTCCATCTGGGCGAATTAGATGATGTCAAAGTGGCTGCGGAAATGGGTGCGATCTTTATGGGCTTTCCCATTCTTACGGATCAAGAACTGGGAGCTGATATGCAAATTCCCGATTGGTATATTTCCGAACCGGATTATGAAAAAATTGTGCCACTCGCTTTAGAAGTACGCGGTATTAAGCTTACCAATATTGAAGTTCCGATTCCCGTTAATTTTGGCCCCGCGTTTGAAGGGGAAACCATTCGTAAAGGCGATACCTATGTTGAGTTTGGCGGCGGTAAGACAACAGGTTTTGAGCTTGTACGCATGGTTGGTCAAGATGAAGTTGAGGATGGTAAAATCACGGTTATTGGTCCTGAAATTGACACGGTACCTGAAGGAACTCGTTTGCCCCTCGGTATAATGGTCGATATCTATGGCCGGAAGATGCAGGAAGATTTTGAGGGCGTTCTTGAGCGCCGGATTCACTACTTTACAAACTACGGTGAAGGAATTTGGCACGTTGCCCAACGGGATCTTTGTTGGGTTCGTATCTCCAAGGATGCACGGGCAAAGGGCTTTTTAATGAAGCATATTGGAGAGCTGCTGTTGGCTAAATTCAAGCAAGAATTCCCTGCGATTGTAGATAGGGTTCAAATCACGATCATGACTGATCAAGAAGCTGTTGATAAGAACATTGTTAAGGCAAGGGAACGCTACCGAGCTCGCGATGCTCGGTTAAAGAGCCTAACCGATGAAAGCGTTGATACTTTTTATTCCTGTCTTCTTTGTCAGTCCTTTGCGCCGAATCATGTGTGTATTACAACCCCGGAACGGGTTGGCCTTTGTGGAGCGGTAAGTTGGCTTGATGCCAAGGCAGCTTATGAAATCACACCGACCGGTCCCAACCAACCGATCCCCAAGGGTCCAGCAATTGATGAAGTTAGGGGAATGTGGCAAAGCTGTAATGATTACTTGCGTCCGGCTTCTAACAATACGTTAGAGGAAGTCAATCTCTATACTCTAATGGATAAACCTATGACTTCCTGCGGATGCTTTGAAGCGATTATGGCAATTGTACCTGAGGTCAACGGTCTTATGATCACTACACGTGAACATAGTGGTATGACTCCTTGCGGAATGACATTCTCAACTTTGGCAGGTACTGTTGGCGGTGGTTTGCAAACCCC
Organism: Desulfitobacterium sp.; assembly: GCF_034927245.1. Classification (GTDB taxonomy): domain Bacteria; phylum Bacillota; class Desulfitobacteriia; order Desulfitobacteriales; family Desulfitobacteriaceae; genus Desulfitobacterium_A. Next base: position 116,347 of record NZ_JAYFQK010000008.1, read on the forward strand.
GGGTTTCATGGGTATCGGGCGTTCGTATATTGTCAGCCGGAAGTTCATACCTGCCGATGGAGGAATAGCCCGAATTGTTTGGATGCCTAAAGAACTTAAGGAGTTCCTGCGTGAAGACTTTGTACAGCGTTCCATAGAGGAAGGACTTGGCGAAGATTTCATCGATAAAATTGCCGATGAAACCATTGGGACAAGTGTAGAAGAAATTATGCCTTTCCTTGAGGAAAACGGTCATCCATGTTACACGCTTGATCCTTTAATGTAGAGATTCTTATCATTTACCTCTAGCTTGAATTGTATTTTGCGGATTTTTCCCCACTGCTTTCATAAGTCACATGAAAGCAGTGGGTATATCAAAAAAGAAGAAAGGGGTAACCGTCACATGGGATTAACCGGACTTGAAATCTATAAACAGCTCCCCAAAAAAAACTGTGGAGAATGCGGAACTCCAACTTGTCTTGCTTTTGCAATGGCCTTAGCCTCTGGTAAAGGTTCGTTAGAGGCGTGCCCATATGTAACTGATGATGCCCGCGAAAATTTAGCTTCGGCTTCTGCTCCGCCGATTAAAGCCATTAAATTCGGAAATGAATCTGTTATTGGAGATGAAACGGTTTTATTTCGTCATGATAAAACCTTCTATCATCCTACCACCTTATTGATCCAAGTTTCGGATATGCTCGATGATTCCGAAATTGAGGCTAAAATCGAAGAAATTGAAGGATTAGAGTTTGACAGGGTAGGCCTACATTATAGTGTGGATGGAATTGCCATTGTGAATGAATCCGGTGATCCTGACCGCTTTAGTAAAGTCGTGGAAAAAGTTGCTTCAGCTACCCAGCGTTCCTTGTTGATTCTTAGTGAAAATCCGGATGCTTTGAAAGCGGCGGTTCCCGGAATTGCTTCGCGAAAACCATTAATCGGTTCAGCAACGTTATCAAACTATGAGGTTGTAGTAAATTTTGCAAAAGAACAAAATGTTCCTGTAATCCTTAAAGCGGATGGATTGGAAGCTTTAAACGAACTCGTTGAAAGTGCTCAAAAACTAGGCTATAAAGAATTTGTTCTTGATGCGGGTTCTCGTAGTACCTACGAAACCTTAGCTAACTTAACCCATCTTCGCCGTTTAGCGATTAAAAAGAAATACCGCCCGTTCGGTTATCCGGTAATTGCTTTTACGGCTAAGAACGAACCCCTGGATGAGATTGCTGAAGCCTCAGTTTATGTAGCCAAATATGCAAGTGCTGTTGTCTTAAAAACGTCTGGTAAAGCACATATCCTTCCGCTTATGGCGCTCCGCCAAAATCTTTATACTGATCCACAGAAACCTATTCAAGTCGAACCGACGCTACACGCCGTTGGGGATGTCAATGAAAATTCTCCTGTTTATGTCACGACCAACTTCTCGTTAACTTACTACAGTGTTGAGGGTGAAGTAGAATCCAGTAAAATTCCTAGTTACATCCTTCCTATTGATACGGACGGAACTTCTGTTCTCACAGCTTACGCTGCAGGAAAATTCGAACCGGAAAAGATTGCAGATGCTTTAGCATCAAGCGGTGTCGCTGAGAAAGTTAATCACCGAAATTTGATCATTCCCGGAGCGGTAGCCGTAATTTCCGGAAAATTACAAGAAAAATCAAGCTGGAAAGTTTTTGTCGGGCCTCGCGAGTCCAGCGGTATTATTTCCTTTGTTAAAGCCCTGCAAGATTGATCGGGGATCATTAAAGAAAGCAGCTTAAACTGCATTAGAGGGTTAGAAACGGGGGAGGGACAGTAATGGCTCAATATCAAGTTACGTTTATGCCGGAGAAAAAAGTCATTGAAATTGAGGCGGGAACTTCCCTGATCAAGGCGGCTTCAAAAGCCGGAATATTTATTAAATCGGGCTGTGGCGGTGCGGGGACATGCGGGGCTTGTAAGGTTAAGGTTATTTCTGGGGAAGTTAAAATGATGGGAACAGGAAATCTGAACCCAGAGCAAATCGCTCAAGGAGTAAGACTAGCTTGTCAGTCCTTGGTGCAAGGTGATTTAACAGTCGAGGTACCCCCGGAATCGCGCATCCGGGAACATCAGGTACTTATGGAAGATCTAAAAAAGGGAATTCTGCAGGAATCCTCAGGTGATCTCTTGGAAAAGTATGGACATCAGCCGTTAGCCGGTAAAATCAGAGTTCAACTTTCCGAACCGACTTTAACAGACAATGCAAGTGATTGGGCGAGATTATCTGTCGAACTTAAACGGAACCTTCCTTATGAAAAAAATATTGAAATCCCCTTATCTGTCTTGCGCGATTTGCCCGAAACCCTTCGTCAGGCAAATTGGGATGTTTCCATTATATTCAACGATTTAGATGACAAGTATGCGATAGCTCGCATCGAACCGGGGAATGATCGTCCACCGTATGGCTTAGCCATCGATATCGGCACAACAACAGTTGTTGTTTACCTTGTTAATCTCCAAACGGGTGAAGTTGAAGATAAACAGGGAACCTACAATAAACAAGCCAAATTCGGAGATGATGTAATTTCCAGGATTGTTTACGCGATTGAAACCCCCGAAAGTCTGACAGAGATTCACCAAGCAGTAATTGACACTATTAATGAATTAACGGACAAACTGCTTGTGCGGAAAAGCCTAGTGCAGACCGACCTTACAGCAGCGGTTGTAGCCGCGAATACGACAATGACTCAACTGTTTTTAGGAGTTAACCCTCGCTATCTTCGTCTCGAACCATATATCCCTACAGTAAGTATTACCCCCTCTGTTCCGGCACGGGAGCTCGGTTTGCATATCCTGCCTGAAGCCTTAGTTCATTCCTACCCGTCGGTTGCAAGCTATGTGGGCGGAGATATCGTCTCAGGGGCTCTCATTACGGACATGGCGAATGAAGAAGAGATTACTCTCTTAATCGACATTGGTACGAACGGCGAGATTGTCCTTGGTAATCAAGACTGGCTTGTTTCTTGTGCTTGTTCGGCAGGCCCATGTTTTGAAGGCGGTGGGATAAATTTTGGAATGCGTGCTATGCCGGGCGCAATCGAGCGAGTAAAAATTGATCCTAAGACATTGGATGTAGATCTGAACGTTATAGGGCGAATTCCCCCCGTCGGCATATGTGGTTCCGGACTTGTAGATTGTTTGGCTAAGATGCGAATTGCGGGAATCATCGATCGAGCCGGGAATTATCAGCTTGAGCATCCATCTCATTCAGCGCGTTTACGTCAAACATCAGATGAAAAGGAATTTGTTCTTGCCTGGGCACATCAATCCGGTGGGGATAAAGATGTTGTCATCACGGAAAACGATATTAAGAATCTGATTAGGGCTAAAGGTGCCATTTATGCGGGTATTCGCTCTTTACTGCAAATGGTGGCAATGGATATTGATATGATTGAAAGAATTAAAATTGCCGGTGGTTTTGGCAATTATCTCAATGTCCCTGACTCCGTAGAAATTGGTTTGCTTCCTGACCTTCCGGCAGAAAAATATGAGTTTATTGGCAATTCTTCGGTAAAAGGAGCCTGCTTGGCTTTATTATCTCAAAAAGCATGGCGGGAAGCGGCTGAGTTAGCACGAAAAATAACGTATGTAGAGCTTTCCGTTGGGACTACTTTCATGGATGAGTTTGTATCCGCTCTTTTCTTACCTCATACAGATTTATCCTTATTCCCTTCGGTGGAAGGATAACAGATCTCTAAAATATTCAATAAGCTTGGAGGGACACGAATATGGCAAAATATGTAGCTGTTGCAGGAAAAGGCGGGGTAGGAAAAACAACGTTTACAGCACTCTTGCTTAGACAAATTGTAAAAAATAATAATATTTCAGTGTTGGCTGTAGACGCAGACCCAAATGCAAACCTCAATGAAGCCCTAGGGCTTGAGGTAACTGCAACAATTTCCGAGCTTTTAGAAGAAACGAAAAATCCAAAGGCAATTCCTGTAGGTATGCCGAAAGATGTGTTTGTTGAATATAGACTTCAACAAACTCTTGTTGAATCCGAGGATATTGATCTCTTAGTCATGGGCGGACCACAAGGGCCGGGTTGTTACTGTTATCCTAATGATCTTCTCCGTAAATATCTAGAGAACCTGGGAAGTAACTATGACCTGATTGCGGTTGATACCGAAGCCGGATTAGAGCATATCAGCCGTCGAACAATTCCTCATGTGGATACAATGTTTGTCATCAGTGATTCCTCCGCACGCGGAATTCGCTCCGCAGGACGCGTTAATGATTTAATCAAAGGTTTGCATTCTGCGGTAGGGGAAGTTTATCTAGTGGTAACCAAGACTACGGATAACGATATAAATTCGTTGTCTGAAGAAATTGAGAAAACCGGACTTAAGCTAATCGGCGAAATTCCGCTCGATCCGCTGGTGTCGGAACTCGATCTGGCGGGTAAACCACTTTACACTCTTCCCGATGAATCGAAGGCGGTCCAGGCCGTAAAAAAAATACTTGAACGAACCCAAATCTTCTAATATTACTCTTATTTTCATAACTCCGAAATCAAAAAGGCTAGAGAGGAGAGAAATACCATGCCCGTAGCACTCGTTAAAGAAAAATATCAGAGTAAAGTAGGTCAAGTTGTCCTCGGTGCTACTTCAGATCAAGGAGGCACCCGCACGAAGGTAATTACTGCCGGGGGAGACAGTGCTTTGCCTTTTCTCCACTTTGAAGGCAAGATGGAAAATCGACCTGTAATTGCGATGGAGGTAAATGATATTGTTCCACCCTGGAGTGATGTCATTAAGGACCAGTTTGGAGATGTTTTAGATAACCCGGTCGCTTGGGCGAAAAAATGTGTTGAAGAATATAATGCGGACATGATCTATTTAAAATTGATTGGTGCCAGTCCGGATGGCGAAAATAAAAGTTCTGAGGACTGTGCCCGTATTGTCAAAGACGTTCTTGGCGCTGTGGGAGTGCCTCTGGTAGTAGTAGGTTGTGAAGATGCCGAAAAAGACAATGAGGTTATGGCAGCTGTTGCTGAAGCGGCAGCGGGCGAAAATCTCTTGATCGGTCTAGCTGAGCAAGATAATTACAAATCTATTACCGCCGCTGCCATGGTACACAAGCACAATGTTATCGCACGTTCCCCGCTGGATATCAACATTTGTAAACAATTAAACATTCTGATCAGCGAAATGGGATTACCGCTTGAGCGCATCGTTATTGACCCAATGATTGGCGGCTTAGGCTATGGTATTGAATATGCTTATTCGATTATGGAACGTGCGCGTTTAGGTGCTCTTGCTAATGATAAAATGCTTTCCATGCCCATGATTTGTACTGTAGGTTATGAGGCGAATCGGGCAAAAGAAGCAAATGCTCCTGATGATGAATTTCCGGGTTGGGGAGAACTCCATGACCGGGCAATCCTTTGGGAAACCTTAACAGCAACGGCCCTTCTTCAAGCCGGTGCAAGTATTCTTCTTATGCGTAATCCAGCGGCGGTGCGTCTTGTCCAACAAAATATCGCGGATCTTATGGAAGCAAATGTTTAAGACTTAATCGAGCATCAATTTGACCATAATGAAAGGGTGTGTTTTTGTTGATCATTATCGGTGAGCGGATTAATGGAATGTTTAAAGACATCGGGGACGGCCTTCGTAATAAAGATCCTAAACCCATTCAAGAGTGGGCATTAAAACAACAAGAGGGCGGTGCCCATTATCTTGATGTTAACTCCGGCCCAGCTGTTCCCACGGAAGAGAGGCCGCAAGCTTATGAATGGATGGTTAAAGTTATCCAAGAAGTTTCCGATTTACCCCTATGTTTAGACTCCACCAATTATGATGCAATTGAAGCTGGGCTAAAACTTTGTAAACGTCCTGCATTGATTAATTCAGTTCCCGCAGAACGCCCAAAAATTGAGAGGGTATTTCCGATGGCAGTACAATATAATGCTTCACTTATTGGACTAACGATGGATAAAAAGGGGATTCCGAAAGATTCTGATAACCGTTTAGCGTTTGCAATGGAGCTTGTTGCTTCTGCGGATGAGTTTGGTTTGCCCATGGAGGATCTGTACATTGATCCCTTAATTCTGCCTGTTAATGTTGCTCAAGAGCATGCACCTGAAGTTCTTAAATCGCTTCAAATGATTAAAACCTTAGCTAATCCGGCACCTCGTACCGTTTTGGGCCTTTCTAATGTTTCTCAAAAGTCTCCTGACCGTCATTTAATCAATCGGACCTATATGGCTATGGCAATGGCCTGTGGACTTGATGCCGCTATCATGGATGCCAACGATGATGATCTTGTTGATGTTGCAGCGACTGCTGAAATTTTGTTAAACCATAGTATTTATGCTGATTCATATCTTAAAGTATTCCGCCAACGTTAGGTTCTCAAAATTAAATACTTATACGAAATACAGTTATCCGTAATAGAAAAATACTTACTCGTAAGGGGTAAGTATTTTTCTATTTTTTATGGATTTATCATACAATGCTCGAAAAACGCATAGCTATCAAAGCAGAAAAGAAAGCGGAGGTGGACAAACATGGAGACATTTTATAAGGAAAATTCAGATGTTCAAGAGTGGGTAGACATATTGATTGAAAAGCTTTTTACCGTAAGTTTACTTAGTGGTCCGGAAGCTGATTCAGAGTTTTATAGGGGAAGGCAGGCAGCAGGGAAAATATCAAGCATTCTTCAAAGTATCACTAATTTGCCGGAAGATATTTTAAAGGATGGGATTCGTCAGCTAATTGAACAGCGGCTTCCCGATACGCGAGTAATTGAAAATTTCCCGCAATTTTATAGTCTGATGGAGGAAATGATCAATACAAAACCTCTAATCACAGAAGAAGAAAGAAATGAGGATGTGGCAGTCAAAGTTTTTGGAATAATAAATCCATCGGTTCACCAATTGCCTTCAACGCTTTTTAATGACTCTTCTATTTCCCCTGTTCATGGGTTAGAACAAGATCGAAAACCCGAACAAGAAATTGAAGAGGATATTGAACTAATTGAACCAATTGAACAAAATACAGGGGACATAGAACCAATTTTAGGGGAAGATTTAGAACAAGTCGTAAGAGAGGATTTGGAACCCGGATCAGCCCAAGAAAAGGAACAGATTTTACCGATTCTCAATGAGGAGATTCCGACTCAAAACAAGAGGGAACCTCTTAACCCGATTCCCAGCGGAGCGGAACAATTAGTAAAGGTTCTTAAACAGTTTTTCCCTGATGATCAACTTCTTTGGAACAAAAAGATAGATGATTATTTAATATTTGCTCAAATTAAAAACCTAGCGGTTCTTATTCCTAATAATTCCTCGGAATCCGAAAAAATGAAAAAACGGCTAGAAAAACAAGGTTTAAATGTTCTGATCTGCCACGAAGATGATTTAGCCTATCCAAGACGATTGGAACGATTCGTTCGTCAAACCTTACGCCATACACTTTCTTCTAATACTTCTTCATCGTTTTTAAGTTAAATGGTAGGAATCCTCAATTTACTGTCGAATATTATAATTTATATAATTATAAAAACAAACCTGAAATGAGGGTTCAACAGTGGCAGATCGCTTGGGCGAAATTATGAAAAAAACATTATTGGCGATTGAAACAGGAAAAGAGGAAATCTTTCATATCGCAGAAACTTCTAGAACGGAAACACAACGTCTAACCCAAGAACTTGCCCAGCTTCGCATGGACATTTCCGAAACGATCAAGAAAGTGGATCAGTTACATAAATTAGACCGTAAGATGCGACAACACCTTATGGAGGTAAGTCGGGACTTTAAAAGTTATAGCGAAAAAGAAATGATTGAAAGCTATGAAAATGCTAAAGAGACGCAGGTTCAGCTCCAGCTTTACGAAGCAAAAGAATATCAAATAAGAGCTCGTCGTGATGAAATAGAACGTTCTCTTAGGCAAATGATGGTTACTATTGAGCGGGCAGAAAATCTGATGAGTCAAATCAGTCTAGCCATAAATCTTCTTCAAAGCGGAATTAACGAAATGACACAAGACCAAAACTTAGAAAAGCAACAGGAAGTAGCGCTTCGGATCATTATGGCACAAGAGGAAGAACGTCGTCGTGTTGCTCGCGAAATTCATGATGGACCTGCCCAAAACTTGGCCAATATTGTACTCCGTTTAGAAATTACGGAAAAATTATTAGAACTAGACCCCAAACAAGCTAAAATCGAACTTCAGGATTTAAAGACTCTTGTTCGTTCAAATTTACAGGATATTCGCCGCATTATTTTTGACCTTCGTCCGATGGCTCTCGATGATCTCGGAATTATCCCTTCTTTACGGAGATATATGGATAATTTCCAATCGACCTATAAAATAGAGTGCGAATTTATAGTACAAGGGCGTGAAAAACGTTTGCTTCCCGCTATGGAAGTAGCCATCTTTCGATTAATTCAAGAAGCAATGACAAATGTTGCTAAACATGCTCATTCGGAGAAGGTAAAAATTGAACTTAGTTTTGAAGAGGATATAACGATTGCGCGAATAATTGATTTTGGTCAGGGATTTGATTTTAATGCTGTTTTAGAAAATCCCGGTGAACATTTTGGACTTATTGGCATGAAAGAACGGGTAGAAATGTTTTCCGGACAGTTTTCAATTATATCTCCAACGGGTGTTGGCACAACGATTGAATTATCTATACCTTATAAAAAAGAGGAGAATTTGGAATGATAAATGTTGTCCTAGCTGATGATCATCCACTCCTCCGTGAAGGATTAAGAAGAATTCTTGAATTCGAAAACGGAATCCAAGTTATTGCTGAGGTCGGCGATGGTCAGGGTGCAATTAATATTTCTAGATCTAAAAAATTTGACGTATTGCTTATGGATTTAAACATGCCTGGGGTAAACGGCTTAGAAGCTTGTCGTGTCATTCGACGGGAACATCCTGAAATTGGAATTCTTGTTTTAACCGTTGATGATTCTGATGAAAAGGTTTTTCAAGTGCTTCAACTTGGGGTGGCTGGATATTTATTAAAAGATGTAGAACCCAAGACACTTGTTGAATCAATTTATAAAGTCTATAATGGTGAACCTATATTGTCACCGGCTGTTACGGGAAAACTTTTAGGGCAATTATCACACCCTTCACAATATAAAGAGAATTACGGATTGAGCGAACGTGAATTAGAAATACTGACTTATGTAGTAAAAGGCGCATCGAATAAAGAAACTGGACAAGCTCTCTTTATCAGTGAAAAAACGGTTAAAAATCATCTTTCTAGTATCTTTCGGAAGCTTGAGGTAGAAGATCGTACTCAGGCCGCTTTAAAGGCTATCAAGCTTAAGCTGGTAAGCTTGGATTAAATGATATGGAGGGTATTTAATGAAGATTAGTTTTTTCGGTGCTGCTCAGGTTGTTACAGGTTCGTCATTTCTGGTAGAGGTGGGCAGGTTTCGGCTTCTAATTGATTGTGGACTATTCCAGGGAAGTAAAGCTATAAAAGAGTTAAACTACAGGGATTTCCCCTATAATCCGGCTGAAATAGACGCTATGATATTAACACATGCCCATACGGATCACGCCGGACTTATTCCAAAGCTAGTCAAAGCGGGGTTCCAAGGGAAAATCTGGACAACCGCAGAGACTGTTAAACTCTGTTCAGTTATGCTTCCGGATAGTGGACATATTCAGGAAAAGGATGTTGAACGACTTAATCGTAAACGAGCCCGTGCGGGTCTGGAGGCGTTAATTCCAATCTATACTGCTAACGAGGCACTGGAATCACTGAGCAATTTTCAACCCGTTAATTATCGGGAAAAGATTGAGTTAGCCCCGGGAATATCTTTTACTCTATATGATGCCGGACATATTCTTGGTTCGGCTCATATTTTTCTTGAAGTCGAAGAAGATGGATTGAATAAAAAAATAGTTTTTTCCGGGGACATTGGCAATCAAAATCAACCTTTTATCGAAGATCCCCAGATTTTGAGTGAAGCGGATATAGTTTTCATGGAAACAACTTACGGTGCGCGTTTACATAATGAAAAAAATAACCGTGTCGAACAGTTGGCTTCTGTTATTCGTTCAGCTTATGAAGCCGGAGGAAATTTAATTATCCCTGCCTTTGCTATTGAAAGAACTCAGGATCTTTTATACTATATTCACCAACTTCAAATCGCGAATAAAATACCGATTATGCCAATCTATGTTGATAGCCCACTCGCTATCTCCGCTACAAAGATATTTCAAACCAATACGAGTAATTTTGATGAAGAAACACTGGCCCTTCTTGCTAAGGGTGAAAATCCGCTCATGATGTCAAACCTTCATTTTAGTCAAACAATGGAAGAATCTATTGCTATAAACAGTATCGAAGGTGGAGCCATAATTATTGCTGCCAGCGGCATGGCCGATGCCGGGCGGATTAAGCATCACTTAAAACATAATCTTTGGCGTGAAAATGCCACCGTGTTATTTGTCGGCTATCAGGCAGAGGGTTCTTTGGGACGGCGCCTTCTGGAAGGAGCCCACGAAGTCACTATTCATAGTGAAAAGGTTGCGGTTCGAGCGAAGGTTATGAGCATAGAGGGTTTTTCAGCTCATGCAGACCAAGCCGAATTGTTAAATTGGTTAACACACCTAGGACATAAAGCCGAACATATAATTTTAGTCCATGGTGAACCTGATTCACAGAACATTTTTGCAAAATTAGTAGAGGAAAGGTTTGGAAAGAAACCGTTAATTCCTAGACTGGGAGAGATTTATTCTTTTGCTGCAGGACACGTCGAATGCATCTTACCAGATCACCCTTGGCTGCCTGCTGCATCTGCGGAAACCACAGTCTCCCCGACTTATGAATCCGAAACCGGGCGTTCAGAATCACACGTTCATTTCCAACCGATTGCTACCGGAAAGTCAAGGCAGACTTCAGAGCGGAGAATTTCTCAGGCTCAGGTTAATCGGGCTTATATTCGCTTACGCCATAAATTAAAAGCTCTAATCGATCAAGGACAAAGAACGCATCAGTTAAATCAGGTTCTTTCTCAACTCGAAAGCATTTCTCAATGGCTCGATGAACAGCAACATTCTAAAAGGCATTAGATAATCGAAAATAACGGAGCTGATTCATGATGAACTACAGTTCATGGTTATCAGCTCCTTGTTACTTATCCATTATCCTTTGTAAGACCTATAAGACCTTAGCGTATTCAGTAGTTTGCCGTTTAATACCGGAGAGAAACCTCAACATTTCCTCTCTGCGTTTAACCGCTAATCGCCGCCCGGCTTTTGTATAGACTTTGTTAGGCAAAGCCTCAGCAAAAGTACGAGCCCGTTCAAGAGCATCTTCAGGGGTTTTAATGAGATCATCATATCCAATTAAGCTGAATAATCGCATTAGCCCAATATTCCCCAAGTTATCCAAGATATCTGCATCTCTTAGATATACTGCTTCATCGCTTCGCCCCGGTTCGGAATAATACATATGGGTTTCAACCGCTTCGAGAATAAGTGGTATTTTGGGGGTTGGAAAGGCCATACGTTGTAAGATATTACTTGCTACTCCCTTCGAACGGAGCGGATGATCTATATTGGGCAGTGCATAAGCGGGATATCTTCCGATATCGTGAAGCATTGAAGCGATATAGAGGATTTCGTCATCAAGAGACAAATGGAGAGAGAGCTCTTTACTCAAATGATATACCCTGGTACAATGTTTGATGCCCCATGCTGAATGGGCTCCTGATTTGCCAAAGATATGTAATATGTCTTCTTTTGGGCTCATATATAAAAACCTCCTTGTTATCTTGTTGTAAAATATACGCCAATAATAGGAATAATCCTCCTAGATATTGGAAAACATATCTCGTCTATTTTACAAAACAGGAATCATTTTTTATATCTTCGCCATTTAACCTTTTATATCGGAAGGATTAGTGAAATAAATACCGAATTCCTATTAGTCGATCCATTATTTAAACATATGATTGCATAAGAAGGACCCTTATAGTCTTTGAGGAGTGAATTAGATGTCTAAGGTTAATGTTTATGGGAGTTTTATGCAAGCTCTTTTCTTTTCTAATACGGTTTCACTGCCAAAGTATTTCCTTACGCATTATTCTCAGCTTGGCTTAAGCAATGAAGAAGCAATGCTCGTGATACACATCTTTGGTGAAGCAGATGATTCAAAGGATTTGACACCTAAAGATTTAGCTCATCGCATGAATATTGAATTAGCGCAAGTGGAGAAGTATCTAACCAACCTAACAGAACGTAATTTTATAACCATTGAAAGACGTTGGAATTCTAAAGAGAAGGTCTGGTATAATGGGTATAATTTTGTAGGCATTATTGATGAATTGGCCGAATGTTGGGCAATTGAGCAGGTCAAACAATTTGAAGAAGAACAGAAGCAGGCCAATCAAAACCAATTTTATACAGATCCGTCCTTAGAACGAATCATGCGAGCTTTTGAACAAGAGCTTGCCCGTCCCTTAACAGAAATAGAGTGTAATTTTATCCGCGATTGGCTCGGTGCTCATTTTACGGAAGAATTAATCCTCGAAGCGTTAAAAAGGGGTGTTAGTGCGGGAATTCGTAATTTCCGCTACCTTGACTCCATTTTGAGGGAGTGGGAAAAGAAGGGCCTTCGAACTCTTACAGAAGTAGAGGCTGACGACATTTATTTCCAAACACGTCAGGAGAATAAAGGAAGGGCTAAGACCAAAAATGTTCGTAAAATTCAGCAGGATAAGTATGAAAACTTTTATCTCTAAGGGGGAGGACGAACGTGAAAAGTCTTAAAGACCTAATGAAAGACGATTATATTGCCAATCTTAAAAAACAGCGAAATACGAATCCTACTTCTGATTCCTCTCTATCTTCAACAAACGCCCAGAGTAAATGTCCGATTTGTTTAGATCGCGGAATAGTGGTAAAAGATAATGTTGCGTATCCTTGTTCTTGTATGCAGCAAAAGAAAATGGAGAATCAATTTAGATATGCGCGCATGGCTAGGGGCTTACTTAATTGTCGATTTGAAAACTTTCGCCAGGAATACTACCGATCTTTAAATTCACAAGATCAAACCTATTTTGAAAATGCGAAAAAGGCGCTTAAAGCTTCTCAGGAATTTGTACAGCAGTGCTTAAGAGAATCACATGGACTTGGCCTGCTTCTGACAGGTCCTGTTGGTTCCGGAAAAACATTTTTAGCCGCTTCGATTGCAAATGCATTGATGGAACATGATAAAAGGGTACTGTTCCTTGTAGTCCCTGATTTGCTTGATGAACTAAGGGCAACCTATAAGTCAGAAACGAGTGAAATCGATCTATTGGATACTGCTCGTGAAATTCCTATACTGATTCTTGATGACTTGGGTGCGCATAATTACACAGAATGGACGCGAAATCGCATTTATTCCATTATAAATTATCGCTTAAATGAAGAATTACCCACCGTAATTACGAGTAATCTTTCCCTTGAAGAGATGGACGAGCATCTCGGGGCTCGGACAACTTCCCGTTTAATTCAATCCTGCCGTATTTTTAGGCTTAATGTTGACCAGGATATCCGCTTAACTAAATATCAAGAACGCGAAAAAAAGTAAATTAATTTTTAAAAATATGCATGTCTTACAAGGACATGCATATTTTTTATAAGAGAATAATTTACGGAGGTGGCTAGTCATGGCCAAAATTATTGCGATCAATCGTCGATATTTAACCCTGACCTTGAGTGTGCTCTTAATTTGCTTTCTGGGAATTGCAGGGGTAACACTTTGGAAAACCGCAAATGCAAGTACGACAAAAACAAATATGGTTCCTGAAGTGAAAATGTTAGGCTTGGTGGTAGAGCCGGTTTCCCTTACTCAAGATTTGACATATGGTTCCGTGACGTTGAAAGGAAGTCAAGTTATTACGAGTAAAATGTTTGATTTTATCGTTACTGTTCAAAACACAACAGGTCAAACAATGACTAATATTCCGGTAGAATTAGAAGTTTCTCTCGTTGGTGATGAGACTCAAAAAATAAACAAGCTGGGTAATCTTCCTTCTTTGGATCCCGGTGCAACGGCTCGTGTTGCTTTCAGACAAGTTAAGGCCCTTGGTGATGCCCAAGGGAAAAGTGCAACTGCCGGACAACACAAAATTACGTTAAGAGTTAAACCGAATGCAGCAGGAGGAATCAATCAAGCTACAGAAGCTACTTTCTACTTCAATGTTGACACCACAGTTAAGGCTCCTAAAGCTGCAACACCCGCATCATAAAGAAACTTTTTAAAGATCACTAATTATAAATAGCATTAACCCCGTATTTGCTTTGAAGTGAATACGGGGTCTTTTTCTATACACTGTCGGAAAGCATAAGTGCAACCAGCGGCTTTGCCTTCCTACGATGTATGCGGTTAAGTGTGGCAGGATAAGGCGACTAAGTTCAGCGCTTTGGCGCTGCTCAAGTCTTCTTTATCGCGAAGCCAAAGCTGGGTTTTCTATACCTTTTAAAAAAGAGCATAGTTCCCTTAACTCTGCGGTTATAATATTCAAGGAGGTGCAGTAACTTTGGAAATTCTAGCGGACTTACATACACATACAATAGCTAGCGGGCATGCTTATAGTACACTTTCAGAAAATGCGGCATCTGCTGCTAAAAAAGGAATAAAACTTCTCGGCATGACTGATCACGGACCAAGTATGCCCGGAGCGCCTAATTTATACTACTTCGGTAATTATTCAATAATTCCTCAAAAACTGTTCGGAGTTCAAATCCTTGCCGGTGTGGAAGCAAATATAACCAGTCATGAGGGGGAGTTAGATATCCCGCTCCGTTATTTAGTAAACATGGATATTGTTTTAGTCGGTCTGCATGTTATCTGCTACCCGGGGGGGAATTCAGAGCAGAACACTCAAGCTTACCTCAAAGCAATGTCTAATCCGTATGTAGATATTATGGTACACCCTGGCCGTCCCGAGTTCGAAATGGACCTAGAGAAAATTGCCTATACATCAGCACAATTAGGAGTGCCTATCGAAATCAACAACAGCTCTTTGAATCCTGAGAAGGAAGGAGCTTGGAGTAATTGCCAATACTTTGCACGCTGCGCGGCAATGTATGGCGGTCCAATCGTTTTGGGAAGTGATGCTCATTTTTGGGATCGAGTGGGAAAGCTCGAGCTTGCTTGTGAACTTGCCGGGGAATCCGGAATAAAAGAGGAGCAGATCCTTAATTGTTCTCCGGAGCGAATTCTGGCCTATCTTGAACTACGACGGAAAAATAGAGGCTTAGCTTAGTTCTTTCCCGGAACGTTTCCCAGAATAAACCATATATTGTCATAGATGAAAGACACTGGTCTTGCTTGCCTAATAATAAAGTGAGGGAAGGGAGGGCAACATATGAACCCAGGGATTCCTTCCGGTACTAAAGATCCATTAACCCCTATCAATATGGCGCTATATATTTATGTACCTATTAGTTCCGTTGCCGGCAGCCCTGTGTTGGTGTTTCGTCTGCCTTTTCTCGTGGGTCATATTTTTTCCTCGGTAGGAGTGCTTGAGGGAGTCGGTATTTTTCTTCTTATTGCTCAATATCTTTTTAAACTTGAGTCTGTCCCCATGATAGACCTTTCAAATAATCAAACGATCCGTATGCCTGTTAAAGAGCTCCAGGATTTTTTAAAAATGCTTAATATTAAACAATCGGGGACAAGTTCTCCAAGTTCACAAACGCCAAGTCCTTCTTCAATTACACAGACTACGAATCTATCGGGAGTACGAGGCTATCCTACCCCTTTACCGCCGGAAGCACCTTTAGTCGTTGCCATAATTGTAACTGCTGATTTCTCAAATGTTAACTATTCACCAAATATGTCTTTTCTCGTCCCTATTATTTCTTTTCCCGGTTTACGAGGTGCCCTGCCATTATTAATTCTATCTTTGCTTGCAACGATATTTGTGCGTGCGGTCGCCGCTCCTGAAGCAACGGGAGCAAAACCTATCCCTAAAGAGGGTGAACGGTCAAATTCGTCCCTTAAAATTACTCCGGAAGAATTGCTGCGAATTATCAGCCGTTTTGGTAAATATTTTAGCTCTAATTAATTTGTTCGTCTTAATAATTTATAGTACAATGATCAGAGCATAAAATATTAGTGCGAAAATCAAGCAAATGCAAAAGGACGTGCAACGTTTAATGCAAATACGACTAAAAAGACCTATCGGAAGAGAGCAAATAGCTGCTTCAATTATTTATTGCTGTATAGCGATTACCCTTCTATCGTTATTGACTGTTGATCTCATGGGGGTCAAGGTTAATAACGTTGAAGCAGTAGATCGTGGACTCTATACAGTGATTACCGAAAAAGGTCCTGTTAATGTACAATCAAGTGATGTTTTAAGAATCGAAAGGACGTATACCAAGGCTGTTGTTACAGGTACCCCTGTAGAAACAGATAAAATCTTTACGACAAAAGGGTTTATTTATGCCGCAACAACCGATCCTTTTTATCAGAATGTACGTCAACTCATCAATTCAGTGGATTTCGAAGGCAAAGAAATATGGGAACGTGAAGATATAACTTGGGAATCAGTTAAACCTTATGCCTATGCTATGGGTACTCCCCAAGCGCAGGTTTCTTTGCTGTTTTTCCTGCTTTCATTACAATATGTTGTCTTAAGCATCGGAGCCATAGCCCTCGTCATTTTAATTTTTCCGTTGCCATGGAAAGAAGTTAAAGAAAATAATAAGGAAAAACGACCCGGCAAAGCCCAGGAACAAGATTATTGCAATGAGGAACAACTAAGTTCCGCTGCTAAATAAATAAGGTTATGAAACGAGCCGTACTAATTGGCAATTCACGGCAAATATCTGAACTTAAAACAATAATGCCCTTGGCTAATTATCAGGCAATAGCGACAACCTCTAACGGGATTGAAGGTTTACGTCTTTTTCATCGCTTTGAGCCTGACTTAGTTATTATGACAGGGAACGTTCTTGGATTAAGTGCATTTGACTTACTGCAAAGCATAATTACACAGAGAATTTGTCCGGTTATTGTTATAATTTCTCAGGAAGATACGAATGCATTGCCTGAAATAATTAAATTAAATGCTCATTATGTACTTGTTCAACCCCTTCGTGCTTTTGATTTAATCGCAGCTGTTCTTTATTCAGAGCAACGATTTTCAGAGGAACAAAAAAATCTCAAAATAACAACACACTTAGAGAAGGAATTGAAAGTTCGAAAAATCCATTATCAAGCTTTGCTAACGCTTATAGGAAAAAAAGGATATGACGAAAATACTGCCTATCGAGTGATGCAGCAATACGCGATGTCCAAACATAAAACCATGTATTCTGTTGCCATGGAAGTACTCAAGGGAAGTTGGTTACCGGAATAAAGAAAACCCGGCTTTGCCTTCGCTAAGGCAAAGCCGCTGGTTGCACTTATGCAGGAAGAAAGTATACTACCGAAGGTTATACTTTCAAACAGTATAAAAAAAGGGCCAGAAGGCCCTTTTTGTGTATCATCCTTGTTTCCCAACGTATTCAACCAAATCCAGTACTCTGTTCGAATATCCCCATTCATTGTCATACCAAGCTAAAACTTTAACGAGATTATCTTCCATGACCATTGTGGATAATCCATCAATGGTTGAAGAAACGTAACTTCCATTTAAATCACTCGAGACAAGGGGAAGATCTGTATAATCGAGGATACCTTCGAGAGCACCACGGCTGGCATCTTTAAATAGAGCATTGATTTCTTCCTTCGTGGTTTTCTTTTCGACTTCGACAACTAAATCAACAACGGAAACATTTGGTGTAGGAACTCTCATCGCAAAACCGCTCAGTTTCCCGGCCAGTTCCGGTAAAACTAAGGCAACAGCTTTGGCCGCACCCGTAGTTGTAGGAATAATATTCATACCTGCGGCTCTAGCCCGGCGAAAATCTTTATGGGAGACATCTAATATTTTTTGATCATTTGTATAGGAATGGACAGTTGTCATAAATCCGCGTTCAATATGGAAGGCATCATTTAAAACCTTAGCGACGGGGGCCAAGCAGTTTGTAGTACAGGAAGCATTAGAAATCACGTGATGAATTTTTGAGTCATAACTCTTTTCATTAACTCCCATAACGATAGTAACATCTACTTCTTTAGCGGGAGCACTAATAACAACCTTTTTTGCCCCATTTTTAACATGCTTTTGACAAGCAGGTCCATTATTGAATTTGCCGCTGGATTCAACAACAACATCTATACCAAGATCGCCCCAAGGAATATCACCAGGGTCCGTGTGTGAAACAACAGTGATCATCTTGTCGTCAATCTTGAAGCCACCTTCGGTATATTCTACTTTTCCGGGGAAAATACCATGTACAGAATCATATTTGAGTAAGTGAGGTAAAATTTCTCCTGTGGTCCGGTTATTTACGGCTACAATTTCTACATCTTTGCGTCCATATGCAGCTCTTAAAACATTTCTACCGATACGGCCAAATCCGTTAATCCCTACACGAATAGCCAATTATCGCACCCCTTTTCTTATAATGGTATCATGCAATTGTTATATTAGCATTTTTTTGAGTATGACACAATTATTTTTTATGCAATACTTTATTCCTTATGACAATTTATTGTGACATACTCGAGTATAAAAATATTTTGATTATTATGAACCTTTTAATTAGGCATAAATGAGGTAAACTAAGATTAGAAATTGTTGAGGGGGATTTATTATGCAGGTTAAAGTTCATCATATTAAAGGAATGCATTTTGAAGGTGAAAGTCAATCTAAAATCCGTACCCAAATTGATGCGAGTGTAACAGCCGGAGGAACCGGAATAGGATCAAGTCCGATGGAGATGGTTCTGATGGCTATTGCCGGCTGCAGTGGCATGGATGTAGTTTCCATTCTTGAAAAGATGCGCGTTAATTATCAACGTTTCGAGATTAGTGTTCGGGGAGATCGAGCAAATGAACATCCGCGTGTTTTTACGGATATAGAAGTCTGTTATCAATTTTGGGGTGAGGGGCTTGAAGAAGAACAGATTCTAAAAAAAATAAAACGAGCAATAGACTTATCAATGGAAAAGTATTGCAGTGTTGCTAATATGATTGATAAAGTTGTTAACTTAACTTATAGGCTGGAAATTAATTCGAAATGATATTGCTCGAATTGCAATAGCTATTGAAGGAATATAACACATTTGCTATAATATTGAATATTGATGACGAAAAATAAAGGCCGCACTCTTTTAGCGGCTTGTTTTTTTGGTTCGAGCCGTAATTTCACTACTAATTTAGAGGAGATTGGAATTTTATATGAAAAAAAGGCAAATGGGGACTAAAAAAATTCGATGGAAGAAAGTTTTGTCATTTCTACTTTTTAACCTGGTTTTAGCTGCTGTTTTAGCTCCCTTTATCGTTTTTTGGGGTCCTTTTGGGGCAATAAAAGTATTAGCTGTTGGTTCTATTGAGACTTCTAGGCATCCTCAAGTTGTAGAATTCTTTCTTTCAGACGAAAAAATAAGTGAAATCATGCATACGTATGATTCCACAGGTGCGGCAGTCGGCTTAAATGTTGAGTCATCTAAAGTTGTAAGCGATCCGTCCTTAGGAATAACTATTGAAGATATCAAAGGTCAGAACTTTAAAGGAAAAGTGATGTTGATAAAAGATCCGACTCGGGTTAAGGTTGCAGTAACAAAGGAAATCGGAGTAGCGGGTGAACGTTTGAGTGATTTTGTTAAGGATACCGGAGCGATTGCTGCAATTAATGCAGGGGGATTTTATGATCAGAATGGTAAAGGAAACGGAGCCTTTCCCGATGGTGTAACAGTGCATAATGGAGAAATTGTGCACAATAATGTGGGTAATACTGCAGTTAATTTGGTTGCTCTTGATAAAAATGGCAAGTTATTAATGGGGAACATGACAGCTGACGACATTGGAAAAAAGAATATTCAGGAAGCGGTAACTTTTGGACCTAATCTTGTGGTGAATGGTCAGCCTGCCGTTTCCGGAGATGGCGGCTGGGGAATAGCCCCACGTACGGGGATCGGTCAAAAAGCGGATGGAACGATTATTTTTCTTGTTATTGACGGCCGACAACCGACCTATAGTATTGGGGCAACCTTGCGTGACATGATGAATGTTTTTATTGAGTATGATGCAGTCAATGCGGTAAACTTAGACGGAGGATCGTCCTCAGAGATGGTTTATAACGGAAAGGTTATGAATAAGCTTTGGAACGTTTTTGGCGAACGTTATCTTCCAACAGCTTTCGTCGTTATGCCAAAATAACGCTCTGAGTCGAGTTAATGAAGGAATTGAAAAGGGGACACTCGATGAAAAAGTTGAGAAAAAATTTTCGAATGATCATTTGCTGGACCCTCGTGTCCTTAATGCTGCAAATACCTGCTTATTATTTCTTAAATAGACAGATCGAAAAAGTAATGGCTCCCTCCGAAAAAGAGGCGGTTGTTCGCACGTTAAAAACAAATATTCCCGGAACGTCTTTCAATAATACACAAATTTCTTATGCCAAGGATTATCTTGCCTATGAAGAAGACGGCGTTTTAAAGGTATATAACCTTGAACAAGAGAAACAGGTTTTTTCAAAGGCTCCGCCGAGTAACGATAAAGATTTGGGTGTTCTTTATTTTCAATGGCTGCCTGACAGAAATACATTAATCTATTTTTACGCTCGTAAAAATCCAAATCCTGTAACCACGAAAGTTGTACCCGATACATCCCAAGGCGCTTCTAAATCATCCAAGCCGGATGGTTCAAGTACAAACGGAACAGCGCACACACAATCTACAGCCCCGACTCAAGCTCCAGATTCAAATGCGAGTAAGACCGAAGATCCAAACCAAGCTCCAAGCCAGGCTCCTTCAGGCGGCTCAAGCTCCACACCCCAACAACAACGTGTAGTAACAATTTATAACAATCCGCAAATTACAGATCTCTATACCCTTGAATTACCTAACAGTGATGATACAACAACTCCCCCGGATGATCGCTTCAACGAGAGCATTGATAGTTTCCCAGCCGGCGGGAAAATTACCAATATGGTTGTATCAACATTTACGAATTTGATATATCTGACGATAAAGAGCGGCACAAATCTTCAATTGATGGAGATTGATGTCATGAAGAATGTGAGAACATTGAATCGTTCAGGTGAAGTAATCACCAAAATAGTGGCTTCGGACAAATTCGGAACACTGTATATAGAGAGTAAAACAGGAAAAACAAAAACTATCCAAGCCCTTGATGGATCAAGTCGGCATAACATTTCCAGTGATCAGAATGAGACAATTTTAGGAAACAGAGATGGCACTCTATATCTTGGAAAAGTTCAAGATGATAATCTTGTAGAAATTCGCTCGGCCGCTGAAAATTCGGATTCTACAAATTTAAATTTTAAGACCGTATGGCAAGGTTCAATTCCTTTCAAAGATGCTAAAATAGTTATCGGGGTAAAGGATCAGATTGTAATTAACTCAGGTCAAACAGCCTATATCATACAAAGCAATGGTCAACAAGAGCAAGTCGAATTATCCGGAAAAGAGAATATTATTTCTCAAGATGGGGCAGAACTCATTGAACTTACCCCGAATGACAAATCTACTGATGTTGAACTTAAACCGCTTAGTAATTCATAAGATGTAAATAAGGTGGGCATTCCTGAAGGGTTAAACTTCTTGGAATGCCCACCTTATTGCATTTAGGGCAGTATGTTTAGGGATTAACAGGCGGTGTCCGATTGTCGTTAGGGGTGGATTCAAGTTGTAAGGATTTTAACTGCGTCTCCAATTGATCTAACATAGCCCTTAGTTGATACATTTGCTCTAACATTTTATTGATTTCCTCTTGACTAACGGTTAGAGGATTAGTGAAATCGTGTGTTTGTATAGAAGTAGGCGGAGAGGCAGTGTTATTTATTGATCCCAGTTCAGGAGCATCCGGCCCGAAAATCTGAATAAGCGCATCGCCTAGAGATTCTGTCATAACAAGCTTATCACGGTAAACCATAATGATCCGTTTCATCTCAGGAATACTTCCACCTTGAGTCGCTTGCAAATAGATTGGCTCGATGTATATGAAATTTCCCTGAATCGGCAGGACGAGTAGATTACCCCTGATGACACTCGAACCTTGTTGATTCCAAAGGGCAAGCTGTTTTGAAATTTCCGGATCTTGGTCGATTCTTGATTCGATCTGCAGAGGCCCGTCAATCTCAATATTTTTGGGAAGTTTAAATAAAATAAGCTCTCCATAATGCTTTCCATCCATACGGGCAGCTATCCAGGCAATCATATTACTCCGTGTATTTGTACTGCTTGAAGCAGGAGTAAAAGGTAACATTAAAACAAATTCGGATTGTTCTGAACCTGGAATTTGCATGATCGTGTAATATGGAGCGATATTCTGGGATTTATCTCTAAAAATTTCTTGGGGAATATCCCAGGCATCCTCCTTGTTGTAAAAGACAGTCGGGTCGGTCATATGAAAGTTTGTCAGCATATTGCTCTGAATTGTAAAAAGGGTCTCAGGATAGCGTAAATGCGTTTTTAAGCTTACAGGCATTTGGGAGAAACTTTTGAAGACTCCGGGAAATATTTTTTGATACGTTTGTAAAATCGGTTCCTGTGGATCAACTGCGTAAAAATCGACAGTTCCGTCATAAGCATCAACAATAACTTTTACCGAATTACGAATATAATTGAAATTGTTATTTTCGAAGCGGCTGGAGTAGGGAAGTGCGTTAGACGTTGTGTAAGCATCAATAACCCACTTAAGGCGTTCTTGATCAATAACGAGGTAGGGATCATGATCATAATCAAGAAATGGGGCGAGTTTCTCGACACGCTTTACAATGTTACGGTTTAAAAGAATTCGACTTTGTGAATTGACAACATTCGAAAGATAAAAGCGAGCTGTTCCATGGCGCAGAGAAAGCATAAACTTGTTAAAAGGAGTCATATTGATACCCGTCTTACCCTCATAGCTGCTTTCGGCGTTCGTGTTTCCAAGCGGATAATCAAATTCTTTAATATTGGTATTGACTACGACCCAATCATTGGTTGACTCGCCGTAATAAATTCGAGGCTCTTTAAGGCGGAACTCAGGGTACTCAGTGACAGGAGGAACATCCTTAATCGCAAAACTCGGAAGACCTTCTGAGGACACAGCGTTTGCAAAAGAGGCGGCTACACCATAACCGTGAGTATATTTAAAACGAAGATTGACAAATGTTTTTGCATTACTTGCCAAATCATCGGTGGAGAGTTCTCGGGCTGAAAGCATAACCTGACGATTCTCTCCGCCTATTTGATAGCGATCAATATCGATATCATTAAACTTGTAATACAGCCGGATTCCCTGTTTTTGAGTGAATGTTTGGAGTAAGGGACGGGGATCATTTAAGCGAATATTATTCAAAGTAGCCTTTTCACTACTTAAACTTTGAGCAGTTAATGGGACATCGCCTTGATAGTTCTGCTCTACGACAGAATCCAAACCGTATCCATAACGCGTCATCTTAATTTCGTTTTGAATATAAGGAGTTTCCTTGGCTAATTCATTGGGTATGACGACAAAAGACTGGATCAAAGTAGGATACAGTCCATAAAAAAGGGACCCAGCAATAACGAGGGAGACAAGCGGGACGGTTAACAGTCTGACTTCATGGATAAAGAGTGAAAGCAAAGCGGCTAGAAATCCAAGCAGACTTATAACAATAAGGATATTAAGAATGGGTAAATTTGCGGTTAAATCTGTATAGCCTGCACCGACGACATGGCCATGCTGAGAATAAAGAAGTCGGTATCTGTCTATAAAGTAACCAAACGCCCGAAATACAAATAAAACAGCAAGCAATAAAGCAAGATGACGCCTTGCTGCGGAACTGACCGTTATGGGATTTTTTGTCCAAAATTTTAAAGTGTGAAAATGCAAAACTCCGGTTACCGCATAAAATAAACCTGTAAAAACAGTGAGAAGGAAGAGAGGACCATAAAATACGTTAAAAATCGTTTGAAGAAAAGGTAGCCGGAAAAAGTAGAATCCTAAATCTTTGCCAAAGACAGGATCACTCCGACCAAAAGGGGTATATTTTGCAAAGGAAAGAACCTCCAGCCAGCCCGTAAAGCCTGCAATAAAACTAACTCCAAAACTAACCAAGACAGAAATAATGAGCAGCCAAACTGTCACACGCCTTTGACTCAAATGGTAAATCGGTCGATCCATGTCATGGACCAATCGAAGGCGGCTTCTTAATCTATCATTGACAAAGGTTAAAATAGAATGACGAATCGAGAAAAGAGTGCCCGCGATAAAAAGAAAGAGAATTGTTCCATTTACAATTTGGATAAGGCCTTTGCTTAAGAGCGGAGTCCAAAAAAGCTGTTCATAACCTAAATCTTTATACCATAACCAATCTTCATATAAACCGCTCGAAGCGGTTAAAATGATAATCACAATAATAATTCCGGTGACTACCTTAAGAATACGGCTCAAAATCAGACCTCCTTTACCACAGACTTGATATTATAACCAGTTATGGGAGTTTTAATTAAATTACTTTTATATTCTTCCCAGAAAATGAAAATACCTTCATCAAAATCGGTTGGATTAAAAATGCTTTATTTTCCTTGAAACTATGATATACTTTAGTTACCTTGATACCTGTGTGGGGTATAGTTTAACGGGGGTGTTTTAATGTATGATGTCCTAATTATCGGAGCGGGTCCCGCAGGATTAACCGCAGGAATTTATGCCGCCCGGGGCGGATTGAAAACCGGTATTATTGAGATGGGAATGCCGGGTGGGCAGGCAGCTTCGACAGAGAAGATTGAAAACTATCCAGGATTCCCGGAAGGAATCGGGGGATTTGAACTCATGAACAAATTTCATCAACAAGCTGAGGCTTATGGTGCAGAGTTTATTTTTGATGAAGTCCAAACCCTTGAACTTCGTCATGATGTGAAGAAAATCCATACAGATTCCCGTACCTTAGAATCCAAAGCGGTAATCATCGCTGCGGGTTCAAAACCGCGACCTTTGAATGTTCCGGGAGAAGAGAAGTTTCATGGCCGCGGTGTTTCTTACTGCGCAACCTGTGATGGTGCCTTCTTTAAGGGAAAACAGGTTATCGTTGTTGGTGGGGGAGATGCTGCCTTAGAAGAAGGGTCATATCTAACAAGATTTGCTGAGAAAGTATTTATCATTCACCGGCGAGAAGGGTTTAGAGCCGCACAAATTGCGGTTGAACGTGCTAAAAATAATGGTAAAATCCAATTTGTACTAAACTCGGTTGTTGAAGAAATCCTAGGAACAGATCATGTAGAGGGTGTAAAAATCCGAAATGTTAAAACTGATGAAAAGACAATTCTTACAGCGGATGGAATCTTTATTTATGTCGGAACTGAACCTAATGATAAATTCCTTCAGGGTGAAATTGATGTTGAGAATCGGGGCTATATCATAACGGGAAACCTTCTTCAAACTAATATCAATGGAGTATATGCCGCAGGTGATATTCGTGATACTCCTTTGCGTCAAGTTGCAACTGCAGTTGGAGATGGGGCGCTGGCCGCTGTTGAAGTCGAAAAATATTTAGCGGAATTAAAGGATTAAATATCAATCAATGTAAGAAAAAATGATAATATATGAAAGGCGTTGTTACAAATACAACGCCTATTTCTAAGTTAAAATATTCAAATATGTCAAAATATTGGCTCGAAATATTGAATACATCTTGAAAACAACTTGTATTTTTCACCACATTGTACTATCATTAACATATGTCGGTTTTTCTAGAATTAATGAAAAGCTAATACAAAGAAGGAACTGGGGAGGGAGTTATATTGCATTTCGTGGTTTGTTTGAAGCAGGTACCGGATACATCCGAAGTACGGATTGATCCCGTGACGAATACGCTTATGCGACAAGGCGTGCCATCAATTATTAATCCTTATGATGCACATGCGTTGGAGGAAGCTATTTGTCTCAAAGAAAAAGTAGGGGGAAAAGTGACCATCGTTAGTATGGGCCCCCCGCAAGCAATCGAAGCTCTGAGAAAAGGGATGTCCTTCGGAGCAGATAGAGCAATTTTGCTTAGTGATAGAGCATTTGGCGGTTCTGATTCATTAGCAACGGCCTATATTCTGTCGACTGCAATTCGGAAACTTCATGAGGAAGATCCCATCGACCTTGTTTTGGCAGGTAAAGAAGCAATTGACGGAGATACCGCCCAAACAGGTCCCGGTATTGCCGTACGCTTAGGATTCCCTCAAATCACCTACTCAATTAAGGTGCGTGAGATAACTGAATCAACAATTACCGTAGAACGGAAAACAGAAGGTGGACGTCAGGTTGTACAAGCTCAATTACCTGCATTGATAACGGTAGAGAAAGAGCTTAATGATCTAAGATATGCGTCGTTGCCGAATATGATGAATGCAGCCAAATACGAACCGGAAATTTGGAATTCTCAATCATTACCTTTCGACGCTACACAAATGGGCCTTAAAGGATCCCCTACAAGTGTAGTACGTATTTTTGCGCCGCCAACACGAACCGGCGGAGAAAAAATCGACGGAACCCAAAATCCATCAGGTACTGCAAAAGCGCTTGTTGATACATTGATTGATGGAAATATTATTTCTAATCATCCCACGAAGGGAGGAAAACAATAATGGCCGTTATAGTTGACAAGGCTAAATGTATCGGGTGTGGTGCATGTACAGTAGAATGCCCTTTTGAAGCACTTGAGCTCGTGGATGGAATAGCAGTAGTAGATGCCGAAAAGTGTAAAGATTGTACTAAATGTACTAAAGTATGCCCCGCAGATGCGCTTAGCATGCCTGAGCGTGCTGATAAACCTAAAGCAAAAGCCTCCGCAGAACCGGTTGCTGAGAAAAAAGCGGTTAAACCTTCCCAAGCTGCGGATGGAGAAGTTTGGAGCGGTGTTTGGGTTCTTGTTGAATATATCAATGAGAATGTGTCTACAGTATCATGGGAATTGCTGGGTGAAGGACGAAAGCTGGCGGATGCATTGGGCTGCGATCTTTGCGCAGTCGTAACCGGCTATCAAGTTGACCACGTAATTGATGAAGCATTTGCTTATGGAGCTGAAAAAGCTTATGTCCTGGATAATCCTGTACTGAAGGATTATCGCTCCGACCCATATGCTGATGCCATTACCGAACTTGTTCGCAAGTATAAACCCGAGATTATTCTTTGCGGCGCAACTTCTATGGGCCGTGACGTTTTCCCTTCTATCGCAACTAAAATGCAAACCGGTTTAACCGCGGATTGTACTGTTTTGGAAATTGATCCGGAAACCAGGCTCTTAAAAATGACTCGTCCGGCTTTTGGCGGAAACATTATGGCAACAATTCAATGCCGTACCCATCGGCCCCAAATGTCTACCGTACGTCCGCGTGTTATGGCAATGCCGGAGCGGATTGAAGGACGTAAGGGACAGATTATTCGTGAAGAATTAACGCTCAATGAAGCAAATTATCGCACCAAGGTTGTTGAATTCATTCCTTCTACAGCGAAGAGCGCTTTCTTGGATAAGGCTGAAATTATCGTAGCTGTCGGACTTGGTATTGGTTCGCAGAAAAACATGGCTATTGCAGAAGAGCTTGCTGATGCAATCGGTGGTACAATAGCCGGTACTCGTGGCGCTGTAGAGGCAGGTTGGATTTCTCATGACCAACAAGTTGGACAAACCGGGGTGACTGTTCGTCCTAAGATTTATATCGCATTAGGCATCTCCGGCGCAATTCAACATTTGGTTGGAATGCAAACTTCAGACTATATTATAGCTGTTAATAATGATCCGGAAGCTGCTATTTTCAATGTTGCTAACTACGGAATTGTTGGTGACATCCTCCAAGTGGTTCCTGCCTTAACAGCTGAATTAAAAATGCGCCTAGGTGCGGCGAAATAAGGAGGGGCAAACATGGAAAACTTTGATGTGATCGTCGTCGGTGGCGGTCCTGCTGGCCTGTCTGCCGCAATTAGTGCTGCAAAGGCAGGTATGAAAACCGTAGTTATTGAACGTGGAGATTATCCGGGTACGAAAAATGTGATGGGCGGAGTTCTTTATACCCAAGCAACCGCTGAGGTAGTCCCTGAGTTTTGGAAAGAGGCTCCTCTCGAAAGACCGGTTATTGAACAACGCTATGGATTATTAAGCGGGGATGAAATCATCACGGCTGCATACCGTGACCCGGCTTGGTCTCAGGAACCTTACAATGCTCATACTGTTCTCCGGGTGAAGTTTGACGGCTGGCTCGCAAAACAAGCTGAAAATGCCGGAGTCATGATCATTCCTGAAACAGTCGTGGAGGATCTCCTTTACAAAGGGGACTTAGTTGTAGGTGTACGCACCGGTCGCGCGGAAGGTGATCTTGGTGCTAAAGTAGTAATCTTGGCCGAAGGTGCTAACAATTTCGTTGCTCGCAAAGCGGGCTTAGCTTCAGAGCTTCAATCTGACAAGGTTGCTGTTGCTGTTAAAGAAATTATTGCGCTTCCTCAGGAAAAAATTGAGGATCGTTTCTGCTTAGAGCCCGGTCAAGGCGCAACAATAGAACTGTTTGGCGATTCGACGGATGGTATGCTTGGAACCGCTTTCATTTATACCAATCAAGATTCGCTCTCGATTGGGGTTGGGGTTATTCTTAATCAATTAATTGAGAAAAAATGGACCCCGAATGACCTTTTAGAAAATCTTAAATCAAAGCCTTATATCAAACGCTTGCTCCAGGGCGGAGAAACGAAAGAATACCTTGCCCACTTACTGCCTGAAGGCGGCTATAAGGCAATGCCGAAATTGTACCGTCAAGGGGTTCTCGTTACCGGAGATACAGCTATGCTGGTTAACGGAATTCACCGTGAAGGTTCGAATCTAGCGATGACTTCCGGCCGGATCGCGGGAAAAGTTGCCGCTGAAGCGATTAAATCAGGCGATATCAGTGCCCAAGGGCTGAGCATTTATGATAAGCGCCTACGCGACACTTTCGTCGTCAAAGATCTTCACACTTACCGCAATCTTACTGGGTTTATGGAAAGTAACCCACACTTGCTGCAAGTCTACCCTGAAATTGCAGCTAACGCGATGCATAGGTTCTTTACAGCCAGTGATACACCGAAGGGTGAAGGCTTCAAGAATATCGCCAAAATGGCCTTTGAAAAGCATTCTAAGGGTGCAATTTTCAAAGATATCTTTAGAGCATGGAGGGCACTGAAATGAAATTAGATGATAAATTATATTTAGTGCGCTTTAATACTGACAAACTAAATCATATCAAAATTGCAGATAACGAGATCTGCCTAAAATGTCAGGATAAGCCCTGTACCCGCGTATGCCCGGCACATGTTTATGACTGGGATGAAGAAGAAAATCGTATTTCTGTAGGATATGAAGGCTGTCTTGAGTGTGGTACTTGCCGTGTAGCATGTCCCAAAAACAATATTCTTTGGCAGTATCCACGCGGCGGTTTCGGTGTATCCTGGAAAAACGGTTGATTAAATATCTTTAAGAATATCTGGGGGGCAATGATTTTCATTGCCTCCTTTTTATAATTAATAGCCTCTCGGCATTCGCCGAGGTAGATGGTTCAAGACTTTGCTTGAACCATCAATATTGAATTCCTCCTACTTTTCGGTAGGGGGTTTTCATTTTTGGAAACACCAAATTGGAAATTCCCTCAGAAAATTTTTATTGC
>NZ_JAYFQK010000010.1:0-96175 GCF_034927245.1 Desulfitobacterium sp.
CTTGGCTAGAACCCAAGGTTATCACATTCGCGCAGCCTCTTAATTTCTTGCAAATCTAGATTTTTAAGTCATCAACCGATGGCTTGCTTTGCTGTGCTCACTTGATTTTGCTGGTACCCCTAACTGATTATTTCAGACTTGGGTCCTACTTTTTTAACGGCTTCACTGATCGGTATTTTGCATACGCTTACCTTTAAGGGAATGAATTTAATCCCCGGATATGGTTCAAATTTGCCTACTCAGCTTTGGATCGTCCAAAGTTATCTTATTGCCTTGGCCTTCTTATTTTCAATATTGTTCTTCGATAAAAAAGCCCCTTATTGTATCGTTTTAGTTTCGACCTGTGTTATTTCCCTGGGGTTAACGATTCTTTGCTTTGCCCGTCTTTTCCCAACTTGCTATATTGACGGTCAAGGGCTTACCCTTTTCAAAAAAGTCAGTGAATATATTATTATCACCATTTATTTATTGTCATTATTGGTTTTATCGAGGATGAAAAAGCTCGAGCCTTCCTTCTATAAGCGAGTTGTTGCAGTCATTTGTCTATTTACTCTCTCCGGTTTCTGTTTTACACTCTATAGCGATGTCTATGGTATCTATAATTTCCTGGGACATTATATTAGAGGTTTGGCTTTTGCGATTATATTCTTATCCTTGCTCTATGATTTGATTCTGCCTCCGTATAATGAAATACTCTATGACAGCACCCATGACAAACTTACCGGACTTTATAACCGTAAATACTTTTTCCATATGCTGGAGGATAGCGAATGGACCTCCCCGGGAGTTATAGTTTTTGATATCAATGGACTAAAGCTGGTTAATGATACCTTTGGATTTGCTGAGGGAGACCACCTGATCAAAAAAGGCAGCCGAAATTATAAGCTCTTGTGCCGCAAACGGAACCATGGTTGCTTATACAAGCGGGGGCGAATTCGCTCTTATTGTTAATAACGCAGATCATAAATGTATCGATTCGATCATGACCCAGTTTCATAAAAACATGAACCGTTATAATATGGGCAATCCACACCTCCCCTTGAGCTTCTCGCATGGTTTTTTCATAAGTGATAACACCGAAAAAGAAATGTTTAATATTTATCAAAAAGCCTTGGATAACATGCATCTTGAAAAATTGCTGAACAGTAACAGCAAGTGCAGCACAATCGTTAAAACCCTGCTGAAAACCTTAGAGACAAAGGACATGACCACTAAAGATCATGTGGATAGAACGGCTAATCTGGCAGCAGTATTAGCCCTTAAAAGCGGCATACCGGAAAATAGACTGAACCAAATTGTTCTGTTGGCTGAGTTTCACG
Source organism: Desulfitobacterium sp. (assembly GCF_034927245.1). Taxonomy (GTDB): domain Bacteria; phylum Bacillota; class Desulfitobacteriia; order Desulfitobacteriales; family Desulfitobacteriaceae; genus Desulfitobacterium_A. The sequence continues at coordinate 1,320 of NZ_JAYFQK010000010.1, forward strand.
ACATTGGTAAAATCGGAATTTCGGACAATATCCTTCTAAAAGCAGGTCCCCTAACTCCAGAGGAAAGACTCGCTATCCAACAACACTCTAAACTGGGATATGAGATAGCCATTGCTTCCATAGAGCTGGCTCCGATATCTGATTTCATCTTAAAGCATCACGAACGCTGGGATGGTAAAGGTTATCCCTTTGGTCTAAAAGGTGAAGAGATTCCTCTTGAATGTCGTATTATATCTATTATTGACAGTTATGATGCAATGAGCAACGATAGACCTTATCGCAAGGCCTTAAGCAGAGAAGAAGTCATTACAGAATTAGAGAAATGTTCCGGAACTCAGTTCGATCCCGAGCTTGTAAAGATGTTCCTGGGAATCATATAATAAATGTTAAAAATCCTCCTTCACCGCTTCTAACCAAAGGGTAAAGGAGGATTTATTTATTGTTAATAAATGTGTTGACCGAGATATATTGATACAATGCACCATTTTTGTTGGCTATAGGGTTTTCGTTAACGAGCAAGGGTATCGTTAACGGGCAATACGTATATAAGCTTTCTTCGACATGCGGTTTCGCCTTTATACATAGAACCCCTCGATCTATCATCTGATTGTGTTAATCGCACTAAAGCACTGTGCCGCAGCAGTCGCATGCGGCACTTTCCACACCGTCAAATTCGTTTCTGGTTAAGGTTGCGGAGACATAGCTGTTGCATTTTGGGCAAAACGGTACGCCACCGCAGGGAATACAATCGCTTCGATATGCCGCTCCATAATTCGGGTCATTAGGGTTGTCGCATATCACCGCCAGATGGGGTGTCTTTTTGCCGCAGCGACTGCAATGTTCCAAACGAAGCTCCGTGCGCTTTCCCGCATAACGCCCGACGACTTTGCCCTGCCCACAGTGGATGCAAAAGCCGTCATCGCCGAATGTGTGCTTTGTAGCTCCACAGACCTTGCATTTACAGCCATCCCAAACATGGGGTTCTGATTTACGACAGTTGGTACAGTAATGGAGTTTATCGTCACCAGCACGCCAGTGATGCCCTTCGTCGCGCACCTCGCCGCAACGGACGCATTTACAGCCATTCCAGTTATGGCCTTGCTTTTTGCATTTGAGCTTTCCGAATAAATTCATAGCGCCCTCCAAACTTCTTATTTGTCGCCACGGACACCTCCGTGGAAAATGCCTTCGTCGGCATTAGCGTCGTATTCCTGCCGCCGAATCTCGTCATTTGAAAGAGACCTGCTCTTCTTACGTTCTTCAATTCTTGCGCGTATATCATCGATTGCCTTTGTTTGTACACCGCGCTCGTATAGCAAATTCAATATACGTTCTTCTTTTTCCGAAAGCTGCTGACGCTTAGCAGCAATCACATCATAAGCAATCACATTATAGATGTGATCGGTTAATATAATCTGCGGTAAAATATCTCCATGTAGGGAAATAAGCGTTTCAAACATATCCAGAATTCCTTCTTCAGTGCTTCTGGTTCGCAGATCTCTTGACAAATAATACTTACCACATTTGGTACAGAGCTGAAGATCGGTGGCATCGCCGTCAACATAAACATAGGAGTGCTTTTCGTTTCCGCATCTCACACATTTGCACCCATCAAAGGTACATTCAATGCTGCGCCTTTTACCGCAGACTGTGCATTTTTCGGCACATTGACCCTCTATCAATTGCCATTGATGCTCGATTGTTTCTGTAGTTCCGCAAACACGACAGCGCCGGGAGCATTTATTGGACAGACGCTCCCATTTATGCCCGAAAGCTTTACAGAGAAATCCCATATTGTTACCTCCTCGTAAACCAAGCCAAAAGCCTATATATCTTTAACCCCGATAAAAGCAAACACGCCGGATGCGATACCGATAAAGATAAGATGTCCGAGCGCAATCCAACCGTCGCCGTAAGCGTCGTTCCAGATGTTAATTGCAAACACTACAGACACCGCACCACCTGTGAGTATCGCACAGAGGACAGCAAGCACAGTGTTACCATTCACGTCGCTCCATTGCGCTATCTTGTTCTCAACCCACGTCACAGCGATATAGGCGGCGATAAAAGCGGCGTAGAAAAGCAAAATCAACGGACCCGCATTTTGTGTCCATTCCTCGATTCTGAATGATAACGGCGGCGCATATCGGAAAAGTACAAAGCCGAGTGCGGCGCTGATGAGCAGTAAGGCAACCCACCCGATAATCTTCCTCAAATAATACATTTTTGTTTTCCTCTCGCAATCGGCAGAACTCTACAATTCCTCAATCCAGTATGTGATGGATATTGTATTTAGCTCGGTATTGCTCATTTTCATTCGTTCATTTTGCAGCATCTCTTTTGCTTTTTCTTCCGCCTCGGTGTATGTGCCTGAAAAAAGCAGTTTTGTTTGCAGATAGCTGTAATAGTCCGAGTCATCCGAGACATAGTCGGGCGCATCGCACGCGCTTCCTATCGTGATACTATACGTCTTGCGCGGTTCCGTTGTTTTAGCTGTCATTTGCCTTTCCTCCTAAATTACCATCCGTGTGTATATGTGCTTGCCGAGCCGAATACAATCTTTGCATTTGGGCAGTTAGAAAACGGCTCGTTTCCGATGATTGGGCGCATAAATTGATAGCTGATGTATACCTTCTCCAAAAGCGGGCAGTTGCAAAACGCACCGTCCTCAACAACGATGCCGCCGGAGAAGGAACGAATCTCGATTGTCTTCAGATTTGCACAACTATCAAAAGCCCCGGCGTGTATCGTCACTGTTTCACGCTCTTTACAGCCGTACAACAAATTCTCAAGCCTTTGGCAGCCGGTGAAGCAGCCCTTGAGGAAATGCGGCATGTAATTCAAAGTAAGTCCGCGATATTCTTCGTCAGCATAACGTACCGGCGCTCTTTTGTTTCCCGTTGCAATAAAACCGTGTTTTAGAAGTCGCTCTATATCAATTTTATCAAGCCCCGGCTTCTTTGAAAACAATCCCATGGTAACCTCCTCGAATAAGCCATTCTTTTACCCACTCTCAATAACGCTTAACGAACCATTAATGCGAATCGCAAGTATCAAGCGCCAATTTCAGCTTATCAAAACGGTCAACGAACCAATCATAGCACTCAGTCTGTTGCTCGGTGGCAAAGTAGTCTATATCTCTACTGTGAATAATTCGCCTCTGCACACTACTGCTTCTACTTGTATTCCAATCGAAATTATAACCACACAGGGACTCTATTTCGGCTTTCTTTTGCTCAAGGCGCTTGAAAGCGTCGATGTTGTATGTGTATATAAGAATGCGAGCCGTATGTCCTTGGGTAATAGTAAAAGAGATGTGGTAATCATGACCGTTTGAAGGAACGTCGTACCAATTCTGCCCCGCAGGTTTTCTTGATGCAATGTCACTTCTGTTAATCGAATTACAGTAATCGGCAAATCCAATCCAAAAACTCAATTGCTTTTGGGATAGATCGAAACCGTCCGTAAAATACCCATTAGCATCTTGTGTAGACGATTTTTGCGCCGGTATTGTTGGCATCACATCATCAGGTATTTCAGGCGGCACACTGCGTCCATCAAACAGGAATTCGAGATGCAGAATGGCTGTTTTTTGCACATCGTCGCCAAACGATATGTTCCAGCGATTTTCGATAAATGTCAACAGCTGTATTCCACGGTCATAAATATGCTGCGCATCCCAATCGGCTTCTTTTGAGACTTCAATCTCTGAGTGAGAGCCGTTCTCATACCCGCGACGACCGGGCTTGGAATGTTTCTTCTCATCAAAGCAATCATTCTGAAGCGAGGAATTGATGCTCTGCGATAATGGCAAAAGATTTCCGAGTGACCCAGCAAGGGTCTTCTTTTCGGCATCGCTGAACTGCCTGAACTGATTTTTCCAATACCACACGGTTGGGTTCTGCGGAAAAATGTGCTCAATGGAGAATTTATCCTTTTCCACTGTGGTAAAAAGACGCCAATCTACCTTTTGCAGCTTGCACTGCTGTCCAAGCGAAAACTCATACTCGTAGAGCATATACTTCAGATCGCGCCATGCGTAAAAGCCGTCGCCGGAATTAAAGCGGCGGTTATTTCGGGCAATAAAATTCAGAACCGCTTCATTGTTATTTTTATCTGAGCGGTCATTTAGCTCATCAGTTACAGACTGCAGAGTGATTTCTCCGTCGTAAATGCTTTTTGCTTTGCTGTAATAAACGCTGCTTGCGTAGCTGGACTGGAAAGAAGCCAGACGAAAACACAGGAAAATGAATCGCTCAACAGCGGAGAAGAAGGCAATTCGTTCATCTGCCGTCGCTTTTGATGACGGCATTATCGCAGCGGTTACCAGCGGTCGGAAATACCCGATACCGATGCGGTTAAGACGACCGATCCATATTTTCTCGTCGGGAGTTAATGTATCGCTCTCTTCAGGGAAAAACGTATAATACCAGTATTCGGCAGTTTCCTTCAGGCTATTAACATATTTGCTGATTTCGGAAGGTTGTAGCTTTGACTTTATTATGATTTCCGGCTCATCCGGCGTGGCCACATCATCATCGTCATCGGAAGCATCGTCATCAGTGGAAACGAGAAGGTCAGGCTCGTCCTGTGCGGCGACAGCTACCTTTTCAAAAATACTCTTGGCAGAGAACTTTGAAAGCAGGAATTTTATGTAGTCGTCGCCTTTTTTACGGGAGTATGTGAAATACATAATCCAGTGATGTCGCAGAAACTCATCATCAGATAAAGGCGCAGACTGGTTACGCCCAAGCTGATAATAGACTTCTTTCCATGCCTCATTGATGTCATGCCGAAGCTGCTCTTTATCACGCTTATCCAATTGACCTTCATCAAACAACGTCGTCAGGTAGATCAGACGGTTCTTGAGCAGTTCTAGATTTGTCAGACGCTTGCCGCGATTGTTCATTGTCTCGAAAGCGACGAACACATCGTAGTCGTCCTCGATTTCGTGCAGATTGAACATCAGATGAAGCGTGAGTTTACGGTACAGGCTCTCAATCCCGCTTGTACCCTCGCTTTGGTAAAGCGCATCAATATTCTCAGCAAAGAACCCCTTTGCGAACTTCAGGTTTTTCGTATAGTAGGTTTCAAAGATGGTGCCGCCAAACGGCTCTTCAAACACTTTATACTTCAGATAATCCGCGCTGGGATTATCTGTCTCATAACCGAACAGGTATGTGGTAATCAGGTTTTGTGGCGGACGTTTCCGCAGAATGTATTTTGCTTTGATGTCACGCAGCGATTCAAAGCCGATGAAAATGTCCTCGTCAGACTTTTTTACGTTGTCCGGCAGCTGTTGCACAAAGGAAACTAACTCGAACATCAGAATGGAAAAGGTGGTCAAGCGCTGCTGCCCATCGACCACATGAAACGGCTTAAATCCGCTGTCGAGCAGCCATTCGTCACCATCCCATGACTTTACATCCTTGCGGGAAAGCGGTTTCAGCGACAGCAAGCCGGTGTAATGATATCTGTCCTCTTGCAGATTCATCAGGTCATCCCAGAAGTCAGCAAGTTGCTCACGCTTCCACGCATAGCCGCGCTGATAATCAGGTATTCTGAAAAGCCTGTTCTGAAATAGTATTGATAACGAGTGTAGCTCATTCATAATGCTTACCTTCTCCCGTGAACACCTTAGTGCTAATCTAAGTTTTTCAATGATATGCCATCCGAAGTTTTCCACAGTTCGTTTCCGCTCAAGCTCGCACCGCCGACAAACGCGGCAGCGGCAGAGGGGCTTGAGAAAAGGATATCCTCTGTGAGAATGTGATCGGCATTAATCTTATCCTTATAACGTTCGCGCAGTTTTACTGCGTTTTCAGGACAGCTCTTTTGCAGCCCTTCAACGACCGCACTTCCTTTGAGGACAACAAACCCTTCACTGGTACGGCGACCAGTAGCTTTGAGATTGGTACGATTGAAGTAAAGCAACGGCTCGTCGGCAGGTACAGTTGAAACCTCAGTCGTAGGCTTTACCGCAGCAACCGGCTCGAAAACTCTGTGCCCCAGCGTTCCCATGACAATGCGGGCATAATCGACGAATTCTTCAAGCTCGCTTTCTTTTTCCTCTGTGATATTACCGTGCGTCGGGTCGTTCCCATTTTTCACATCATAGCGCTTTGCCGCGAACGCAAGCCCGCAGAAGCGATTTTCGAGATAGCTTATTTCTGTCGGGCCGAAAGAGTTATTAGATGTTGTGAAAACAATAGCCTCTGTCCAGTAGTCTTTATCGGGATTGCGTTTGTGTTCCAACAGACGGTAAAGCAAGCCCTCTCCGTTTTTGCGAGCGCCAGCTTGTCCTATATATACGACGTTGTTTCCAGTTTGGTCGGATGTACCAAAGAGGAAATAGACGCCGCTTTGCTTCAGGTCATCACGCTCCTTGCACAAATCCAAAGCTGTGCGCGGAATCTTATAGGCGACGCCAGTCCAGTTTGCAAGCGTGCATTTGATTCGTCCGCCCGGCTCGCCGTCCATTAAAAATAGATTGATGCTTTTCCCTCGCATGGCCATAGTGCGCCTCCTCGTTTTAAACTTGTGGATGAACTGAATCTCCGCCGGGACGGTAAGTAGAATTGAACACCATATCCAATAGCCATTTTTTGAAAGACTGATTATTACTATTCCTCATATCGTCTTGGAAAGCGGTATACAGTTCCATCCCACTCGACATTGTTTTCATAATTGCTTCAAACACAGCACGGTCGCTTTCGTCGCGGGCGTTCTGTGCGTCAGAATAGCGCATGGCGTTTTGATACGCCTCATCGTTTTTAACGATGTCAGGCAAATCGGCAATCTGACGCTTGATTTTGTCCTCGTCCGTCCAGTCGCAATTTCCCCATATGTCATGGAAGGTGGCGATAATATGGGTAAGTGTGTCCATTTCCGGCACGGGAATCCCGACATCAGTTTTTACAGGAATAGCGTCGATTTCAGCATCTTCATCGGCAAGCCGAATAGCTATTGTGTCCTGCGCGACCACACGATAGCTTTCCAAATCGACATCCTCGATTATTTTACGGACATCATCTTCCTCAGACTGCGGGCGCGGGAGCTTTGCAACAAGCAAATTTAGAAAGATGGACAATTTTTCCCAATTATGTGAGCCATAAGGCAGAATGGACGAAAGAAAATTATATGTACGCACAAACGTCTTTGCACTGCTCTTAAAGGCAATCTGGTCTTCAAGGTCAAGTGCTTTATATGCCTCCACGCAAACATCTATGATTGGGTCGAGCTTTTCTCTCGGTGCGTTTCCTAAGTACAGACCGACAAAGGTTTCTATCTGGTCTTGCGTGTATACCTGCATCGGTTCCATCGTGTCAATGAGGTCGTTCAGCTTATTCGCATCGGTTTCGCCGGAAAGAACCGTGGTTTTATAATACCGCTCAAAAGCTTGCTGGATATCAGCCGGGTCGTTGGCAAAATCCAAGACGAAAACATCATTTTTCCCGCTGTAGCAGCGGTTAAGGCGCGAGAGGGTTTGAACCGCTTTAATGTCTGCAAGCCCCTTGTCCACATACATTGTGTGGAGCAGCGGCTCGTCGTAGCCAGTTTGGAACTTGTCGGCGACGACAAGAATGCGGTATGGGTTGTGCTTGAATTTTTTCTCGATTTGCGAACTGGGGAAGCCATTTATTTTTGCTTCGTTCAACGTTTGACCGTTGTAATTGGCATCGCCGGAAAAAGCCACGATAGCGCGATATTGGCTTCTTCGCGCCTGTAGTGCCTCGGTAATTGCGTAATAGTATTCTATGGCACGTTGAATGCTGCTGGTTACCACCATTGCGCGACCTTGACCGCCTATTTTGTTTTTAACCGAATTGTGGAAATGCTCGACGATGATGCCAGCTTTCTCCTTGACGGCATACGGCTGGTTTTCGACATAAGACCGTAACACACTCTGCGCTCGTTTCTTATCGAATAGAGGGTCGTCAGCGGCGGTCTTCACAATGTGGTAGTAACTCTGATATGGCGTGTAGTATTTCAAAACATCAAGGATGAAATGCTCCTCGATGGCCTGTTTCATCGTATAAACATAGTGCGGCTCTGATTTTTTTGTGCCGTCCTCGTTCAGAATAGGATTGCCGTTTTCGTCGACGATGGTCTTGCCGAACATTTCCAGCGTTTTGTTCTTCGGCGTGGCAGTAAAAGCAAAGTAGCTGGCGTTCTGCGCCATGCGCTTTCCTTCGATCAGACTGTTAATCTTGTCTTCAAGCTCGTCGCCATCGTTATAAACATTGCCGGAGAGGACAATGTTCATCTTTGCAGAGAGGCTACCGTTCTGGCTGGAATGTGCCTCGTCGATGATGATGGCAAATTTCTTGTGCTTGTAGGCGTCGGAGATGTCATTGAGAATGAACTGGAATTTGTGGACGATGGTAATAATAACGCGCTTCCCATCATCAAGCAGTTGCCGCAGTTCACCTGAGTCCTTCGCCCAACCGACAGTGGAAGACACCTGCATGAACTGACGAATCGTGTCTTTTATCTGCTTGTCGAGGTTGATACGGTCGGTGACAACGATAATCGTATCAAACACCTGACCGTTGGCGTTTTTAAGTGTAACGAGCTGATGCGCCAGCCACGCGATAGAATTCGATTTGCCCGAACCGGCGCTGTGCTGAATAAGATAACGATGACCGGCACCATCCCTTGCTGCATCGGCCAGTAGCGCTTTGACAACATGAAGCTGGTGATAGCGTGGGAAAATCTGCTTATATGATTTCTTGCCTGTGTCCTCGTCCTTTTCCTCGATGACCTGTGCGTAGTTTTCGAGAATGTTGGACAACTCCGGCTTTGTCAGTATCTGCTTCCACAGGTAGTCTGTTTTAATGCCGCCGAGATTCGGCGGATTTCCAGCACCGTCGTTAAAGCCTTTGTTGAACGGCAGGAAGAAGGATTTCTCGCCTTTAAGTTCCGTACACATACGGATTTCGCTGTCATCAACAGCAAAATGCACCAGACACCGCTTAAAACTGAAAATCAGTTCAGCCGGTGACCTATCTTTTTTGTACTGTCCTTCGGCATCCGAGACATTCTGTTTTGTGAACTGATTTTTCAGTTCAAATGTCATGATGGGCAGACCGTTGACGAATACCGCCATATCAAGGGCAAGGCGACCGTATTCCTTGGAATATTGAAGCTGCCGCGTAACACTGAATATGTTTTTGTCGTACAGCGCTTGGGCGTCGCGATTGCCCTCCGACGGCAAAACCATATACATTTCCAGAGTACGGTGTTTGTATTTGAAGCCCTTGCGCAGAACTTCAACAACACCGGAATCCGACAGCTTTTTACTGAGGCGGTCAAGAAATTTCTTTTTCTCCGTCTCCGATTCCAAAATACGCAGTTCGTCCATATAGGGCTTTTGCGTATCAAGCAAAAAGCGGAACAGCCGCGTCTCATCGATTGCGTACTCCTGATTATAATCGCCGTTGTTGCCTTGCTCGTAGTGATTTTGATTCACGAGCCAGTCGACGATAAGAGTTTCAAACCCGTTTTCTCTGGTGTTGGTCGGCATCTTTATTCTACCTCCTCATCTGCAGCTTCGCTGTTATCTTCATACGAATTTTCGTCGTTTTCCTCTTCATCAATGGAATCGTCGGCTTCCGGCTCATACTGCGGTATTTCGACATCACGGACGTTCACCTTGCCGGTTACGACATCAGAGATGGTCTTCGTGCGTAGCTCTTGGACAAGTGCAATCTCATCTTTAATTCCCGCAATCATCTGCTCGATTTTTGCTTGTTGTTCGCGACAATAATCCACGATTTCTTGCTGTTCATCCAACGGCGGCAGCGGTATAACCATTCTGCGAATATCAGCATACCCTATGCTTTGGCGGACACCTCCGCCCATACCGTAAAAGACCTTGGAAACATCGTAAGCGTGTAATAAGTAATAGAGGTATTCTGGCAAGATGTTATCTCTTGCCTTTAAGCAGGTGTAAGCCGATGTGATGATGCCGGTTTGTGTGGACAATCCTACTCGTAAGCTCTTGTGGTCATTTTGCAAATCTGTAAGACGCAGAATAACATTACCATCGTGAACAATCTGATAAGTGTCAAATGACGATGGGAGAAGCCCTTCTGCTGTGTTGATGTCCTTGTTTACTATCTTGCCATAGCTCAACGAGAGCAGGTTTTGATGGCGAACTGACTTGTTGGATAGATTTTGTTCTGTAGCACATTGAAAGAGTGTGATTTCACTCCAATGCGCTGGAATTGTTTGTATCCATTCAACAGAACTGTCCCGTTTATTAGCGGTCCGGTGCGGTCCATGAAGGACAACAGTGCATATCAATGAGTTTTTAAGCTCTATCAACAGTTCAATTTGTCTCCGCTTTTCCTTGATGAAATGCGCCATCTCAGACGTTTTCCAATCCAGAAAACGTACAATCTGATCTTGTTCGTCGCGAGGAGGGAACGGGATTTTGGTCGACATAAATGTTGGCATTTTAATAACATTTCGCAAGCCAGTATAGAGCGATTTGAAGGCTTTTATGTTATCGAAAGCTATGTAATAGAAACACAAATAGTCGGGATTAATCATGTTTCGTATTTCAAACACATTGTATGCACCAGTTATCATACCATGGTCATGGGATATTCCTACCGTTCTTGGAGTTTCTTCGACATCAAACAAGCAGAAAACTATATTTCCGGGCATCACAATTTTGTATGAATCAAAGCTGCTTGGAAATTTTCCTTTGCCCGATGATATATCCCGGACTATGACGCCTTGCTTGGTTAAAGAAAGAAGCTGGTATGTGTCGGATTTCTCTCCGACCTTCATTTTATTCTCAATTAAGATGTTTCTATTCCGCAAGTATTGCCAATGACACGGAATCTGCTTTATCCATGGCAATTCAGAAGACTGATATGAGTCATATGAATTCAGCATCACAAAACACCTCCAATAATTGAGGATAGCAACCCATCGGTGTTTTCCTCAATATTTTGTATGTCATTAATGATGTCTCTCGCATTTCGGAGTTCGATCGGCATATAAAAGTATTTATTGAAACTTAACTCATAACCGACAACTATACTTGTTTCGTCAACCCATGCGTCTGTTACATACGGGTGTACTTCGTTTTCAAAGAAAGCCGATATGCCGCCTTCATAGAGCAGAGGAACTTGAGCGGTTTCTTTTAGGTTTTTGTCCGATTCAGGACTCCCGTCCGTGTTCAGTACTGGCTCTGCATCTTCACTGATAGATGTAAAGAGTTTTTTTATCAATCCAATGCGTGCAGCGGTAAGCTTCAAATTCAAGCTGCCAGCAAGTTCATCAAGCTGTTGCATGAAATCGTTATAATTGTGCCATTCTTGGGTGCCGAGCTTTTCTTTTGCTGCAATCATTAATTCCTTTATTACAGCGTCCTTGCCTTTTGACGGAAGGGATTCGATTCCGGCATCAGTAATCCGTATGGTAAGCCGTAAAGGACGATGAATATCAACCGACCAATATCCAAACTCAGCGTTTTCAAATACCTTACTATATTGTGCGGGCGCTGAGTCGAAAGCAAGATACCAGCCGAGAATTTGTCTATTTATTTCGGGCGTAAGCTCGCAGTTCTTATCTCCTAGGTTTTTTCTTAAGGCCGACTTCATGCTTGTTGCATCAATCAACTGTACTTTACCCTTACGGCGATCTTCTTTTTTATTCGTTACGATCCAAAGATAAGTGCTTATTCCGGCACGGTAAAACATATTTTCCGGCAATGCAACAATGGCCTCCAACATATCCTGTTCGATAATATATCGGCGCAGGTTGCTCCACCCAGAACCTGCTTTTCCTGTAAACATTGCCGAACCACTATGTACTTCGACGATGCGGCTTTTAAGTCCCGGAGACCTTTTCATTTTGCTTATATTGTTCGCAAGAAAAAGCATTTGAGGATCGCCAATGTCAGGGACAAGCGAAAACTCAGGATTTCCATCATATTCAATAATAAAACGCGGGTCTGAGATATCATCCTTTTTGATATCTCCCCATGCTTTTAACTCGGACTTCCACGACGTACCAAATGGCGGATTCGAGAGCATGAAGTCAAATTCCTCATGGGCAAATCTATCTTCAGATATTGTCGAACCGTACCTTATGTTATTCGCCTGCGCTCCTTCGCCCTTAACGAGCATATCTGCACGGGCAATGGCGTAGGTCTCGTCGGCGTTCTCTTGACCGAACAGCTTTATTGAGACACGTTTACCGCGACGAGCAGCAAGCGTCTGAATATGCTGTTCTCCAACTGTAAGCATACCGCCCGTTCCACAAGCGCCGTCGTAAATGCGGTATGTAGTGCTTTGAATCTGGTCTTGAACCGGAATGAACGCGAGGTCAGCCATCAGCTCCACAATGTCTCGCGGTGTGAAATGGCGTCCGGCGTCGGTGATATTCGTTTCTTCGTTGAACTGTCGGATAACATCCTCGAAGAGCGTTCCCATCGAATGGTTGTCCAACCCCTCTATGCGAACAGTGCCATCATCGTTCAGCACCGGCTCCGTGCTGAAGTTATAGCGAGGGTCAACAAACTTTTCAATAAGCAGCCCTAAGCGATCATGCTCGGAGAGCGTATCAATTTCGTTGCGGATTTTAAACTTGCTCAGAATTTCCTGCACATTCTGCGAGAACCCGTCCAAATATGCGATGAAGTCACGCTTCAGTTGCTGCTGATTGGTGCGGGATTTCAAATCAGTCAGTGTGTAGTCGGAGCGATTGCAAAAAGCCTGACCAGCTATCGTACAAAGCGCCGGGTCAATATCAACCGTAATACCTTTTTTCTCAAACTCTATTCTTTTTTTCACGACATCGTCATGCTTCGGCATAAGAACCGCGTCAAAGCGGCGGATGACAAAGAATGGCAGGATAACCTTGCGGTAATCACCGACATCATATACATCAACAAGGCAATCATTAGCGATGCCCCAAATAAATGCTTTTAACGAATTATAGGTTGTCTGGTTCATGATAAAGAAACTCTCCTGTTCAGTTTTTTTAGACTTAATAATCTGCGTGTTCATCGTTCACCATCTCCATGATGTCGCCGACGTCACACTCCAATGCCTTGCAAATTTTCGCAAGAATGTCGGTGCTGACGTTTTCGTCTTTCCCTAGCTTGGCAAGAGTAGTTGTACTAATGCCTGTTACAGCCCGGAGATCTGTGCGTTTCATGTTCTTATCGATTAGTAGTTTCCAAAGTTTTTTATAGCTCACAGCCATGCTTCTTGCCTCTCTTTCGGTAGCAGTTCAAAGCGTGTTTTCACCACGACACAATATAACCACTATAAATATATCAGTAATATGCGAAAATGTCAATATCTTATCCGAAATGCAAGATATAATATTTGATTTATCGCATAAGTTATGCAACCGACAAACACACGTTGTGGGCACATGAGCAGATGTGAATTTTTCCCGAATTTCTGCGAACCTATTGACAACTCCATAATTATGGCGTATTATATATGCAGATTAGCGAACACGCTTAATCACAACGAGGAGGTTTCATTGTGGATACAAAATTTGGAGAATACGTAAAAGCGAAAAGAATGGAGAAAGGGGTCAACCTCAGAAAGCTCGCTGAACTGCTTGGTATCGTCCCCGCCTACATGAGCGACATCGAAAAGGGACGGCGCTACCCGCCAGACAAGGACAAACTGTATAAAATCGCCGAAGCACTGCATCTCACAGAGAGCGAAACGAACGAGATGTTTGACTTGGCAGCACTTGCAAAAGAAAACACAGTTTCACCTGACCTGCCCGAATACATCATGGGAAGCGAGAAAGCTCGTGTTGCTTTGAGGATTGCTCGTAATATTAATGCCGATGATGAAGACTGGCAGAAGGTTATCGAAATGCTCGAAGCGAAGGAAAAAGGAGACGCTGACAATTGATATACTATGACCTTTCGCCGTCTCAACTCGAAGGCCAGGCAATCAAACTGACGGAGGACTTTGATCGAGAACGGCTTATTCGCCCCAAGCCGATCGACGTTTACGATGTGGTCGATTTTATAAACTGTACGCCCGACTGGATTTATCTTACCCCTGACCAGTCATATCTTGGATTAACTGCGTACAATGAAGGCTATTGGTGGGCATGGCCTGAACCTTATTATAAAGACGGGATGATGCCCAATAAAATCGCTGTTCATGCCGGAACGATTCTGATTGACCGAACCATCAGCGAAGGCGATAACCGTGGTGTAGAAAACTTCACAGTAATACATGAATGTTTTCATCAAATCATTCACCCTCGCTGTTTTCGAACCAAGTCGGCAAACTATCAGCATTTTTGTCAGAAGAAGGACTTCCGTGCCGAATCCGGCAAACGAAAAGGAATGACCGCGATTGAGCGGATTGAGGCACAAGCCAACTATTGTGCCGCTGCTTTTCTCATGCCGAAAGAAGCTGCTGAAAAAGTCTTTATAGAAAAGGCAGAATTGTCGTTGCTCCCTGCCTCGCCTATGAAAATCAATGTCAGTATTGATTTTATCATCCGCGAGATGGCAGAAATGTTCAGCGTGAATTACTCGCCGATGAAATATAGACTTCAAAATTTGGGGCTTCTTTCACGTGAAGAAGTCTCGATTGAGGAGTACCTTTGTAACTAGCACTGGGAATGTGCGTTTATATGTGCGTTCCCTCTTTTTTACCTATAGTGTAGTAAATAAGCGAACAAGCGTGTTTACAACATAATAACACAAGGAGGACGAGTTATCAATGGAAAAAAGCACGATTTACCGATGTATCAGGAAATGTCCGATTAATAAGCACTGCTTTGTTTTGAAAGTGCCAGGCCAACTGCAACAGCCTCTGCCTGTGCTTGTCAAATGCGAAGCTGCAAAAGGGAAAGATATTCCGATGGTGATTGGCGGTAGACCGCCTTAACAAAATAAAATTACTTGCAAATAAGCCGCTATGACGTGCTACATTGCAGAATTTTTCAGACGCAAGTTTGGAGTTCTCTGCGCACGTCATGGCGGTTTTTCTTATAGATAATTCGTATGAAGGGAGGGCTGTTATGGACAATGTTGTTCTTGAAGAGATACGGAACGTAGACGGCAAAAAAGTTTGTCGGGTAGACGCCAAGCACAAGCTCATCGAAATTGTACAAAAAGGCATACGGACTCTAATTCATTTCCGCGACGATGGAACTTTAGAGATTAAAAACGAAAAGGTCGCTTAACCACAACTGAACATCCGCCAGAACGCTTGGACGGCAGTGCGGAACTTTACTTCTCTCAGGAGAGGTGGGTTCTACTGCCGTCCATTTCTGTTTTGTGCGGATTGGCTGGCTCTGGCGGATTTCAGAATTTTTGAAATTCAAAGGAGCTATGAACAATGCTTATTACATGGAAATTCGCAGACGGTACCACATCCGAAGTTGAGGTCAACGAGGAAATCGGCAGCTACATAACCGCGTCGCGGCGCGAGGAAAGCAATCTTGACCGCAAGGAGCGCTATCACAGCTATTCACTCGACGCCATCGATTATGAGGGGCTGGAGTACGCGACGGACACTACCCCCGAAACCGAAATGTCAAGCAGGGACGATGCCGCTCAGGTTAATGCCGCGCTGGACAAGCTCTCGGAAACGCAGCAGCGCCGATTGCTGATGCTTGCGGACGGGCTTTCAATACGTGAAATTGCCCGCCGTGAGGGTGTCGATCATCGGGCCATACGCGAATCAATCGATGCCGCAAGAAAGAAATTTAAAAAGAATTTCTAAAACACCTCCCCAAAACAGCTTCCTTTTCTCCGTATACCGAGGGACAGGCAACACCGTCCCTCGGAAAGGACGGATAGGAAAATGAAGCACAACCTGAAAATCAGCGTTTCAAAGAAGCCCACCGAGGACGGCGTCGTCAGATGTCAGCGTGTCACAATGCGGGAACGGTTGCTTCGTCATTTGTTCGGCGAAAAACGCCGCGTGATGGTTATCGTTCCCGGCGACACCGTTGAGTGCGTTTCCATTACGGAACTGCCGGACGGGGGTGACGAAAGCCGATGAAAAAAGACACTGCTCCGCTGCTTCCAATGCCAATCAAGGCAAAGCCCTACGCGCATCAGGTCGCCGCATTCAATTTCGTTTGCGGGCTGTTCGGTCTGGTTTCGACGGGAGGTGATTCCGATGACGAAGGTCACGGTGAAATGCGCCCTGTGCGGGAAAGCATTCCAGCGGTCGGAAAGCCAAATCCGTGAAAACAACTTCTGCTGCCGGGAGCATTTTTACAAATGGAACTCGCAGCGAATGACCGAGTACAACCGCACGGATAACCCCATGAACAAGCCCGGTGGCATGATGGAGTCGCGTGTTAAGCGGAGTCGCAAGCTCCGTGGTACCGGCGAAGGAAAGGCGTATCCCAAGCTGCTCGGCAAACACGCGCACCGCAGAATTGCCGAAGCCATACTCGGCAGACCGCTCAAAAAGGGCGAGGTTGTCCACCACATCGACGGCAATAAGCTCAACAACGACCCCGCAAACCTTGAGGTGCTCCCGTCACAGTCGGAGCATTGCAAAGTACACGGTTTCGGGAAGAAGAAAGGCAGGTGATGTAAATGAATATTTCCAGAAGTCAGGGCGTCGCTCTCCTAATGGAAATGGGTTAGCACCGGGAAAACGCTGGTGTCTATCGCCGCAGCAGGTGCGCTGTATAACGCCGGACGCATCAAACGAGCGCTGGTCGTAGCACCGTTGTCGGTCGTCGGCGTATGGGACGAGGAGTTCGGCAAGTTTGCCGCTTTCGATTACACGCTCGCCGTGCTTAAGGGCAGCGGCGAGAAGAAGGCAGATACGCTCCGGCACATGATCGGCGATGCGCTGCAGGTGGCTGTCATCAACTACGAATCAGCGTGGCGTTTAGAAAAGGAGCTTACGGCATGGCATCCCGACCTGATCATCGCCGACGAGGGGCACAAAATCAAGACGCACAACATCTCGGCGTCCAAGGCGATGCACCGGTTGGGCGCAGCGGCAAAATACCGGCTGCTGCTGACGGGAACGCCGGTCACGAACAAGGCAATCGACGTCTTCTCCCAGTACAAGTTCCTCGACCCGCGCATCTTCGGACAGTCGTTTTACAGCTTCCGCAACACCTATTTTTACATGACCGGCTACGGCAATCACACGCCGGTGCTCAAAAAGTCGATGGAGCCGGAGTTGACCCGCCGTATGCACAGCATCGCGTTTCGGGCGACAAAGAAGGACTGCCTTGACCTGCCGGAAACGACCGACATCATCCGCAAGGTCGAGCTGGAGCCGAGAGCGGTGAAGCTCTACCAAAGTCTCGTGCAGGAGAGCTACGCCGAGCTATCCGAGGGCGAGGTCACCATCACCAACGTGCTCACCAAGCTGCTGCGGCTATCGCAGCTCACGGGCGGCTTCATCGGTAGCGACGAGAGCAGCGCCGCAGAACAGGTATCAACGGCAAAGCTCGACGTTCTGGAGGACATCCTCGACGCGGCAATCGAGGAAAATCGCAAGCTCGTCGTTATCGCCCGCTTCGTGCCGGAGCTTGACGCGATCTGCGCCATGCTCGAAAAGAAGCGTGTCAACTACTCCATCGTCAAAGGCGGCGTAAAAGACCGCGACGAGCAGGTCGCCCGCTTCCAGAACGACCCCGATGTCCCCGTATTTGTCGGGCAGATCGCAACCGCCGGTCTGGGGCTGACGCTCACGGCGGCAAGCACGATGGTCTTTTACTCGCTGGATTACAGCATGAGCAACTTCGAGCAGTGCAAAGCCCGTATTCACCGCGCCGGTCAGCGGATGCCATGTACCTATATTTATCTTACCGCGCAGGGCACGGTCGATGAGAAGGTGCTCAAAGCCCTGAAGAACAAGGCGAACCTTGCCAAGACGCTGGTCGACGATTATCGCTACGGCAACAACCCATTTATGTAAAGGAGCATATCACAATGGACAATTCCGAAAAAATGTTTGAACTCGCAGACCGGCTTAAGTCTCTGCGGGACGAGAAAAAAGACGCCGAGCAGCGCGTGAAGGAGTTAAACGCCGCACTCGACGAAACCGACGCTGCTCTGGCGCAGCTCATGACCGATACCGAAACGCAGAACTTCACCCGCTCCGGCACGATGTTCTGCCTCACCAATACGACCCGCGCATCGGCGACCGCCGACCGCAAGGACGAGCTCTTTGAGGCGCTTCGAGCAGAGGGCTACGGCGGACTGGTCTACGAGACCGTCAACGCAAACTCCCTCTCGGCTTTTGTGCGGGAGCAGATATCCGAGAACGACGATGTGTTACCCGACTGGCTTGAAGGGCTGGTCAGCGTATTCGAAAAAACGACCGTGGGCGTGCGCAAGGCGACCCGCAAATAACGAAAGGATGGAACAAAACTATGAAAAGCAACGAAAAGACGGCTCTTACCACTACGAACAGTGCATTTCTGGCGCTGAAGGACTTCAACCTGAACGACGCGCTCTCCGAGGAGCTTTCCGGCTTGTCCGGCAGCTTTGAGCGTATCAAAATACCCGCTGCCGGTATGACGGTATTTGAAATCCCCGGCGAAAACCCCGACTCGCCCGAAACGGTCAAGGAGTTTTCTGCGGTCATCCTGCATCATCACCCGCTGTATGCCTATTACACAGACAAGTACACGGGCGGCTCCAATCCTCCCGATTGCGGCAGCTTCGATGGTGTCATAGGTGAAGGCAATCCCGGCGGTGAATGCGCCAAGTGTCCGTATAACAAATTCGGCTCCGGAGAAAACGGTGCAAAGGCTTGCAAAAACCGCCGCCGCATCTACCTTCTGCGCGAGGGCGAGATTTTCCCGATGATACTCTCTCTGCCGACCGGCTCGCTCAAAGACTTCACCCGCTATATCATGCGTCTGCTTTCCAAGGGTAAAAAATCCAACGCAGTGGTCACCAAATTTACGTTGAAGAAGGCTACGAACAATAGCGGCATCGCGTATTCTCAGGCGCAGTTCTCGGTTGACCGCAATTTGACCGACGAGGAGTTTGCGCTCATCTCCGGGCTGACGGAGCAGGTCAAAACATTCGCTGCCCGCGTCGGCTACGACACGGAATCCACTGTGGATGTTCCCGCAAACGTTGATCCCGAAACCGGCGAGGTCATCGAACCTCTCGCCTGAATCATAACCGCCGCCGGTCGGGTAGTTTTACGCTGCCCGACCGTAAGCGGCAGATTGGAGTACATATGGATTACCACATTATATATACAACCGACGCGATACGCGAATATATCGGCGATGCTGGTATTATCGCTTTCGACTTTGAAACTGCCCCCGACGACGCATGGCGCGATGAGCCAAAGGCGGCGCTTGACGCGCATAAAGCGCATATCGTCGGTATCAGCCTTTCCGTTTCGGAGGGCAGTGCCGTGTATATCCCGCTGGCGCATAAGGTCGGCGATAACGCAGCAGATCCCGCAAGTGTTATGGAGTATCTGCGTGAAGCCGTCTTTGAAAATCCCAAGCTCGTGAAGGTAGCGCACAACCTCGCTTTTGAAGCGATGTTCCTGTACGCGATGGGAATTGTCGTATGCGAACCCTGCTATGACACCATCGCGGCGGCACAGCTCACTCTCAAGAGCAAATTCGAGTTTCGCAATTTGTCGGACAGTGGCTTAAAGCTGCTTTCAACCTCGCTTTTCGGCGCGAATATGCCGGACTTCAATACCGTTACGGCGGGACGGCATTTTGATGAAATGGATCCGGCAGACGATGAAACGCTGCGCTACGCCTGTGCCGACAGCGATTATACGCTGCGGCTGTATCACAAATTCAATGGCTGGTTTGACAAAAACCTGCCCAGCCACCGAAACCTCGTGGAGCAGGTCGAATCGCCCACAGCGGTGTATTGCGGCATGATGAAGTATAACGGTGTGCCTATGGATGTGTCGGCAATGCTTGAAAGGCAAAAGGAAGCGGAAGAAAAAATCGTGTCAATCCGCGCCGAAATCGATGAGATGACCGGCGGCGTGGACATCGGCGCAAATGCCTCCACTTTGGCGTTCAAGCAGTATCTATATAAAGGCCTCGGCCTGCCTGTACTGAAAACCACGGAAAAGCATCAGGAGGCGGCGGACGACGCAACGATGATTTTGCTTACCGAATACTGCCAAGAGAAGCGCCCGGAGCTTGTTCGCCTGTTTGAACTGGTACAGGAGTACCGCAAGTGGGGCAAGCTGAAAAGCACATATATAGACGGGTACTTGACGCACATCAACAAGGCCACTGGGCGCATTCATCCCGACCTGATGCCGCTCGGCACCGAAACGGGACGGTTTGCGTCGCGTAATCCCAACCTGCAAAACTGTCCGCGCAAGGACAATGACCCGGTCGGCATTCGTAAGTTTATCGTCGCACCGGAGGGCAGCTTGCTTATTTCATTGGATTTCTCCCAGATAGAATTAAGGGTTGGCGCGTTCTACTGCCGTGATGAAAGAATGCTTGAAACCTATCGCGGAAGCGGCGACATTCACGCGCAGACGGCATCGGTCATTTTCAAAATTCCATTTAAAACGGCGGTCGATAAAAATGCACCGCACTACAAAGAACGCAGGACGATAGCCAAGAACTGCAACTTCGGCGTGTTCTACGGTCTGTTCGCGGCGGGGCTGCAGCGAACGCTGCGCTTTAAGGCGGGGCTTGATGTGTCAAAGCAGGAATGTGAAACGATCATCGAGCAACTAAAAAGCGGATACCCGCGCTTGGCCGAATGGCAGGACAGGTTCAAGAGACGCGCCGCCAGCACATACTTCTCGGAAACATGGCTGGGTCGCCGCAGATACCTCGTCGGCATTTTGTCCTCCGACTGGGGTACGCGTTCCTTTGCCGAACGCTGCGCGATGAATACACCGATTCAGGGTACCGCCGCCGATATCCTCAAACTGGCGATGGGACGCATCGTCGCAGGCATGAAGAAGCGGCCGTGGCTCAAGCCCTTTTTACAGATTCACGATGAACTGGTGTTTGAGATCCCTGCGGACAAGCTCGACGAAGCGGTTACATTTATAAAGACCTGTATGGAGGTGCAGCCGTTCCCGGAATTCGATGTGCCAATCATCGCTGAGGCGGCGTATGGGGCAAATTTCGGCGAGCTGAAAGAAATGGGGTGAACATATGGGAGTTAATATCTACAATTCCGAGGGTTATCTTGACCCGACCGCGCACGACGCGGTGGTGAATGTTCTTAAAGAGCAGCGCAAACGCCCGTATATGCCGAAGGTGTTCATATCGTCTCCCTACGCCGGGGATACGGAGCAAAACACTCTAAATGCCCGCCGCTATTGCGCTTTCGCTGTAAAGTCCGGCTACATACCGTTTGCCCCACACCTATTCTTTGTGCAGTTCCTTTCAGACGCTGTTCCAGAAGAACGCGAGCTTGGAATGTTCATGGGTATGGTGTTTCTGGACGGCTGCAAAGAGGTATGGGTGTTCGGCGAGCGCATATCGCCTGGAATGGAGCGCGAAATTGACCGTGCCGAGAAGCGAGGCATCGTAATCAGGCATTTTAATGAGGATTGCGAGGAGGTGTCGCCGAAATGAGCTATCCGCAGGAACTGATGGAGCGAAAGCAATGGGTCAACTGGCGGCTCATCCCCGATAAGGAAGGCGGCAAGGATAAAAAGATGCCGTTCAATCCCATATCGGGCAAGGGCGCAGCGTCCAATAATCCGGCGACATGGACGGATTACGCGACCGCCGCCGACGCGCTGGAGAGATACGGCTTTACGGGGTTGGGCTTCATGTTCACGAAGGACGATGACCTTGTAGGCGTGGATGTTGACCATTGCTACGATCCGGCAACAAAGACTTTCAACGATACCGCGAAAGCCATCATCGCAAAGCAGCCGACCTACATGGAGTTTTCTCCCTCCGGCACAGGCATCCATCTTTTCTTCAAAGGCACGATACCCGGCACCGGCAACAAAAACACCAAGACCGGCGTGGAGATGTACGAGCATACCCGCTACTTCACCATGACAGGTAAAAGGCTGGACAGCGCGACCGACACCATCGCCGAGGACGACGGTACGCTCAAATGGATTCATGAAACGTATATCCGATCTTCCAAAAAGCAAAAGAAAAAGGCAAAAAAGAACGCCGCTGCGCCGCTTACTGATGACGACCTTCTGGAGCTTGCGAAAAGTGCGGAAAATGGCGAGTCCTTTACAAAGCTGTGGGACGGCGATTGGCAGGGCGACTATTCCAGCCAGTCCGAGGCGGATATGGCGCTCTGCTGCAAGCTGGCGTTCTGGTCTGGCAAGGACAAGGAGCAGATGGACAGGCTTTTCCGGCAAAGCGGACTATTCCGAGAAAAGTGGGATACGCGGCACCATGCTAGCGGCGCAACCTACGGCGAGGAAACGTTGGCCAAGGCTTGCGAGCTTACCGAGGATGTCTATGCCTCCGGCGGCAACGCGCCTGTCTATGAATATAAGGGGCAATACTTCCGCGCCAAGGGCGACAACACCTATCCCATTACGAATTTCGTATTCGTGCCGGTGGAGATGATTATCGCCGAGGAGGAAACGCAATTGACCGCCGACCTTGTGACGGTGCGCGGCGAGACATACCGTTTGACCTTTATGACGACGGATTTCGCCAATCAGCAGAAATTCAAGAATGCGCTTAATAAACGCACCATCGCACTCAGCTATACCGGCTCGGACGGCGATTTGGAGCTGCTCAAAGCCTATGTATCGGAATTGGACTGGCCGACGAAAATCGGCGTCAAGGCAATGGGTATCTACGAGCATGAAAGCGGTATGGCATTTGTGTCGTCGGACGGCGCGGTAGATGCAGACGGCGCGGCGGTCGAAAGCATCGTTCAATTGGAAAAATACCGCAGCATTGCCAGCACCATCTTGGCGGCGAAGCCTCTGACGGCGAGCCAGCTTCAAAGGCTCGGTGAACGGCTCATGTCGTATAACGAACCGGCAAAGACGGTGTCAATTCTTGCATGGATATCGGGGTGCTTCATAAAAGAGCATCTGCGGAAAAAGAATATGAAGTTCCCGCATCTCATGTTAATCGGCGAAGCCGGAAGCGGTAAAAGCAATACGCTCGAGCGGGTCATCATGCCGGTGTTTTCAAGGGCGAAAATCGTCGCAGCGGGTCAGACGACGGCGTTTACGCTAATGAAGGATGCAGCGTCCTCAAATATCATACCTATGGCGCTGGATGAGTTCAAGCCTTCAAAAATCGACAGGTTTCGACTTGACGCCCTGCTCAACCATTTTCGTAACAGCTATGACGGGCAGGAAGGTATCCGTGGACGCGCCGACCAAAGCATCGTGAGCTACGAGCTTCTTGCGCCGCTCGTTGTCGCCGGTGAGGAATCGCCGGATGAAGCGGCAATCAGGGAACGCAGTATTGAACTGCTATTCTCCAAAAAGGACTTGAAAGCGGTGGAATGCCGCGCGGCGTTTCGTGATTTATGCTCCAGCGACGATTTACTCGGAAGTCTGGGGCATAGCTTACTCTCCATCGCATTGAAAACGAAGCCCGCTGAGTGTTATGCGTGGTATGAAGACGCGCTCGGATCCTTTAATAAAGAACTGCCGTCGCGTATCGTGAACAACCTTGCCTGTATGGTTGCGGGACTGCGGCTCTTGGAAAAGCTTTGCGGGGCGCTTGGGCTTACCTGGCACGAGGTATTTCCATACAACATGGAATCCTGCACGAGGTATATCGAATACGCGGCAAAGGAATATCTGCTCGACGGCGGCACCAGCAATAAAAGCGTGATCGAACAGACGCTGGAGGTCATGTCGCGCATGGGGCTTGATCCCAAGAGCGACTATGCCATTTGCGACGGCGATGCCGTGCTGGCGCTTCGGCTCAACCCTGTATACGACAAATATACCAAGTACCGCAAGGACTATGCCGTTGCCGGTGAAACGCTGACCTACGCTCAGTTCAAGCTGCAGCTTTCGCACTCGGACTATTTTCTCGAAAGCAACGTGCAAAAGCGCATCGGCTCCGAAAATCGGCGCGTTTGGACACTCAATTACGGACTGCTGAAAGCGAGGTGCGACGTCTCCGGCTTCGAACTCACGGAGATAGAACCGCTATGACCGGCGGATTTGTAACTTCGCAAGCAAAAATGCAACTTCACGGAGGGCAAAAGTTACAGGAAAAGTTACGCCCGGAAGCCACTATAAATAAGCACAATTTGAGGCTTTCTTATGTTTTGTAACTTTGTAACTTCTAAAATCAAGGGTATACACGCGAGAGCAACATCGATTCAATACGCGAACGCACGTGTGCGCGTGAATATATGCACACCTCTATATTTCGAGGTTACGAAGTTACATTGGGCAAATAAGTTACAAGGAGGCAGGCAGTGGCTGAAAAAGAACTGGTGGCAAAAATCCTGCGTTATCTTAAGACCGTGCCGAGATGCTTTGCGTGGAAAGAACACGGCGGTATGTATGGCACGGCGGGCATCCCCGACATCATCGCCTGTATCGATGGTCGCTTTTACGCCTTTGAGGTCAAGACCTCCGAAGGCAAAACAACGAAACTGCAAGACGCAACTATTCGTAAAATCCTCGCCTGTGGCGGTACCGCTTCGGTCGTCCGCTCGGCCAGCGAGGTGCGAGCTGTGATAAACGGCTCCCTGCAATGATTACGAAAACAACGCACCTGCGCTTTACATATACAACGCTTACAACGCGGCATCGCTTCTTTGAAAAATATAAAAATAAGGAGCGTGTCCATATGAATGACAATTACAACAATCTCGCAAACGCTATTATCTTGCAGGCGGTCAAGGATTACCGCAAGGCGCTGCGCACTCTTTCCCTCTATCCCCACAACCGTTCGGCACAGTACGAGAGTCGGAGCATTGAGCAGTTCTTCCGCTCCGGCTGGTTCGGGGTGCTGACGCATATCGACCCGGAAATGCTCATCAATAAGCTGAAATCGGAGGTGGCGGCATGACTACGAAAGAATATCTCGGACAGGCATACCGCCTCGACCAGCGCATCAATTCCAAGCTGGAGCAGATCGCTTCATTGAATGAGCTGGCGACGAAATGCACTGGGGTGCTCACGGGTATGCCGCGCAATCCCAATCGCGGCACTTCTACGATGGCAGACGCTGTGGCGAAAATTGTTGACCTGCAAGCGGAGATCAACCGCGATATCGACCGCCTTGTTGACCTCAAGCGCGAGATGGTCAGGCTCATCAAAGCCATAGATAACACGGAGTACCAGACGCTTTTAGAACTGCGGTATCTTTGCTTCAAAACATGGGAGCAGATTGCCGTTGACATGGGCTACAACGTCCGCCATGTGTACCGACTTCACGACGAGGCGGTGGAAAATATCGCGGTTTCGCGAACAAGTCACTAAATGTCACTGTTTGTCAGGTAGTCCTTTGATGTAGTATATACTTAGGAAAACAGAATCCAAGGAAGCCTCGTGGGAGCAATCCCCCGGGGCTTTTGCTTTACCCCAACGGAGGTGACTTCATGCCAAAGAAACCAAAGCGACCGTGCCAGTATCCCGGCTGCCCCAAGCTGACCGACGGCCTTTATTGCGCCGAACATCAGCGGCAGGCAGCACGCCATTACAATCATTTTCAGCGCGAGCCGGAGACCAACAAACGCTACGGCAGAGCTTGGAAACGCATCCGTGACCGCTACATCAAGGCGCATCCGCTGTGTGAGGAATGTCAAAAGCAAGGCAAGCTGACACCTGCCGAGGAAGTGCATCACATCCTCCCGCTCAGTCACGGCGGCACCAACAACACAAATAATCTGATGGCGCTGTGCAAGCCTTGCCACTCGCGTATCACCGTGGAGATGGGCGACCGCTGGCACGACCGGTGAGGTCTGTATCACATTTTGATACAGACCAAAACATAATCACTTTGATCGAAAATATATTCACTCGGTCTTTGCCCCGGTAGGGGTATCTAAATCCTCAAAACTTTTCAAAGCGGACAGCGGCGTGGGGCTTCGTGTTGAAAATCGCGGTTTCAAACGAGTAATATCCCCCGCGTAAAGGAGTGTGATGTTTATGGCGAAGGACGGCACCAACCGTGGCGGCGCAAGGCTCGGTTCCGGACAAAAAAAGAAGCCTATCGCGGATAAACTCTTAGACGGCAATCCCGGCCATAGGAAATTGACCGTGATGGAATTTACCGATACGGCTGACCTCACGGGCGAGATGATGCCGGAGCCGAGGGATTATTTGAAAGCAAGGCAAAAAGACGGCTCAACAACGCTGGCGGCAGACATTTTTCATAATACATGGATGTGGCTCAATGAACGCGGTTGCGCTCAATTCGTCACCACGCAGCTCATTGAACAATACGCGCAGAGTGTGGCGCGATGGATTCAATGCGAACAGGCAATCAACGAGTTCGGTTTTTTGGCAAAGCATCCTACCACAGGTAACGCAATACCGTCGCCGTATGTGTCGATGTCGCAGAATTTTATGAAGCAGGTCAACAACATCTGGTTTCAGATTTATCAGGTAGTGAGGGAAAACTGCACGACGGATTATCGCGGCGCGACGCCGCACGACGACGCAATGGAAAAGCTGCTTAACGCCCGTCGGGGCGCACAATAAATTTTATGGAGGAATGTGAAATGACAACCTACAAAACAGCGGAAAGCGTATGCAAAGGTCACCCGGACAAACTCTGCGACCTGATTGCGGATAATATTCTGGACGCTTGCCTCAGAAAAGACAGAGCATCCCGCGTGGCTTGCGAGGTCATGGCGACAAAAGGAAAAATCATCGTAGCGGGCGAAATCACCTGTAGCGAAAAAGTGGACATCCGCTTCATCGTTAAAAATGTTCTGCGAGAGGTTGGCTACAATCCGTGGAAGTTCACGGTATTTGTATTCACCCATCAGCAGAGCAAGGATATCGCGGCTGGCGTGGATACCGCGCTCGAAGCGCGAAACGGTGTCTGCGACCCTTACGGTTCTGTCGGTGCGGGAGACCAGGGCACGGTTTATGGCTATGCAACCAGGGAAACGCGGGAGTATCTGCCGCTGCCGCTTGTGCTTGCACACCGTATCGCAAAGCGCATCGACGAGTGCCGCGAGGGCAAGCTCATCAAAGGTATTTTGCCGGACGGCAAATGTCAGGTAACTGTGGAATACGAAGACGGAAAGCCCCGGCGAGTAAAGACTGTGGTGGTGTCCGTTCAGCATGACGCGAGTAAAACGCAGGAACAGCTACGCACGGATATCATGAACAATGTCCTGTGGCAGTGCTTTGAGGATTTTCCCATGGATGATGATACCGAAATCCTCATCAATCCAAGCGGGCGCTTCGTAGAAGGCGGACCCGCCGCAGACACTGGACTGACGGGACGCAAAATCATGGTGGATACCTACGGTGGGCTTGCCTCACATGGCGGAGGCGCTCTCTGTGGTAAAGACCCAACAAAGGTTGACCGCAGCGGTGCGTACATGGCGCGGTACATCGCAAGAAACATCGTTTGGAGCGACTTGGCTGAGAGATGCGAGGTCGCTCTTTCTTATGCCATCGGGAAAGCCAATCCCGTGGCAGTGTCGGTCACATCCTTTGGCACCAGCAAGCTCTCGGACGAGCAGCTCGGCGCAATTGTGCAGGAGGTATTCAACCTGCGCCCCGCCGCCATCATCGAAAAGCTGCGTCTGCGCCGTGCGATTTATGCGGATACGGCTACCTACGGGCATTTCAATTCCTGTCTTTTCCCGTGGGAGGACTCGGATATGTATAAGGCACTGCGAAAGGCGGCTGAAAAATATGCTGATTGATAAGATACCTGCGGCAAAACTCAACCCCGCCGCCTACAATCCCCGCAAAAACCTGAAGCCCGGAGACAAGGAATACGAGAAGCTGAAACGCTCCATCTCCGAGTTCGGTTACGTTGAGCCGGTCATTTGGAATAAGGCGACCGGCAATGTGGTCGGCGGTCATCAGCGCTTGAAGGTGCTGCTTGACCTCGGCCAGACGGAGATCGACTGCGTTGTCGTAGATCTGGACGAGCAACGGGAAAAAGCGCTCAATCTCGCCCTTAATAAAATTCAGGGAGACTGGGACGAGACGAAACTCTCCGCGCTCATGGCGGAGTTCGACGCAACGACCTTTGACGTGTCCCTTACCGGCTTTGACGCCGACGAGGTTGACGCGCTTCTCAATAAATTTTACTCGAAGGACGCCGTGCAGGATGACTTCGATGTGGATAAAGAAAAGGCGGCTATTGAGGCATCCGGCGAAACATGTACAAAGCGCGGCGACATTTGGCTGCTGGGCAATCATCGTCTGCTGTGCGGCGATTCGACCTCTGAGGAGGACTTCGCCCGTCTCATGGACGGCGCTCGCGCCCAGTGTTCCGTAACGTCCCCGCCATATGGCGTAGGCAAGGAATACGAAAAAGCCGGAATCGAGCCATGGTTTGATACTATGCGCCCCGCCATCAAAAACATCTGTCGGCACGCGGATATCGTTTGTTGGAACATCGGCGACCTGTTTGCCACCGGCTCACAGTTCATTGAGCCGACGGAGATGTATTCGGTACAGCTGTTTGCGGACAACGGTTTTCGTCCTATCTGGATTCGGATATGGAAAAAACAAGGCATGAATTTTGGTGTCAATCCATATCACCTTGTTACCAACAAGCCCGTGCAGCAGTACGAATACATCACAGCGCTGGCTGCAAACGAAACCGAGGAGTATAACGACCAAGAATTTGCTTGGGTATCCGCGTTTGCAGGTCATTCGTATAAATTCGTGAAGCGGCTCACCAAGGACGAGCGTAAAAAGTGGGGCTACGCCGGTATCTGGGAAATCAATACCGTTCGCGCCAATAAAGACCACCCCGCCATGTTCCCGGTGGAGCTGCCGTGGCGATGCATCAAGATGCACTCAGACCGTGGCAGCGCAGTCTTGGAACCGTTCGCTGGATGCGGCACAACGCTCATCGCCTGTGAGCAAACGGAACGCCGCTGTTATGCGATGGAGTTATCTCCGGTCTACTGTGACCTTATCGTCAAGCGCTGGGAAACCTTCACGGGTGAGACCGCAGTAAAACTGGAGGAATGATTATGGATATACGAAAAATACCTGCAGCGAAGCTGAATCCCGCTGCATACAATCCGCGTAAAGACCTGAGGCCCGGCGACGCCGAATATGAAAAGCTGCGCCGTTCCATTGAGGAGTTCGGATATGTCGAGCCAATCATCTGGAACAGTCGGACGGGCAACATCGTCGGCGGCCACCAGCGGTATAAAGTTCTCCTGGCACTTGGCTACGAAGAGGTGGATTGCGTGGTGCTGGACATAGACGAAACCAAGGAAAAAGCCCTGAACGTGGCGCTCAACAAAATATCCGGCGAGTTTGACATCCCGCTTCTTACCGATCTGCTAAAAGACATCGGCGCAAGCGGCTTTGACGTATCGCTCACTGGCTTCGACGCTGCCGAAATGGACGCTCTGTTTAAGGACAGTGTGGTCGCGGGCATCAAGGAGGACGATTTCGACGAGCCGCTGCCGGAAACGCCCATATCCAAGCAAGGCGATATATGGCTGCTCGGTAGGCATCGGCTCATCTGCGGCGACGCCACCAAGCCCGAAACCTATGAGCGCTTGCTGGACGGCAAGCAAGCCAATCTTATCGTGACCGACCCGCCGTATAACGTGGATTACAAGGGCGCGGCTGGTAAGCTCAAAAACGACAACATGGAGAGCGCCAGGTTCCACGATTTTTTGCTCGCCGCGTATCGCTGTATGTATGACGCAATGGTGGACGGCGGCAGCATCTATGTTTTTCATGCCGACCGCGAGACGGTCAATTTCAGGACGGCGTTTGCCGAGGCTGGCTTCTTCTGTCATCAGACCTGCATCTGGATAAAGAATGCGCCGGTGTTGGGCAGATGCGATTATCAATATACCCACGAGCCTATCCTCGTCGGCTGGAAGCCGACCGCCGGACACAATTGGTATGCCGATCGCAAGCAGCGCACGACGTGGAACTTCGACCGCCCGACCAAGAGCAAGTATCACCCGACGATGAAGCCGGTGGCGCTCTGCGCGTATCCGATCATGAACAGCTCACTGACGAACAGTATCGTGCTTGATCCTTTCGGCGGCAGCGGCAGTACGCTCATGGCTTGCGAGCAGACGGGACGAATATGTCATACCATCGAGTTGGACGAGCGATACGTCGATGTAATCGTGAAACGGTACATCGAACAAGACGGCTCAACGGACAAGGTATCCTTACAGCGCGACGGGCTGACCTTATCCTATGCGGAGGTGTGTACCAAAGCCTGCGGG
The DNA here is from genome assembly GCF_034927245.1 of Desulfitobacterium sp. GTDB lineage: Bacteria > Bacillota > Desulfitobacteriia > Desulfitobacteriales > Desulfitobacteriaceae > Desulfitobacterium_A. Next base: position 31,606 of record NZ_JAYFQK010000010.1, read on the forward strand.
AGTTCGCGAAGCTCAACGGCAAGGGCAGCGCCTGTAACAAATACTTGAGCGACTTCGAGGAACGATTTCCGGAAGCCGCTCATTTTTACGATATGGAATACAAATGAGGGTACGATTCCTCGTACCCTCTGATTCTCAATCGCTGTCATCCTTTGAAACAGGAATCTTGCCTTTTTCACTTTCGTATTCGGCAACTCGCTTTTTCAGGAATTGTTCGATTTCCTTGTTTGCGGAACGCCCCTCCGATTCCGCTACATAACGGAATTTCTGAAATAAAAGCCGATCCACCCGCAGCGTATACCGCAGTAGCTTGTCTTCCATCTTCGCACCTCTCTTCCACCATTCAAGCGTTATTATGACTTAATTATAGTGGAATTATTGCGTCATAACAAAAATGGTGGTATAATGACGTATTAATGACGCACTATTTTTGGAGGGTAATAAAGTGAAGGCTTATTTTATAAGAACGCCGCGCACGGCGCGGGATCTGTTACATCCACATCTCGCAGAGCGCGAGCGGGAGTTTCAAATCGTTAAGGATGTCGGGCTTGATCCGATCGACTACGAGAACTTCGTTACCGATATGCTGGCCGACCGGCAATTTATAGAAGATGCCGCCGCGCTGTGCGGAGAAGGCGAGATTATGAAATGCCTGTTTGTGCATCGGCGCGGACGCCCCGACGGTATACTGATTGTCCCGGAGTCGGACGCCTATGTTAAGTGGGCGGCGTACATAAAGGAGAGTGCGAAATGCGAGTAGCCATAATCGGTTCGAGGGGGTTATGCGTCCCCAATCTTGAAAAGTATCTGCCGGAGGATGTAACTGAAATTGTATCCGGTGGAGCGAGAGGTGTAGATACCTCCGCGAAGGAATACGCACTGGCGCATGGCTTGAAGCTGACCGAATTCCTGCCGGAGTATGACAAGTTCGGGCGCGGCGCTCCGCTGAAGCGGAATATCACGATAATCGAGAACGCCGACCTCGTGCTGGCGTTCTGGGACGGCAAATCACATGGCACGAAATTTGTAATAGACAACTGCCGTCAGCACGGCATTCCCGTCAAGGTATTCCTTCCCAAGGCGTGACGCCATGATATCCACACTTACCGCCGTTGCTTTTCACGGCGGTTTGTTTATATCGCAGAATGTCGTTTTTCTCGGAAATACCCCTTGCTATTCCGGGCTTTTAGAGTGATATATGTACCTACCAAAAAGGAAAGGTGGTACAGAAAATGCATGATGAAGGCTTAAAAAAAGCGCTCGACGACTTTCTTCAGCAGCGCATCGACGACTGCGGAATGAGAGAGAACGAGGGCTTGCAGGAAGCGTATCAGCAGTTCGAACGCTGCGTCAAAAAATTGAAAAGCTCGCTGTCTCCTGAACAGAAACAAGCGTACCTCGACTGGGAGAGCGCCTATTCGCTGGTGGACGGCGAGACAATGAACTGCTACTACCGTGCCGGTTTCTCCGACGCGGTATTGTTTTTCATGGGATGGAGGGACGGAGAATGGAAATAAAATACAACATCAACGGAGCCGACCGCAAACGGCTGGTCTGTGCGATGGGCGATATTCTGGAGGTCAAGCCTAAGTACCTCGGCGCTCCGAGCTTCGCCTACGAAGTTGATTATTTCACGGTTGACAAAAACGGCACGGTCACGTTCGATGCCCGCGCTGACAGTGAGGAAATCGAGAAGCTTATCGACGCGCTTTCCGACAGGGGATTTGAAGCGGAAACACCAGAGTGCGCTGATTCGCTGGTTATTTCCTACCCGCGCGAGAACATTTCCGACGCGGCGCTTGAAAACCTGCGTCTACTGGTGTCAAGCAAGGAAACGCTCATTAAAAAGGCTTTGGGCGCGGATGACCTGCCCATTGAAGTAAGCGAGGACAAGGTCAGCTTTCCGTGGTTTACTGGTTGGCCGACGCCCGAAGAGGTCAGCGCCTACGCTCACTTCACCGGCAAGCTCCTCGGTATGGCGAAAACGCAGAAGCGCGTCACGGCAAAGGAAAAGGATGGCGACAACGACAAATACGCCTTCCGCTGTTTTCTCCTTCGGCTGGGCTTCATCGGCGACGAATATAAGGAGGCAAGAAAGATTCTCCTCCGTAACCTCACCGGCAGCAGTGCATTCAAAGTGCATGGTGACAAGAGCTTCTCACAGGACGACCTCGAAAAAGCGAAAGCGAATCCCGATACCCGCGCCGAGATAAAGGCGATATTGGGCGGAGAGGACGGTGGCAGCGATGAAGAATAGGTTTCCGTCGGGAAAGCTGGTGGAAAGCCTCCGCAAGCGATACCCGGTAGGCACTCGCGTCGAGCTGGTGCGGATGGACGATGTGCAAGCGCCCCCTGTCGGAACCCGTGGCACCGTAACCGGCGTGGACGATATCGGCTCGATAATGGTTGCATGGGACAACGGCAGCGGGCTTTTCGTGGCTTACGGCGAGGACGTTTGCAAGGTGGTGAGCGACGATGACTGAAAAGGTCAAAAAGCAAATCCTCGCTGTACGTGGCACTGGGCTTACCAATATGCTTGATACCCGCATGGTGCAGCGTATTGCAAATGAACTCGGCTTCTATGAGCTGGTCTTGTACCTTGAGGAACACAGTGCCGAATACGCCCACTTCATCCTCACGGGAGAGGACGGTGGAACAGATGCGCGATGATATTCTCGCGGAACTATTCTACGGAAACATCAACCCCGGCGACAAGCAGTTCAAACGCAAATCCGAATTCGGTAAAGTGTCCGATACCATTGGGAAAGCGGAGGAACGATTAAGGGAGCTTCTTGATGATGAAGGTAAAGCGGTTCTTGATAAGCTTATCTCCGCCCAGATGACAATCAACGGTATAACAGCGAAGGAATACTTCATCGACGGATTCAGGATTGGCGCACGGATAGCGCTTGCGATTGGATATGACGACAGTGAGAACCTGCTTCCAATAATTGATTGAATTATTAACCAAATAAGAGGACGCGCCGGGAACAATCTCTGCGGAGGGAACGGCGTGTATCTCGTACAAATAGATTTTGATGGCTTGCCGACGGCAGGTCTATTTTTATGCTTTTTTGGAAGGAGGCGGTGCGATTGCGAAAACTGAAAAAGCATACGCCAACGAAGTTCAAAGCGTCTGATTCGGTCTATGACAAAAACGCCGCCGACTATGCTGTGTCCTTTATACAAGCGCTCAAGCACACAAAAGGCACATGGGCAGGTCAGCCCTTTGACCTTATCGACTGGCAGGAGCGCATCATCCGTGATGTCTTCGGGATACTCAAACCCAACGGCTATCGGCAGTTCAATACAGCGTACATCGAAATACCAAAAAAGAACGGTAAGAGCGAGCTGGCAGCGGCAATCGCTCTGCTTCTCACCTGCGGTGACGGCGAAGAACGCGCCGAGGTTTACGGCTGCGCCGCCGACCGGCAACAGGCGTCCATTGTGTTTGAGGTCGCCAAGGATATGGTGACCATGTGTCCGGCGCTGGCGAAGCGGGTAAAAATCATGGCTACACAGAAGCGCTTGATTTATATCCCCACCGGCAGTTATTATCAGGTACTGTCGGCGGACGTGGCAAACAAACACGGCTTCAACACGCACGGCGTTATATTCGACGAGCTGCATACGCAGCCGAACAGAAAACTCTTCGATGTCATGACCAAAGGCAGCGGCGATGCGAGAATGCAGCCGCTGTATTTTCTTATCACTACTGCCGGAGACAACCAGAACAGCATCTGCTGGGAGGTGCATCAGAAAGCGAAGGACATCATTGAAGGGCGAAAAAAGGATGCCACCTTCTATCCCGTTATTTACGGCGCGACGCAGGAAGACGACTGGACAGACCCAAAGGTGTGGAAGCGCGTCAATCCGTCGTTGGGGATCACTGTAGGTATAGACAAAGTGAAAGCCGCCTGTGAGAGCGCAAAGCAAAATCCGTCCGAAGAAAACAGCTTCCGACAGCTACGCCTGAACCAGTGGGTCAAACAGGCTGTACGCTGGATGCCAATGGATAAGTGGGATAAATGCGCATTTCCTGTGGACGAAAAGGCGCTTGAAGGTCGCGTCTGTTATGGCGGTCTTGACCTCTCGTCCTCTACCGACATCACAGCTTTTGTGCTTGTGTTCCCACCGGAAGATGAAGACGACAAGTATGCCATCCTGCCATTCTTCTGGATACCGGAGGACAACATTGAACTGCGCGTCAAGCGCGACCATGTGTATTACGACCTGTGGGAGCGTCAGAGATTTCTGCAAACCACCGAGGGCAACGTGGTGCATTACGGCTTTATAGAAGCCTTTATCAAGCAACTCGGCACAAAATACAACATCCGCGAGATTGCTTTCGACCGCTGGGGCGCTGTGCAGATGGTACAAAACCTTGAAGGTATGGGCTTTACGGTCGTTCCGTTCGGTCAGGGCTTCAAGGATATGTCCCCGCCAACAAAGGAATTGATGAAACTGACCTTGGAAGAAAAGCTCACACATGGCGGACACCCGGTGCTGCGCTGGATGATGGACAACATTTATATCCGCACTGATCCGGCGGGAAACATCAAGCCGGACAAGGAAAAATCCACAGAGAAAATCGACGGCGCGGTCGCCACCATTATGGCGCTCGACCGGGCGATACGGTGCGGTAATGATACGGGCGAAAGCGTGTACGATACGCGCGGTTTGCTCGTTTTTTAATTGGAGGTAAACGCCGATGGGCATTTTATCAGGCATTTTCAAGCCCCGCGACAAGCCTAAAAACTTGGGCGGCGGGTACAGCTTTATGTGGGGCGGATCGTCCTCCGGTAAGGTTGTAAACGAGCATACCGCCATGCAAATGACGGCGGTCTACTCCTGTGTCCGCATCTTGGCGGAGGCAATCGCCGGTCTGCCGCTGTTCGTGTATAAATACGGCGACGACGGCAGCAAGGAAAAATATCTCGGCCATCCGTTATGGCACGTTCTGCACGATGAGCCGAACCCGGAAATGACGTCGTTTGTGTTCCGAGAAACCATGATGAATCATCTTCTGCTCTCCGGCAACGCCTACGCTCAGATTATTCGCAATGCCCGTGGTGAGGTCGTGGCACTCTATCCGCTTATGCCGAACCGAATGAAGGTGGACAGAGATTCGCAGGGACGGCTTTATTACCGTTATACAAAAAACAGCGACGATTCGCCGGAGGTCGGCAAAGCCGCGCAAAGCGACGTCATTCTTGCACCCAGTGATGTGCTGCACATCCTCGGTCTTGGCTATGACGGGCTGGTAGGCTATTCACCGATAGCGATGGCGAAAAACGCCGTGGGGCTTGCCATCGCAGCCGAGGAATACGGCGCGAAGTTCTTCGCCAACGGTGCGGCACCGTCAGGTGTCCTCGAACACCCCGGCACGATAAAGGACCCGGAGCGCATACGGCAAAGCTGGCAGTCGACCTTCGGCGGCAGCGCAAACAGCAATAAAATCGCCGTGCTGGAGGAAGGTCTCAAATACACGCCGATTGCCATCTCACCGGAACAAGCGCAGTTTTTGGAAACACGCAAGTTTCAGATAAACGAGATCGCTCGCATTTTCCGAGTGCCGCCGCATATGCTGGCCGACCTCGAAAAAAGCAGCTTTTCCAACATTGAGCAGCAGTCGCTCGAATTCGTGAAATACACCCTCGACCCGTGGGTCGTGCGCTGGGAGCAGGCAATGAACCGCTCGCTCCTCTTGGACAGCGAAAAGCGCGATATTTTCACTAAATTCAATGTGGACGGCCTGCTTCGCGGCGATTATGCCAGCAGAATGACTGGCTATGCGACAGCTCGGCAAAACGGCTGGATGTCCGCCAACGACATCCGCGAGCTTGAAAATCTCGATCGCATCCCCGCCGAAATGGGCGGCGATCTATACCTTATAAATGGCGCGATGACCAAGCTGCAGGATGCCGGTGCTTTCGCAAATACGGCTTCACAACCTACTACAACCGAAACGGAGGAAAAATCAGATGGACAAAACAAAACGGGCGGCAAACCCAAGCAAGTCCCCGGGCAGAGCAAGTAATAAACATTTCTGGAATTGGGACAAAGACGAGGAAAGCGCCACCGAAGGTGGCACAGGTGTCCGCACCCTTTACCTTGACGGCACCATTGCGGACGAAAGCTGGTGGGACGACGACATTACCCCTCGTATGTTCAAGGATGAACTGATGTCCGGCGATGGCGACATCGTCGTGTGGATCAACTCGCCCGGCGGCGACTGCGTTGCGGCAAGTCAGATCTATACCATGCTCATGGACTACCCACACGATGTCACAATCAAAATCGACGGTCTGGCGGCGTCGGCAGCGAGCGTTATCGCTATGGCTGGAACGCAGGTGCTCATGGCACCGACCTCGCTGCTCATGATTCACAATCCGCTGACTGTGGCTATCGGCGACACCGAGGAAATGCAGAAAGCCATCGCCATGCTGGACGAGGTCAAGGAGAGTATCATCAACGCCTACGAAATTAAGACCGGGCAGTCAAGAGCGAAAATCTCGCATCTCATGGACGGTGAAACGTGGATGAACGCAAACAAGGCTATCGAGATGGGCTTTGCGGACGGCATCTTGGAGGACGCCAAGCGCGGCCATACCGATGATGTCGTCTTTGCTTTCAGCCGCAGGGCTGTTACTAACTCGCTCGTGAACAAGCTCATATCTAAACCCGCTCCGAAGTCGGAGCAAAAGAAGCAGGATGCGCCACAGGGCGTTTCCATCGATGCGGCTATGCAGAAACTGCAAGCCCGCAAATATATTTAACGGAGGAATTTGATTGTGAAAAAGGTACTCGAAATGCGTGAAAAGCGCGCAAAGGCGTGGGACGCTGCAAAGGCGTTTCTCGACGCAAGGGCAAAGGATGGCGTTCTTTCTCCCGAAGACAACACTACTTACGAGAATATGCTCGCGGATGTGGATGCAATGGCGCGTCAGATCGCCATTGAGGAAGACCGTGTGGCAAGAGACGCTGCAATGGCGCAGCCGACCAGCAAGCCGCTCACGGGCAAGCCCACCGATGGCAGCATGAAGCCCACCAGCACGAGGGCGTCTGCCGAGTATAAAGAGGATTTCGGTCGCATCCTGCGCGGCAAGACCCTGCTTCACAATATCATGAGCGAGGGCGTCGATGCTGACGGCGGCTTCCTTGTGCCGGAGGAATTTGAGCATCAGATCGTAACTGGGCTTGAAGCAGCGAATGTTATCCGCTCTATTGCCAAGACCATCACAACCTCGGCGGAGCGTAAAATCCCCATCGCGGCTACGCATTCCACTGCGCAGTGGACGCCTGAAAACTCCTCCTATACCGAAAGCAATCCGACCTTCGCACAGAAAACCATCGACGCGTTCAAGCTGACCGACCTTGTGAAGGTCAGTGTCGAGCTGCTGCAGGACTCCGTGTTCGACCTTGAAGATTATATTGCAAATGAGTTTGCCCGTGCGTTTGGTGTGTCCGAGGAAGAAGCGTTCTGCATCGGCACCGGCAGCGGACAGCCTACGGGCATCTTCACCGCAAACGGCGGTACTGTGGGCGTAACGGCTGGCAGCGCGACTGCAATCACCGTGGACAACCTCATTGACCTCATCTATGCACTGAAATCCCCGTATCGCAGAAACGCTGTGTTCCTCATGCGGGATGTGACAGTCTCTGCGCTGCGCAAGCTGAAGGACAACAACGGCGCATATCTCTGGCAGCCGAGCGTTCAGGCAGGACAGCCCGACCGTCTGCTCGGTTATCCGCTTTACACTTCTCCATATGCTCCCACTGTAGCGACAGGCGCTCTTCCTATTGCTTTCGGCGATTTCTCGAACTACTGGATTGCTGACCGCATGGGTCGCACCGTTCAGCGTCTGAACGAGCTCTATGCCGGAAACGGTCAGGTCGGATTCCTTGCCACCGAGCGCGTGGACGGCAAGGTTATTCTCGCAGAAGGAATACAGCTTCTTAAGATGAGCGCGTAAGCGGAGGGAGGTAACGGTGATGGCCACTCTGCTTGAGAAAGTGAAAGCAAATCTCATTTTGGAGCATTCGGCGGATGATGAACTCCTGCAGATGTTCATCACCGCCGCCACCAAATACGCCGAAAGCTATCAGCATTTGGCTGAAAATTATTACAGCACCAATACTATGCCACCGACTACCGAGCAAGCCGTCATCATGCTGTCGTCCCATTTCTATGAATCCAGGGACGGCAGCACGGGCGGCTTTTTTGCCGACAATGTGCAGGCGGGACAGCAGGTTTGGGACACGGTCAATCTGCTTCTGCGGCTCGACCGGGATTGGAAGGTGTGAGCATGAGTTTTGGTAAGATGAACACATTTATCGACCTCGTACAGAAGGTAACCGTCAAGGATTCAGAGGGCTTTTCCATCGAAACGGATGAAATTATCGCGTCTGTCAGAGCGTACCGGGAGGGTCGGCACGGCACCGAAAAATGGGCTAACAGAGCCGCTTTCTCTGAAGCCACCGACCTTTTCTGTTTTCGCTGTATTCCCGGCGTTGTTGTCACGACCGCGATGATTGTGGTGAACGACGGGGCACACTTTGAAATTACCTCGGTCGAAGATGTGAAAGGTCGCAGGATGTACATTGAGGTGCTCGCCAAGGAGGTGAAGCCCAGTGGCTAAAGCGACTATTAAAATGCCGGAGGACTTCCTTCTGAAGCTTTCACGGCTCGGAGAGAAAACAGACGAAATTATCCCAAAGGTGCTGGAAGCAGGCGGCGAGGTTGTGGAAGCAAAAGTAAAGTCCAACCTGCAAGCTGTTATCGGCAGCGGCACAAAGGAAGAAAGCCGTTCTACGGGCGAGCTGCTCTCGGCGCTCGGCGTTTCCTCCGCAAGACAGGATAAAGACGGGAATTTCAACGTAAAAGTAGGCTTTTCAGAACCTCGTTCCGACGCCCGGAGCCCGGATGGCAGCATAAGCAACGCCATGATTGCCGGTGTTCTCGAATACGGCAAAAGCGGACAGCCCCCGAAGCCCTTTCTGAAGCCCGCAAAATCGGCAAGCAAAAACGCCTGCGTTGACGCGATGATCGCGGCTTTCGAAAAGGAGGTCGAAAACATATGAGCCTGCTGGAAGAACTGAACACCCTCCTCTCGCCGCTTGTCCCCGTTGAGACAGGCGTTTTTTCAAAATCCGCCCCGGACAGATACGCTGTGATTACGCCGCTGGCAGATACTTTTGAATTGTATTCCGACGACAGACCGCGACATGAAACACAGGAAGCGCGGCTGTCCCTTTTTGATAAGGGCAGCTACACAGCTATTAAAAACCAAATTGTCCGCGCTCTGCTGAACGCGGATTTCACCATAACTGACCGCCGGTATATCGGACATGAGGACGATACCGGCTATCACCATTACGCCATCGATGTGGCGAAAAACTATGAACTGGAGGAATAACAAATGGCTACTATCGGGCTTGATAAGCTGTTCTACTCTAAAATCACAGAGGCAACGGACGGCACCGAAACTTACGGTACTCCCATTTCACTCGCCAAGGCGATGAAAGCGGATTTGTCGGTCGAGCTTGCGGAAGCGACGCTTTACGCGGACGACGGACCCGCCGAGGTTGTAAAAGAATTCAAGAGCGGCACTCTCTCGCTGGGCATCGACGATATCGGCGTTACGGCCGCAGAGGACCTGACGGGCGCAAAGCTTGATGACAATCACGTCGTGGTGTCCGGCAGCGAGGACGGCGGTACTCCCGTCGCTGTAGGCTTCCGTGCAAAAAAGTCAAACGGAAAGTACCGCTATTTCTGGCTTTACAGAGTTAAATTCGGCATTCCGGCGACCAACCTTACTACCAAGGGCGACAGCATCACCTTCTCCACTCCGACCATCGAAGGTACGGTCTTCCGCCGTAACAAGCTGGATGGGAACGGCAAACATCCATGGAAAGCCGAAGTGAATGAGGACGATACGAGCGTTCCGGCTTCCGTTATCACCGGCTGGTACACACAGGTCTACGAGCCTGTGTTCACAGCGCAGACCGGAGGTGAAGCCTAATGGCTGACGAAAGAAGCACGAAAATTACCATCGGCGGCGCGGAGTATGAGATGCTCCTCACCACAAAAGCGACGAAAGAAATCGCCGGGCGCTACGGCGGGCTTTCCAATCTCGGCGAAAAGCTGATGAAAAGCGAGAATTTCGAGATGGCTCTCGATGAAATCGTATGGCTCATCACGCTGCTCGCCAATCAGTCGGTACTGGTACACAATCTGCAAAATCCTGCAAAAAAGCGCGAGCTGCTCACGGAGGAAGCGGTCGAACTGCTCACTTCGCCCTTTGAGCTTTCGGATTACAAAAATGCCATCATGGACGCGATGTATAAAGGCACGAAGCGCCATGTGGAAAGCGAGGACGAACCCTCAAAAAACGCTCAGGTCGGGTAAGCGATGAAGAGTTGTTTGCCCGACTGATTTTTTATGGAACGACCCTGCTCGGTCGGGCGGAGTCTGAAGTATGGCTGATGCCGATCGGACACCTGCTCGACCAGTGGGAGGTATACAAGCAGTTTAACGGTTTGTCAAAGCCGAAACGCGAGTGTTACATCGACGAAATCATACCAAGCGGCGTATAACGTATATTTGTACGAACAAATTGTTATTTGTTCGTACAAATATATTGACAAATGTGCTTTATCGTGATACATTTATTTCACGAGGTGATTGCGATGAATATTAACATTGAAACTTTGCTTCCACTCGAGAAGCTCCAACAGACGCCAGACGAGATTTTAAAAGTGGTGGATAAGTACGGACAGGTTGTGCTGCTCAAAGACAACGCCCCTTTGTATGTTATCATGCAGGCTCAATTGGCCGTTGAGACTGAGAAGCCGAAAGCGGATGATCTCAAGGAGAATCCCATTTCAAATCCGATTACTCCAACCACAACGTCGCTCACCCTGCAGGAAGCGATGCGTATTGTTTTGAGCGAAGCCGAGGGGCACCAAATGCATGCGTCAGAACTTGCTGATGCCGTTTATGAGCGTGGATTGTATGTCCAAAAAAATGGTGAAAAAGCGAAATACAATCAGATGCGTGCAAGGTGTGGTCACTATCCTGAAATGTTCGAGGCTATGAAAGGCAATTTTATTCGCTTGCGTACCGAAAAAAATTAAGGAGGTAAACAGCTATATGGCGACCTATAAAGAAATCCAAGATTTTATTCAGAAAAAATATGGGTACTGTGTAAAGACCTGCTGGATAGCTCACATGAAAGAGGTTTGCGGATTGCCTGTGAAAATGGCGAATAACCGCTATTCGCCAGATAGCCGTACTCACCCGTGCCCGGTGGAAAAGCAAGCAGCTATCCGTAAAGCGTTTGAGTATTTTCATATGATATAACCTAATATTTGCCCATTTTACTGGCACTCCGAAAGGGGTGCCTTTTTCATGCCCTTTTTGAGGAGGTGAGACGGCATGGCGGACAATTTCGGCTTAAAAATCGGCGTTGAGGGCGAAAAAGAGTTTAAAAAGGCGCTCTCCGACATCAACCAGTCGTTCAAGGTTCTCGGCAGTGAAATGAAGCTGGTCGAATCGTCCTTTGACAAAAACGAAACCAGTGTCGAGTCGCTCACCTCCAAAAATGAGGTACTCACAAAACAGATCAACGCACAGAAAGATAAAATTGAAACGCTTCGCAAGGCGCTGGAAAACGCTTCAGACTCCTTCGGTGAAAATGACCGCCGCACCCAGCAGTGGGCGGTGCAACTGAATAACGCGCAGGCGGAACTCAACGGCATGGAGCGCGAACTGAAGGACAACGAAAAGGCTCTGGACAATGTGGCTGACAATTTTGACGATGCCGAGAAGCAAGCCGACCAATTCGGAGACGAGCTTAAAAAAACGGGCAAGGAAGCCGATTCCTCCGGCGGCAAGTTTGAAAAGCTCGGTTCAGTAGTCAAGGGTATCGGCGCGGCTATGGGTGTGGCTTTCGCCGCTGTCGGCACCGCCGCAATCAGCGCGGGCAAAGCTCTCGTGGATATGACCGTGGAAGCCGCCGCATACGCGGATGAAATGCTGACACAGTCCACCGTGACAGGTATGTCGGTTGAGAGTCTGCAGGCGTACAGTTATGCCGCCGATCTGGTGGATGTGTCGCTTGACACGCTGACTGGCTCTATGGCGAAGAACGTCAAGTCGATGTCGAGCGCGGCAGACGGTTCCGCAAAATATGCCGACGCGTACGCACGGCTTGGCGTATCGGTTACCGATGCCAACGGCAATCTCCGAGACAGTGAGGACGTTTACTGGGAGGTCATCGACGCACTTGGCGGAGTCTCCAACGAAACGGAGCGTGACGCGCTCGCCATGCAGTTGTTCGGAAAATCGGCGCAGGACTTGAATCCGCTCATTGCCCAAGGCAGCGAAGGCATTGCCGCGCTGACAGAAGAAGCAAAACGCATGGGCGCTGTTCTCAGTGAGGAGAGCATCGAAAAACTCGGTGCCTTCGATGATTCCGTTCAGCGGCTGAAGCAAGGCTCGGAAGCCGCCAAGCGCGTGATGGGTACTGTTCTTCTTCCGCAGCTTCAGACGCTTGCGGATGAGGGAACCACACTGCTCGGCGATTTCACATCCGGATTGGTGGACGCCGGGGACGACTTCGGCAAAATCAGCGAGGTTATTGGCAACACGGTCGGCGGGCTTGCCGACATGATCATGGAGCATTTACCGAAAATCATACAGGTCGGCATGGACATCGTCATGGCTATCGTGAACGCGATTGTTGAAAATCTGCCTACCATCGTGGAGTGTGCGTCCTCTATCGTCATGACTCTGCTCGAAGGCTTGATTGAAGCTCTGCCTGCCATTACGGAAGGCGCTCTGCAGCTTGTTCTTACACTGGTTCAAGGCATCATCGACAATCTACCCGCCATCATTGAAGCCGCTATTCAGATGATCGTGACTCTGGCATTGGGCATTGCGGATGCTCTGCCGGAACTGATTCCATCCATCGTCGAGGCAATCCTCCTGATTGTTCAAGTGCTGCTCGACAATATGGACAAAATCCTCGAAGCCGCCTTTGCCATTATAAAAGGGCTGGCGGAGGGGCTTTTAAACGCGCTGCCTGAACTGATAGACGCACTGCCAGAAATCATAACGACCATTATTGATTTCATCACGGACAACCTTCCTGAAATCATTGAAATGGGCATCGAACTTACCGTTCAGCTTGCAGTCGGGCTTGTTAAAGCGATACCGCAGCTTGTAGCAAAACTGCCGGAAATTATCGCGGCCATTGTGACCGGCCTCGGAAAAGCGGTAGGCGCTGTGTTTGAAATCGGAAAGAACATCGTGACGGGTCTGTGGGAAGGCATTAAATCCCTCGGCTCCTGGATCAGCGAAAAGGTATCCGATTTCTTCTCCGGTATTGTTGACGGCGCAAAAAGCCTGTTGGGAATCAACTCACCATCAAAGGTGTTTGCCGGAATCGGCGAAAACATGGGTCTTGGTATCGGCGAGGGCTTCACCGATGCCATGAAGGGCGTTGAAAAAGACATTACAAACGCAATCCCCACCGACTTTGACCTTGATATGAATACCGGCATCCAAAAAGTGATGAACGACACCTCGCTCGATGTAAAGAAAACCGTGGAGCATACGGGCGTTATCCGGGTGGAGGGTGTCAATTCCGCCGGTGAAATGACCTCGGTTGTGGACATCATCATCGACCGGCTCAGACAGGAGGTGCGCGTATGAGTTATCTCAAAAATGCAGAGACAAGTGAAATCATTACGCGCTTTGTCAGCTTCCGAAAAACACAGGAGGTCATCCGCACGGTGCAGACAGCCCTTGACGGGACGGAGTATCTGACCCGTTTCGGTTCGCCGACCGTGCATTATGAGCTGGCGCTCTATGTTAATGAAGCCGGGAAAACCGTGCTGATGGCAGCCGAGGACAGCGTTCCGCTGCTTGAATGCTCTGTAAAACAGGGCGTTTTCACCGGAAGAATTGTTGAACTCGGTGACTTTGATTATCAGGCAGCAGGCTGGTATAAGGTCACAGCCACCCTTGCGGCGGTAAGCGAGGTGAGCGACCCATGAGAAGCATACCAACGGCGCTGAAAGAAAAACTTGTAAACCGTTTCAAGGTGGAAAACACGGACAGCTTAGCAAAGCTCCGTGTGGTAGCCACACAGACCTCCGTAAACTCGCTGCTTTCCGAGCCGATTCACGAAGATATTGCTCCCGCGTTCGGCGATGTGGCTGTGCGCCAGACCGCCGGTGAATCCGATTTATCTTTGGCGTATGCCATCTGTTTGGACGATGGTATTGCCAAAGTATATAAACGGAAGTTTCCGGCGGGCTTGGAGTATCCGTGGGAGTACCAGTGGACGCTCGGAGCGGCGACCGATGTGGCGATTGAATTTAACGGCGTGTGGATAATGAACGCCGAAAAGGAATGGTATTACCTACAAACCGAGGAATACCCTTATGTTTTTTATGTGTGGAACGGCAATCTATATGTTCAGGTCTGGCGCGACAGCGATAATGCCTCTCTGCTTGCCACCGGCGTTTCCCAGATATCTGCCTGCAAGGGCTGGCAGTCCAGCGTTGAACAGGACCTCGACCAGGGCTTAATCATCGGCTACCTCAAAAGCGGTTCGGTATTTTACCGGGCGCTGTGCTGTCAGGAGAACGGCTCTTATGTCTGGGAAGCGGAGCATGAGGTGTCCACGCTTGGCACGGGCAACACGACGCTGTCGGTTATCCGTACCAACGATTTCCGTATCGGATTCCTGACACAGAATAACGGCCGGATGCTGCTGTCACTGACGCACCGCAATTATGCCGGAATGAGCGTCCGGCCGGAAACAGTCCATATCAACGCTTCCAATGTGAAGATGTGGATTTCCGATATAACCGAACTGGACACGCTGAACACTGAATACGCTTCCGGCAATACTGCCTATCCCTATGTTCTGCTGGACGAGCCGGACACCGAAGAAATCTCCGTGGCTTCTGTCGAGAAGTTGAACCGCGAGACGGGTTTCGTTTGTTACGGCTTCAAGCTTCACCTCACAAAGCCTTTATACGGAGATATCGATGCGGGATTCCCAGTGAAATGCACCCTCTCCGTTTCAGGGGTGACCGTTATCTCCGCTTCCTATGACAGCGAGGAACAGGCGCTTGTCCTTTATACGAACGCCGATATACGCAGGACGGTAGCGGTAACCATTACAATGCCGGAATACCGTTCTCTCTGGTATTACAAACTTGGGACGCAAAGATGGTTTATACCCGCTCTGAGCGCTGTCGCCGCCGCAGAAACCATGGACTACTTCACTTTTGAAAACGAAACGGCGGGCATATCCATAGTTTCAACGCAGGCATGGATTGACGAGGCGGTATTTATCCAGTGTTTCCAGCCCACACATACGGCGGTCATTGAGGTTGTGTCCGCGTCTGTGAGCCTGCAGCCTGTTTCCACATTACCGATTTAGGAGGTTTTCAAAATGAACATACAAGAACGAGCCGTTCTTCACAACCGTTTTGACGTCAAAGTGGTCGACGCCGCAAGCGGCAAGGTCAAGCAGACGGCGGTCGGCTTCAACGTCATTACAAACTACTATTTTAACAGCAGGCTGACCGCTTCTCCACTTAGTAAAACGGCAGACCTGTTCAGATATATCGCGGTCGGCACGGGAACGGGGACACCCGCCGTCACGGATACCGCTCTTTTCACGCATCTGACGCGCAAAGCCGTGACTACATTGGAGACGGTTTACGAATACCCCACATCGCATACGACCAAGCAGATCAAGCTGGAAGCGACCGAGTGCAACGGCTCCACCATTACCGAGGTGGCTCTCGAAGGGTATTACAGCGGCACCTTTTCAAGCTACTATTACATCATGTCCCATGCCATGCTTCAGGACTCCGAAGGAAACCAGATCGCCATTGCCAAGACCGATACGGACGTGGTGTATATTACGGCGACCTTCTACGCTACCTGCACCCCGTCCGGCTTTGGCTCGAACGGCGTATATCCCACGGCAGATAAAAATTATCTGTTTAAGTGGCTGCTTACCGGTGATACGGACGGGTATGTTCGTTTTTCCCGCTTCCCAGTGGACTACGCTTCGGATATGAACCTGAAATATTCCGGCAGCAAAAGCTATTCCTTCAGCGGCGGCACCGGCAATACCACCACCTATCAGTACGATCTGCCTGTCACCACGTTCCTTGACAGCGAGTGCAACAATCGGCTGGTCAAGCACCTCGGCGTCGCCGGGGTCGGGGCGTTTACCTTCCCGAACCACGACGTTTTTCCGCCCTATGCGGTCGACCATCTCGTCATCGGCGAGGGCGACGGCATTACCACCGAGTTCAGTCTGAAATGCCCGCTGATTCAGTCCGGTACCGTCCGTATTTTTGTAAACGATACGGAAATGACAGAAAACACGGACTACACCGTGGACATTGAAAATAACTGCGGCGACTGGTATGAAAATTACCATACGGCGGCGATGACCTGCAAAAGCACCGGAGTCTCCTTCGGCGACCTTGCGTCAAAGACTCCAAGCAGCAGTTATTCTTACCGCGACCCGCTTGCCTGGTGGAACTGCTACGACACGACGTTATACCCATCCTCCTGCACGGTGAGCGATGTGAATCCGATTAAAATAGACTTCGGCTCGGCAAAGTCCTGCAATACACTGAAGATTGATATTCTGACCGTCCCGACAGCAAGGCTCGATACACTCCGAATACAGTATTCAAACAACGAAACCGACTGGACGGATGTATCAGGGCTTTCAAGGTCAAGTCAGGTCTGGAAATTCACGGAGGTTTCGGCGCGGTACTGGAGGGCGTTTTTGAGCGGCGAAGGCAACGCCACCGTGGTGGTCACATCAAGTGGCATGACAGGCTCGCCGATCACCCTTTCCGTGCCTGTGGCCTCGTTGGACACGGCGAGCGTTGTGGCGGGCAAGATAAAAGCCGCTCTTGAAAGCAATGAATACATTTCAGCCTTATATGATGCGTCGGTTTCGGATGCAAATGTTGTTTTAACCGCAAAAACGCCGGTTGCCAATGTCTCAAACTTGAATATTGCGCTGTCAAACGGGACTTGCGCGGGCTTGATCACCGTTTCAACCTCGACCAATACGACTGCCGGAGTAGCCGCCGTAAAGCAGCAGGAAAACATCTATGTGACCGGAACCGTCGGGACAGCGGGAAACGCGACGGTCGTGGTTACGGCTGCCGGAATGGCGAACTCGCCGATTACCGTTTCCGTGCCGGTTGCAAGCGGCGACTCGGCGACGACCGTCGCGACAAAGGTAAACGCCGCTCTCGCGCTCAATTCCGACATCACCGACTTCTTCACAATCAGCGCGGATAACGGCAGATATGTACGGCTGACCGCGAAAACGGCGGCGGACAATGACGCCACGCTCAACATCAGCATCGCTAACGGTACTTGCACCGGCTTAACTGCTATAGCGACCTCCACAGTGGACGCCACGGGCAATGCGGGAACAAAACAGGTGGAGACCTTAACCGTGGCGGGCAGCATCAGCTATAGTTGGACATACAGCTTATACTATCAGAGCTTTCCGACAAGAGACGGTCAGAGCTTCGGCTCTACCTTCTTTTTGGGTAAGACCGTGCCGGGGCTAAAGTTCACAACACCGCCTGCCGACGGCGCGGCGATTACTGCCAGCTTTGCGCTTGAATATCCGTTCAAGACCGAGAATAATCTGTTGCGCTTCACCTACTCGGTGCAACTGCAACGGGGGTGACGCCATGACGCTGACATTTGAATATACCCTTGACGCCGGAGCAGGCTTGTATCCGCAGGTGATCCACACCTCGGACAACCTGCTCCGTTTCATCTACCTCACCGTCGACGGCACCGTGGCCGGAAGCACTGCAGATCCGGTTCTCGGTTTGTACGATAATCTGACCTATACCGAAACCGGCAGGATATCGCCCGATGAAACGGTGTCGTATCCAAGCATCAAAAAAGTGGCGCATTTCGGTGCATACGGTTTCTGGAGTGCCGAAGGCGACCACCGTTTTGTGATGTATATGTTGCCTACAGATATAACAAATTCTTTTGTCGACGGGTCAGTTAAATTCAGCATCGGCAGCGAGGTCTCTCAGATGTCCTGCACCTTGCTCAACATCAAGGGGGCGTTGCTCAATCGCTACCGTGCTTTCGTGACACCCGGCACCAAGATGGAACTGTACTTTTCACTCGGCGACAGCGGCGAAATCGCGCTCGGTATTTTCTATATTGACCGCGCTTCGGTTTCATACCCGGACGAAAAAGTATCGGTGTCTGCCAGAAACGCAATCGGCAAGCTGCTGAAGGAACAGACCTTCAATGAGGACAACACCTTTGAAGGTACGACGCTTCAGCTGAACCTGCAGGAGATTCTTCGTCTCGCCGAGGTGGAGAATTTTTTTGTCGGCGACAGTACAAAGGCATGGAAACTGCGCTTTGAACCGGATGTCACCATGCTGGACGGCGTCAAGCGGGTGATCTCTCTGCTTGACAGCTGGAAGGTCGATGAAACGGCAAACGGCGTCATCGGTGTTGCGGCGGCTACCGACGCCCGCTTCGACCAGCCCACCGTATACACCTTCGAACGCGACAAGACCTGCTGGAGCTTCAGCGTGGAATATGACGATTCGGAGGCGGTCAACAGGGTTTGCGTCACCTGTGCCGACCCGGAAAACACGGTTTACGCCACTGTCCCCAGAAGCAAGTGGTGGATTCAGCCGTCCCATCGAACGACCTACGTTACAGCCGCCGACGGCGCGACGCTTGCCGAGATAACAGCTATGGCCGAGGAGTTGGCGCAGACCATCGCCATTTCAGGCAGGCAGGAGAGCTTCATCGGCATCTTCACGCCTCAGCTCACCATCGGCGATGAGGTACGCATTATCAGCGGGGCAAAGACCGAAACCCTCGGTACCGTCACGGATGTGACGCACAATTTCGGTAGGGGCGGTTTCTATACGGCGTTCACCGTGGACAGCGGCGGACGGAAAGGCAAAGCGCGTCTTTCGGATTTAATTGGCCAAGCGTCTGAAAAACCAAATCTGAACGGCGTGACGATTTATTAAGGGAGGAATTCATTATGAAAGAAATCTGGACATGGATCCAACTTATGCTCGCTGCTATCGGCGGCTGGCTCGGTTGGTTTCTCGGAGGATCTGACGGCTTTCTCTATGCGCTCATCGCATTCGTGGTTATAGACTATATCACGGGCGTCATGTGCGCGATTGTGGACAAGAAGCTGTCCAGCGAGGTAGGCTTCAAGGGCATCTGCAAAAAGGTGCTCATTTTTATGATGGTCGGTATCGGAAACATCATCGACGTCCAAGTACTGGGGCAGGCTGGGGTGCTGCGTACTGCGGTCATCTTCTTTTATCTGTCCAATGAGGGTGTGTCGATGCTCGAAAACGCCGGACATCTGGGGCTGCCTATTCCGTCAAAACTGAAAGAAGTACTTGAACAATTACACGATAGGTCTGGCAAGGAGGATAATTAAATGAACCTGCATAAACTCATTCTGACCAACAACGCCTGCTATAAGGCGGGCAGAACCATCATACCGAAAGGTATCATGGTGCATTCCACCGGGGCGAACAACCCCAACCTGAAACGCTATGTCGGTCCCGACGACGGTTTGCTGGGGAAAAACCAGTACAACAACCACTGGAATCAGGACAAGCCGGATGGACGGCAGGTCTGCGTCCACGGCTTCATAGGCAAGCTGGCTGACGGAACGATAGCTACTTATCAAACGCTGCCGTGGAATATGCGCGGCTGGCACTGCGGCAGCGGTTCAAAAGGCTCCGGCAACGATACGCATAGCGGCTTTGAAATCTGTGAGGACGGTCTGACCGATGCCTCGTATTTTTCTGCTGTTTACAAGGAAGCCGTGGAGCTTTGCGTATATCTCTGCAAGCAGTACAATCTCACTGAAAAGGATGTTATCTGCCACTGCGAGGGTTACAAGCTGGGGATTGCCAGCAATCACGGCGACGTGATGCACTGGTTCCCGAAGCACGGCAAGTCGATGGACACGTTCCGTGCCGAGGTGAAAGCGGGGCTTGCCTCCAGCACAGAACAACCTGCTGCATCTGCTGATGAGCCTGCTACCTTAGAGCCATACCGCGTCCGCGTCACCATCGAAAATTTGAACATTCGGACAGGCCCCGGCACAGACTATGGCGCTTTGGGAAAATATACAGGTAAAGGTGTGTTCACTATTATTGAGGAAGCCGACGGCGCGGGCGCTTCAAAGTGGGGGCTGCTAAAGTCCTACAAAAGCAAGCGCAACGGTTGGATTTCTCTCGACTATGCCGCTAAGGCATAACCCGCCCACCGAAAAAGTAAATAAACACAGATTAGTTACGTTACCTACAATCATAATTTTACAGTTTTATGCCCGTCGAGGATTTTTTTCTTCGGCGGGCTTTTTGCTTTTTTCAGAAAATACCTCCCCAAAACTGCCTCCATTTCTCCGTATAGCGAGGAGGTGGTTTCCATGACCAACGAACAGAAATCAACCATCATGCGGCTACGCTCGGAAGGCTGTAAATATGCGGCAATCGCTGAGGTTGTCGGGCTTTCCATCAATACCGTGAAAAGCTACTGCCGCAGACAAAATATAAATGCGACAGTCGCAGCCACGCCGGATGAGAACGGCGTTCCCCTCTGTAAGCAATGCGGGAAACCGCTTGAACACATGAATGGTAAGAAACCGAGAAAGTTTTGTTCGGACGCTTGCCGTCACGAGTGGTGGAAAAGCCATCCAAACGAAATCAACAAGAAAGCGTTTTATACAAAAACCTGCGTTCACTGTGGAAAGTCATATACGGTTTACGGCAGACCGCACAGTAAATATTGCTGTCATGAATGCTCCGCGCAGCATCGCGTCAAGAAAGCGGAGGCGAGCGCATGACACTGGACAGAAAAACAAATCTCATGAAATACAAGGCGGTCGTCGCCGTACTTAAAAAATGGCTGTCCGAGGGACATATATCTGCTGCCGATTATGCTAAAATCGAAGAAAAAGCAGCGATCAAATACAGCATATCTTTGTGTAGTATATGGCGCGAATTGCCTTGATTTATCTGCCTTTTAGAGCGAATATATGACCCCTGAAAGGAGATGAAGCAGGTGTCAGACAGTCAAATTGCGCGGGTAAAGTTCACGCCGCGAGAAGATTTCGACATACAGCGCGTGGCGGCATACGCTCGCGTATCAAGCGGCAAGGATGCTATGCTGCAGTCCTTGGCGGCGCAGATCAGCTATTACAGCAAGCTAATTCAAAAACACCGTGGTTGGGAATATGTCGGTGTTTATGCGGATGAAGCTAAAACCGGCACCAAGGACAGTCGCGAGAATTTTCAACGCTTGCTTTTCGATTGCCGCGCCGGAAAAATAGACATGGTAATTACAAAATCCATATCGCGTTTTGCCCGGAATACAGTCACGCTGCTGGAGACGGTACGGGAACTAAAAACGCTCGGTACGGACGTCTTCTTTGAAGAACAGAATATCCATAGTATAAGCGCCGACGGCGAGCTGATGTTGACCATACTCGCATCCTACGCGCAGGAAGAGAGTCTGTCGGCAAGCGAAAACCAGAAATGGCGCATCAAGAAGAATTTCGAAGAAGGAAAACCGTGGGACTGTACCATGCTCGGTTACAGGGCAAAGGACGGTGTTTTTGAAATCGTACCAGAGGAAGCCGAGACGGTACGACTCGTTTTTACCCTGTATCTTGAAGGCTTCGGAAAACAGGCTATCGCCAACCGGCTCAATGAGATGGGCGTGGCTACACGCTTTGGTAAAGGGTGGCATCAGGACACCATTGCAAAGATGCTCAGAAACGAAAAATACGCGGGAGACTTGCTCCTGCAAAAAACCTTCCGCACCGACCACTTGACAAAGCAAACACGCGTCAATCACGGCGAACTCCCGCAGTATCTTGTGCAGGAAGCGCATGAGCCGATTATCGACCGTGCCACGTTTGATGCGGTACAGGCAGAAATCGAGCGCAGGGCAAACGAAACCACCGTGAAAAAAGGCACCACAACGGTATTCACGGGAGCAATACGGTGCGGTGTTTGCGGAAAGAATTATCGGCGCAAAACCTCAAAAACCGGCTTTGTGTGGATATGTGCCACATTCAATACCAAGGGCAAGAAATTCTGCGCATCAAAACAAATACCCGAAGAAACTCTCAAGGCCGTATGTGCCGAAGCTCTTGGTACCGGAAGTTTTGACGATGACACCTTTGCAGCGCGTATAGATTTCATAACCGCGCTGCCGGACAACATTCTGGAGGTTCACTTCAAAGACGGTCTAACGAAAGCGGTCGGATGGCAAGACCGCTCACGGCGGGAAAGCTGGACGGATGATAAGCGACAGGCAGCACGGGAAAAAGCGACAAGGAGGAACGGCTAATGGCGCGAACAGTTACAATGATACCGGCGTCGGTCACATCGCGCTTTTCCAATCTTTCTGTGTCCGTTCCGAAGCAGCGGCGTGTCGCCGCATACGCCCGTGTATCCACTGAGAAAGAGGAGCAGCTTTCCAGCTATGAGGCGCAGGTCGATTACTACACCAAGTATATCAAGGAGCGCCCCGACTGGGATTTCGTCTTTGTATATACGGATGAGGGTATCACAGCGACGAACACCAAAAAGCGCGACGGCTTCAATCAAATGATAAAGGATGCGCTGAATGGAAAGTTTGACCTCATCGTAACGAAATCAGTCAGCCGGTTTGCGCGGAACACCGTGGACAGCCTGACAGCAGTACGAAAGCTCAAGGATGCCAATATTGAAATCTACTTTGAAAAGGAAAACATATGGACATTTGATGCCAAGGGCGAACTGTTGATTACGATAATGTCCAGCTTGGCACAGGAGGAAAGCCGCTCCATTTCAGAAAACGTCACATGGGGCTGGCGCAAGCGCATAGCTGACGGCAAGGTGTCAATGGCATATGGGCAGTTTCTCGGCTACGAAAAGGGCGCGGACGGTACGCCGCAAGTCGTTCCAGAGGAAGCAGAGATTGTGCGCCGGATTTATACGATGTTTTTGCAAGGCAAAACGCCTACGGCAATTGCAAAGCATCTTACCGCGCAGGGAGTTCCGACACCCGGCGGCAAAGAAAAGTGGCAATGCACCGTCGTCGAGAGTATCCTGACAAACGAGAAATACAAGGGCGACGCACTGCTGCAAAAGACCTTTACCACAGACTTTTTGACAAAAAAGATGAAGCCAAACGAAGGCGAGGTTCCTCAATTCTACGTCACGGATAGTCACGACGGCATTATCGACCCTGAGGATTTCGATATGGTACAGGCGGAGTTTGCGCGGCGCAAGGCGTTAGGGCGCAGCTACACCTGTAAAAGCTGCTTTTCGACGAGACTTGTTTGCGGCGACTGCGGTGGCTTCTACGGCTCGAAAGTGTGGCATTCCAACGATAAATACCGCCGTGTGATATGGCAATGTAACAGCAAATTCAAAAACGGCGAGAAATGCACCACGCCGCATATGACCGAGGACGACATAAAGGCACGGTTTATAGCCGCGTGGAACGGTCTGCAGGATATACGTGATGAAGTCATCATCGAGTGCCGTTTGGCAATTGCCGACCTTTTTGACAGCAGAGCCATTGAGGAGGAAATCGCCGCGAAGAACTCCGAAGCCGAGGTACTTATCGAAATGAACCGCAAGCACATCGCTGAAAACGCGACGGCAGCGCAGAATCAGAAGGCATACAAAAAACGGCAGGACGAGCTGGTGACAAAGTACAACGATGTGTCAAAACGGATAACTGAACTCAAAGCCGAGAAGGAAGCACGTAAAAAGCAGCACACTGTGCTCACGGCTTTTGTGGACACGATGGAACGGCAGCACGGGACGCTCACCGAATTCAGCGAGAGCCTGTGGTTGGCGGTCGTGGAAAAAGCGACGGTCTATGCGGACGGGCGGCTCGTGTTTACGCTGATGAACGGTACGGAAATTGAATAAGCGAAGGCTCTGACTCCCTGCGCCAATTACGGTGTGGGGAGTATTTTTATTGAATATTTGCCGATATGGCTTGACTTTTTCGCTTTTTTGAGTAACTTA
Source organism: Desulfitobacterium sp. (assembly GCF_034927245.1). Lineage (GTDB taxonomy): Bacteria > Bacillota > Desulfitobacteriia > Desulfitobacteriales > Desulfitobacteriaceae > Desulfitobacterium_A. The sequence goes on from NZ_JAYFQK010000010.1 coordinate 55,738, forward strand.
TCCTACCTGCGTTCCTGTCCGAGCGCAAGGAGGTATCTACATGGATAAAAAGAACAATCGCGCTTTGCAGAAGCATATGGAAGGCGAAATACGATATCGGCTGGCGAGGCTGCTTCTTCTGAATATCCAGGCGGCGGGGCTTGCGGAGGAAAGCGAAGTTGAGGCTGTGCGGAAAAAGGCACTGCGGAAATATAAGCCGCTGACCGCGCAGCTTGAGGACGGTGATAAAACTGAGCAATCATAAGAAAATCGTCTCGCTTGTGCCGCCGCCGATTGCCCTGACAGCGGCGCAAGAAATGAAAAAACGGCGTGTGGTCGCTTATGCGCGGGTATCTACGGATAAGAGCGAGCAATTACAGAGCTTCGAAGCACAGCTGGATTATTTCGTTACCTACATTGCCGAACACGCCGATTGGGTGTATTGCGGCATATATTCTGACGAAGCGATAACAGGCACCAGTACCAAAAGCCGCGACGGCTTTAACAGCATGATAGCAGATGCGCTCACGGACAAATTTGACCTAATAATCACAAAATCCATCTCCCGGTTTGCCCGCAACACGGTCGATACACTGACCAATGTCAGGAAGCTGAAAGCGGTCGGCGTGGAGGTTTATTTTCAAAAGGAAAATATGTGGTCGCTGGATTCCAAGAGCGAGTTTGTACTTACGCTGATGTCCAGCATCGCGCAGGAAGAAAGCCGGTCAATTTCCGAAAATATCACATGGGGCATATACAAAAAAGCCGCCGACGGTCAAGTGGCTGTACCGTATGCGCATTTTCTCGGATATGACAAGGGCAGGGAAAAAGGCGAGTTTATTATAAATGAAGAACAGGCTGCGACGGTGCGCCTCATATACAGATTGTTTATTGAGGGTATGACTGCTGCCAGTATTGCAAATCGGCTCAACGAGTTTGACATTCCGACCCCGGCAGGAAAGAAGCGATGGCAATGCACGGTGGTTGAGAGCATTCTCAGCAATGAAAAGTACAAGGGCGATGCACTGCGGCTTAAGAGCTTTACGGTAGATTTCCTCACCAAGAAAAAGCAGGTCAATCGCGGCGAGCGACCGCAGTATTATGTTTCTCAGAATCACGCGCCCATTATTGAGCCGATACTTTTCGATTATGTGCAGGAGCTTGCAAAAGAGCGAGTGCAGCGCCAATTCAACACCTGCCATACTTTTGCCGGCATGATAATCTGCGGCGAATGCGGCAGCTGCTACGGATCCAAACGGTGGCACTCCACATCCTACGATGATTTGGTGTGGCAGTGCAACCACAGGTACGAGCAAGAAGAAAAGTGCAAAACACCGCATCTGTATGACCAGATGCTGCGGTATGCGTTCAATGCAGCAATGCTCCATCTGCTGGAAAGCAGGTCGGAGGTTATCGCCGATTGCCGTGACTATCTGTCAGCGGCCATTCGAGGTAAAAAGAAGAATGCGCGGAAAGCGGAACTTACACGGTTTTGCGATTCGTTCCTTATGCGTTCTCCGTTGGATATTGCGGATGACGAAACAACATGGGCAGTACTCGTGCGGCAAGTTACGGTCAAGGTTGACCGCTCGCTGATTTTCCGTTTCATCGACGGCAGCGAGTTTGAACTTCAATTACCGGATTTTTCTCCGCGATACAGGAACAGCTTGATGGAGGCACGGGGCAAATGCACCAAGGATTTTTGAAATGCACCAAAAATCCGGATTTGCACCAAAATGACTGCTCGTTAACGATTTGTCGGCGGCAAAACGACGGTTGGGTTCAAAATCAGCGTTACAAAGGCAAAAATCGATGCTCGACGTGGCTGGCGGTTCTCGCGTTTCAAAACGGAAACAGCCCGAAAAGCCTGCAAATACGGCATTTTCGGGCAAAAATATATCGCAGAAGACGAATACATTTATTGTATCAATCTTCTGCGATATAGTTGGTGCGGGAGACAGGACTTGAACCTGCACGGTTACCCGCTGGTACCTAAAACCAGTGCGTCTGCCAGTTCCGCCACTCCCGCATCTTTGTTCAGGCTTTTAAAGCTGAACAAGTGATATTGTAACGCATTTTCAGCAGATTGGCAAGCTAATTATTTTGGTTTTATGTTAGAACTTATATTTGCTTATAGTTACTTATAGTTACTTATAGTTTAACTGTCTCGACCGGGACAGGCCCGCAAATTCCGATGAATATGAAGCGATCCTTACCGGTGTTGCGCATCCCATGAGTTTGACCTGCTTTGGCGAGAATAGCCATTCCTTTCTTAATCGGGATCTCTTGACCTTCGCCCGCAAAATAGATTCCTGACTCCCCTTCAAGGCAAACCCAAACGTCATCTGCGTTGGGATGAGCATGCAGAAATACTTCTTGGCCCGGCTCGAGACACCACATGGCTCCAAGTGTTTTATCCGTTTGATAAACAGCCACCTTTTGCGGTGTTTCTTCATCAAAGCGAGCCAGTTCTTCTGTTAAATTAAATAGTCTGTCATCCATAAAGTATACCCCCCAAATAATTTATTTTAATTAAACCATTGATATTATGGCGTCACCGCTACAGGAATTTGCGGAACAATTCCCGGCACGATGTGGGCTTGTATGAGAACAAGTATGATCACGATACCCAAGAGGATAACGGAATATTTCGAGGTTTTACGGAAAATCTGATTTTCTTTGCCGACGAGACCCGTTGCCGCACAAGCAATGGCAATGGATTGAGGAGAAATAAGTTTACCTACCGAACCACCGATCAGGTTAGCCGATACGGTTAAGATGGGGTTTAAGCCAAGCTGTCCGGCCGTAACCTGTTGTAATTTCCCGAATAAGGCAGCTGATGAAGTCACTGATCCGGTTAAAAATACCCCTAACCAACCCAGCACAGGCGAAAAGATGGGGAAAAGGACTCCTGTTGATGCAAAAGCTAACCCTAACGAGAAAGACATTCCTGAATAATTTGCTAAATAGGCAAGACCTAAAACGGACATTATCGTAATCAATGAGTAACTCAGTTGTTTCAGGGTCTGCCCTAAAACACGGAGCGCTGTTTTAGGCTTAATCCCTAAGATAATAATTGCAATAATCGCGGATATCAGCATGGCCGTTCCGGCATAACCGAAGAAATCCCACTTAAAGCTTGCAGCATAGACTGCAGGTTTGGAAACAATCGGTGCCGTCTGCATGACTATACCATCAAGACCGGGCCAATGTTTGATATTCACGAACCATTGGAGATCATTGGCAACCCAGCTTTTGAACCCGGGACTTCCCCAAGTTCCCATTAAGGCCATGAGAATCAGGAAAGGCGACCAGGCTTTAAAGACTTGCCCACTTGTATATTTTTTGTCACTGACTTTAACTCCCTCTTCGTCGGGAAAACGCCAAATCGTTTTTGGTTTCCATACCATCAGGAAGAGTGCCGTACAGATGAGTGAAGTAATCGAGCCGACAACCGCGGGAAGCGTAACCCCTAGGAGACGGGCAACGATATAGGAAGGGATAGCATAACTTAACCCTGTCACCAAAGCGGCGGGTAACACTTCTTTCGTTTTCTTCCATCCACAGAGGACGATGAGCATGGCTATTGGGATAATAATAGCCATGATGGCTTCATTCAAACCAACGCATAATGAAAGAATGGAATCACTGATGCCTGTCACTTTTCCCATCGTAATGGTTGGCGTTCCCACCGGACCAAACGGTACAGGAGGAACGTTCGCCACTAAGCAAATGATAGCGGCGGGCAGCGGGGGAAACCCTAAACCAATCAGCATTGCAGCTGCGATTGCGACCGGAGCGCCCTGGCCAGCGGCCCCTTCCATAAAAGCCGAGAAAGCAAAAGCGATAAGCAAGGCTTGCAATCTGCGATCACTGGAAAGGGAGGCAATCGAATTTTTCATGATTTCGAATTGACCGGCTTCCACGGTAAGATTATAGAAAAAAACTGCGGTAACAATAATCCAGCCAATTGGAAATAGACCATTCATAATCCCCAATAGGGTCGCTGAAAAGGCTACACTTGCCGGCATATTATAAACTAGGACAACATCAACAAAGGCAATTAACAGAGTAAGGACGCCGGCAACATGCCCCTTCATTTTTTTAACCGCCAATGCCCAGAACAGGAAGAATATTGGTATAGCCACGACTAAAGCTGTTAAACCGATGCTATCACCGATTGCAGAATAGTTTTGATACCATTGCATTATACTTCCACCCTTCTGTAATTAAATAAGTACCTTCCTTCACATTTTAATGCATACTTTTCAACTCCTTCCCGGCTAATATAACTTCCCATCTTCTCTCATATTTAATATATAATGTTTCTCCCCACTCCATTATTCTCCAAACTGGTCCGGCCGTCAATCTATTTTTTATTTTCCCTGTTTTCTGACTCGTCTTTTAATCCCGCCAATTGAGCTTTGGCAATAGTCCATAATTATGGGCGCATGAAAACGGGGCTGTTTTGCAACAGCCCCTTCGGTACTTTTTTTATCCAAAACGATATTTGAATCCTTAGACTTCAACAATTTTACCGGGGTTAACGCGATTTTCAGGGTCGAAAGTCCTTTTAATCTTTCTAAAGGCTTCCATCGCAACCGGTTGGAACTCTGAATCAAGATACTTTTTCTTAACGAGCCCAATTCCGTGCTCACCACTGATTGTACCGCCGAGACCAAGGGCCATCTTACAGAGCGCCTGTTCCGCAGCATGGACGATTTTAACTTCCTCAGCATCCCGTTGATCAAAAAGAATTAACGGATGAAGATTGCCATCGCCGGCATGGGCTACAACCCCGATCGTTACTCCAAATTCTTTGGCTACTTTAAGAATTCCCTCAATCGCTTTCGGGAAATTGCTTCTCGGAACCGTAATATCATTAACACCATACGACGGTCTGACCCGGGCCACAGATCCGAAAGCACAACGTCTGGAAGCCCAAATTTGATTGACTTCAGCTGCCGATTGCGCAACTCTGAATTCTCTCGCATCAGCTTTCTTGGTGATTTCGCCGATCGTCTTGACCTGCTCATCCATATCTGACGGATATCCATCAATCTCAATAATCAGAACGGCTCCGGCATCACGGGCAAGCCCGGCATGACAGAAGTCCTCAGTCGTATTGATCAGGAGATTGTCCATTAACTCAAGGGTCGTCGGAACAATACCGGCGGCAACGATATCGGCAACCGTTTGTGAAGCATCTTCAACTTTGTTGTAAGTCGCTAACATTGTTCTTGTGGTGACCGGTGTAGGTATGACACGGACAATAATCTTCGTGATGAATCCTAAGATTCCTTCCGAGCCGCATAAGATCCTCGTCAAGTCATAACCGGGCTCACTTTTAAAGTTCCGTCCTCCGGTATTAATGATCTTACCATTGGGAAGAACAAATTCGAGACCCAAGATATAATCGCGGGTAACCCCATATTTAAAGCACTTAGGCCCACCTGAGCATTCAGAGACATTTCCTCCGAGTGTTGAAGCTTTATAGGAAGATGGATCCGGAGGAAAATAGCAGCCTTTCTTTTCAAGTTCGACTTGAAGGTCGAAATTGATCACTCCAGGTTGAACGACTGCAACATAATTTTCCGTATCTATTTCAAGGATTTGATTCATGCGGGCAAAGTTCATAACCACGCAATTTTCAACGGGAATGGATCCACCACTCTCATTCGTTCCGGCACCTCTGGGAACGAGTCTAATATTTTGCTCGTTTAAGTATTTAACGAGTTCAACAACTTGTTCTGTGGTTTGCGGAGAAACGACTCCTAATGCATCACCGGATAATAATGTACCATCATAGCTATAAGAGAACAAACCTGTTTTGTCTGTTACCACGTTGTTCTCCCCAACTATTTCTTTCAAGCGATTAATAACCGTTTGGGATAACATGTTCAGCCCTCCTTATCTTTTAGCCTACAGACTTACTCCAGGATTAATAATCCCTTTAGGATCAAACTTGTGGCGAAGTCCATTGATAATTTCTGTAGTCGCAGACCACATTTCCGCATCATTATATGCTTCACACTTCAGTTGGCAGCCTAAAAGGCCGGTGACATTGCCACCCAAAGACATCGCCATTTTGTTGATCTTTTGGGCCGAAGCCGTCATGTCCGCATTCTCCGGCAGGAGGACACGTGCAAATCCTAACAATCCCTCGACGACAACTCCCGGACAAGCTCCCAGATCTCCGACAATTCCTTCTAATTGAGTAAGTGCTTGCGGCATTTTTTTCGGTCCCACAGCAAATTCAATAACTTGCTCAGGCTTATGATTCACGGCTTGACGAGCCTTAAGCCATGCGTTAATGACATTCTCGTAAGCTGCATCATCATCGATAATTTGGACATCTGTGCCCCCGCCTAAGCTAAAAACAGCGGCAATTTCATTCGCCAGGTTTTGAGATGACTGAACAAAGCCTTTCAAATCGATCAAAGCAAGGTGCCCTTGACCCGGAAGAACATCTTTCACCAAGCTTTCGCTGATCAGATTAATGCGGTCAGGTTGAATATTCCGTTTAATGATCGTATTGAAGGTTGCATTGGCCATATGCAGAGAAGCAAAACGAGCGACAACGGCCTTCTTGACAGCCGGCATCGGTAAGAGTTTCACCAACAGCTTGGTAAAGATCCCCAACGTCCCTTTACTGCCCACTGCAAGGTGGATGAAGTCTAATCCGGAAACGTTCTTAATACATTTGTTCCCGATCTCCATAATTTCACCGGTAGGCTGAACCATTTCAAAACCCAAGAGGAACGTCCGTGTCGGGCCATATTTAAAGGTCTGCGAATCCGCATCACCGATTGCAAAGCAGCCACCGATAGAACTTGTATCCACGGCATAGGGTTCCGGAGGAAAATACAACCCTGCTGCCTCGACTTGCTTAATAAACTCTTGATGGGTCATCCCAGGCTCGACTACAGCCACAAGATTCTGATGATCCATCTCGATGATTTTATTCATACGAGCCATGATTAAGACGATACCCTCTCCTAAATCCCGGGTATCAGCCACTTGCCCACCGACGGAGATTTTAATATTTTCCTCGTTTGCCAATGCAACAACACCGGATACCTCGGAAGCATTTCCGGGAAGGACTACCGCTGCCGGTTTTCCGGTTCCTTTAAGATATTTAGCCATCTCCGATGGGTTGTCAATAACATTTGGGTCGCCGACAATCCCTTTTAACTTACTAATGATTGCGTTGCTCATGACTACCCGCCCTTCTTCGTTTATTCGAAACTCATTCTAATCTTCGTAAGCCTGAGCCATTAAGTCAGCCACATGCATTACTTTTTGATGTTGACCTGCCAAACTGACTCCGGTCTGAATCCGTAAAATGCATGCCGGGCAACTTGTGGCCACGACGTCCGCTCCGGTATCATTAATGTTACTCGTTTTTTGACGAGTAATCTTCGTCGAAATATCGTGGTAGAAGGCTTGCACAAGACCGGAAGCACCACAGCAGCGATTGGCTTCATTCATTTCAACGAATTCAACCCTCGGAAGCATTTGCAACATTTGACGAGGTTCTTTTGTTACACCAATGCCTCTTACCATGTGACAAGGATCATGATAAGTGACTTTAGTCGGAGTGGAATTATGGAGTTTTGAAGGATCGACACCGATTTGTGCCATATATTCAGAGAACTCTACAACTTTGTTGCAGAACATTTGAACCTGTGGCAGATAATTTGGATCATCAGCAAAGAGATTAAGATATTCGTTCCTAAGCATCGATGCACAAGATGCACAACCGGTAAGGATGACGTCGACATCTTTAGCTAAGAAGGTTTCAATGGTTTTCCGGGCATTGACCTTAGCTGTTTCAAAATCTCCATAAGCATATTGCGGCAACCCGCAGCATACTTGATCCTTCGGGATAGTCACTTCACAATCATTTTTGGTTAATACTTTAACAATTGAATGGGCGGATCCATCTAAGGAGTAGTTCAAGAAACAACCCACATAAAAAGCAACCTTATGTTGAGGATTTTTAACTGTAATCTTCTCGGGAACTTGTTCAAGAAATGGTTTTTTTGCAACAGGGAAATTCTTAATATCGATCCCCCGGAAGAAGTCCATACCATCAATCTTTTCAAGTGTACTTTTTCCCATACCCCTGAAAAGTTTGAAACCACGGTCAAGTTTCTTCGGATCTGCTAAAGTCTTTAAGGCGAATGATTTAACAAAAGGATGAATTCCTTTTTGTAATTTTAGTTCACGTCGCGCAAGCATAACCAGTTCATTTGCATGAACCCCACTCGGGCATGCAAGAGCACATTCTCCACAGACAAGACAGCTCATAATCGCATCTTCATATACTGGATCGTTTGGATCTAGCTTTCCATCAACAACTGCCTTGATCAGTTGCACCCTACCCCGTGCAACCCGTGTCTCTGCTCCATCCACCTTGTATGTTTTACAAGCTGTATGGCAAGACCCGCATTTATTACACGTGTTGAGCATTTCATATGCGTCTGCCAAAACCCCCACTTAAATCTCCTCCTTTTTTCCCGTGTCAGACGGTAAGACCACCTAGGCAGATATTAAAAAGTGAATAAATTTAATTGACTAATGAATATTATAACTCAAATTTTTCTGAATTCAAGATCATTACTGGGAGATCCTGCAACTTCTTGTCGAATATAAGAATGCTATTTGGGGTAATCTTAGTGCTTAAATACTATAATTATTGCCGTAAACTGAAATTTTGACGCTATTACCCGCTTCTTATAATCATAATATCACCCTTCCTTTAAAGATCACCCCGGCAAAACGCTTCCCCTTGTTCCACTATACAGAACGTCGTTTCGACACTTTTTGACAGTGAAGCAGTTTGTCATAGCAAGATTAACGATGTTTCGATGAATAAAGATTATAACCCAGTTTGACGGAAATTTCTTCGCCCACCTTTTTTAGGGCCTCACCAATCTTATCAATTCCCTTTTCCTCCATACGGCTTGCCGGACCGGAAACACTTATCGCTCCAATCACTCGCCCGGAGTAATCAAAAATAGGAGTTCCCAAGCATATGACTCCAATTTCGTTTTCTTCATGCTCGATAGCGATCTTAGTATCCTTGATTTCTTGCAGATTTTCGAGAAGTTTCTTTGGCTCGGTAATGGTATTAGGCGTATTTCGCGGCATTCCCTTAACCTCCAGAATGTGGAGGACCTCATCTTCCGGCAAAGTTGAAAGAATGGCCTTGCCGACCGCAGTACAATGCATAGGTGCTCTGCGTCCTACTTTGGATTGCATGCTCACAACATGAGAGCTTTCGGTTTTGCCGATATAAACAACTTCTCCATCATCAGGTAAAACGAGATTGACAACCTCATCGAGTGATTTCGCCAGCCCTGCCATAAGTGAAGACGCTACTTTCTGTATTTCTAAATCATTAAAAAAGCGGATTCCCAACTCCACGATTTTGATTCCTAAACGGTAGCGTTCACTTTCTCTTTCCTTCTCCACATAACCCCGATAACAAAGCGTCTGGAGAATGCGATGGACTGTACTTTTATGAAGGCTGATTCGATTCCCGATTTCTGTTACACCTAAAGCCTCATCAGACTGTGCCAGAACCTCAAGGATGTCCAGGGAACGCTCCAACGTTTGCACATATTTTTCTGCCACGGAATAACCCCCATTATGTCAAAGAATAGTTCCAATATCTGAAACCCCGTTTCAATACGGTTACAAAAATAGTATGACTTTTTTAAATAGTTAAGTCAAGCTGATTTTAGTCGAAATTTCTTTATTAATTCCTTTATTATAAGTAAAAAGCATCGGAAATAAATTCCAATGCTTGCTTTTGTTATTATGGGGTGGAAGATGGGGATCGAACCCACGAATGCCGGAGCCACAATCCGGTGCGTTAACCACTTCGCCACATCCACCATGATGATAAATATAAAATGGTGCGCCTGGAGAGATTCGAACTCCCGACAACCTGCTTAGAAGGCAGATGCTCTATCCAACTGAGCTACAGGCGCCCGTCGATATCTGAGGTGCGATTTCCGATGTCCGTTATCCGACCCAAGCGGACTTCGAAGCATTGTTCCTTAACCCCTATGTCACGACAAAGGACTGCATTCACTCGGACCTCTGACCCCTGACTTCGGATTTCTGAAATGGTCGGGGCAGAGGGATTTGAACCCCCGGCCTCCTGCTCCCAAGGCAGGCGCGCTAGCCAAACTGCGCTATGCCCCGTTCAGTGACAATGATTATTGTATCTGATTGTTTTAATAGAGTCAAGTCTAAAATTAAAAAACACGTTGTTTTTGGGAAATAAGATCTTTCAAAATCGGGATTGCCTTTTGAAAAGCTTGAGCCCGATGACTTATCTTATTTTTTTGAATGATCGTTAATTCGGCCATCGTCCGTGCAAAATCCGGAATGAAGAATAACGGGTCATAGCCAAACCCTTCATGACCGCGCGGAGCGCGCAGAATGCGCCCTTCTAGCGTTCCTTCAGTCAAGAATTCCTGTCCCTCAGGTGTGGCAATCACCAAAGCACAGCGAAAACGTGCTGTTCTTTCCTCATCGGGAACTTCCCTTAGCTCCTGGAGGAGTTTATTATTATTGCCTTCATCATCTTTAGGCTCACCCGCGTAACGTGCCGAATAAACGCCAGGAGCACCTCCCAGGGCATCAACTTCCAATCCCGAGTCATCGGCTAGAGCAATATACCCTGTCCGCTCGGCAGCCGCATGCGCTTTGAGCGCCGCGTTCTCAGCAAACGTCTGACCTGTTTCCTCAACCTCTTCCCAATCGGGGATGTCCCGCAAGGAAAGCACATCGATTCGAGCATCGGCAAGCATCTCCTGCAGTTCCTTTACCTTACCTTGATTCTGAGTCGCCAGCAATATCTTCATCGCTTCATAACCTGCCTTTTAAACCAGCTTTAAAGCGGCTTTCTGTTCGCTCATCAATTCACGGATACCCTTTTCAGCAAGCCCTAAGAATTGGTCCAGTTCATTGCGATCAAAGGGTACTTCCTCGGCTGTCCCTTGAATTTCAACAAATTTTCCCGCACCTGTCATCACGACATTCATATCCACTTCAGCCCGTGAATCTTCAGGATAAGCAAGATCCAAAATAGGAACCCCATCCACTTTCCCTACAGATATTGCCGCAAGGGAATCCTGAAGCGGATTTTCCTTTAAAGTTCTTTTTTCCATTAAATGCTGAATCGCGTCATAAAGGGCGACATACGCTCCGGTGATTGAAGCGGTACGCGTGCCTCCATCCGCTTGAAGCACATCGCAGTCAATCCAAATCGTACGTTCACCCAGTTTTTTAAAATCAACTACAGAGCGCAATGCCCGTCCGATCAAACGCTGAATTTCCATGGTCCGCCCCGTTAATTTTCCCTTTGATGCTTCCCGCGGTGTCCTTACTTGGGTTGCCCTGGGCAGCATCGAGTATTCGGCAGTGACCCAGCCTAAACCCGTACCTTTTTGAAAAGGAGGAACCTTCTCCTCGACCGAAGCCGTGCATAGCACTCGTGTTAACCCCACTTCAATAAGAACAGAACCCTCCGGATTCTGTGTAAAACCTCTCGTAATTTTTACCGGGCGTAATTGATCTGCCTCACGTCCATCATAACGTTTCATATCCAGCCTTCTTTCTCTTTATGCTACACTTTTAGATCGCGCTTCCCCACTAAAGCCACTGAGCGCGACGGAATTTCCCCACCTACAACTCCGGCAATGGTATAGAGCTTTTGAATAGGATCAAAACGGAACTCTTTGAGAAGCCGAAAATTCTCAATTTCCGAAGTTCTTTTGACATGTAAACGAGGACCGGTACACGGATAGGAACTTTCCCCCAATCGGATATGATCCTCATCGCCAAAGCTGATGGGCAAATCCGCACGGATAACCCGCCTCACTCTTTCTTCGAGCAAATCGAGATCAATATCCGGTTTTCCCGGAAGCTCCAGAACAAAACCATGTTTAATTTCACTGTGTACCTGGGGTTGTTCAATCCCCATCTCTTCAAGAATCTTGGAGGTAATATCCTCAGCCGAATGGGCCATTCTTCGATATTTAATCGATTTAAAAACAATATCGGCAATTTCTTGGGGTTCCGGTCCAAAAACCGTTGGGCGGGTCACGATAACTTCCTCCCCAATCCCGATCAGGACCTCGGCATTGATTTGGAGAAAAGGATAGATGAGGTCAAAATGTTCAATGATAACCCGTCGTTCTTTGTTCAGAGCCTTCTTAATCGCTTCGGCTATTCTCCACGGCTGGGTAAACGCCGTTTCAAAGCGCACATCAACATGGTATGTGTGAAAGCGGAAATGATCGCGGTCGGCATCCTCCAGTAAAGGAAGCGGCCGGACATTGATCCCATTATCATCATTGGTCAGCTCCAACCCCGGAAACATACCCCGAATCAATAAAGATTTTCCCGCACCTGCATCCCCTAAAAAACCGATTAACTTATCCCCGGGACTTAAATAGCGGTTCTGCAGATTACTTCCTAAAAAAAGCAAACGTTTCTTCCCTCGGGGTGCAAAATACACCGCTTGCATCAGATGGTCCTGCACAAAAAGCGAAAAAATCTTCCCCACCCCCTTATCTACTATGCTTATTGTAAACAAAAGCTATACGTGAAGCAATGATTCTTAGTGTTTGCGAATGCTCACCGAAACCCCATCACCTAAGGGAAGCACACTTGTCTGGAAATCGGGATTTTGGGTTAGATTAGTTAAAAACTCGCGCAAATGACCCACTAAACGATCATATTTCGGAGCAAATTTTGAGCCGGGAACAACCCAGCCCCTAAAAAGGACATTATCAACGACAAGCATTCCTCCCGGTGCAATACACGGTAAAACCAGATTGAGATAGTCCAGATATTCCCCTTTAGCCGCATCAACAAAAACAAAGTCGAAATCGCCCTTTAAGGTAGGGATAATCTTGCGAGCATCCCCAAATAAAACCTCTACCTGATCCTCTATTCCCGCCCTCTTAAAGTAACCCACGGCCCGCTTAGCCCGATCCACGTTAAGATCAATTGTCGTAATCTTTCCCTCACGTCCTTCGAACCCTCGGGCAAGCCATAAGGTCGAGTAACCGATCGCCGTTCCGATCTCTAGAATTCGTGATGCATGACTCATATTGACAAGAAATGCTAAGAAATTGCCTACAGGCGGAGTTACAACAGGAATTGTCTCTTGCAATGATTGTGATTCCATTTCCTTTAAAAGTTCTTCTCTCTCCGGCAGCAGTTCTCCCAAATATTGTTCCAACTCAAAAGAATAAAACACGCAGTCTGTCCTTTCTTATTATGAATTTGATATAATTACATCCGAAATATCCGTACAAGGAGGATTTACATTGCTTTCCACAAAACTTCCTCAACCTTTTAAAGAACGCATGGCACTGGAGCTCAAGGAAGAATTTCCATCCTTTATTGCCACCTATGATTCTCCCCGCCTTAACGGTTTAAGAGTTAATACTCTAAAAATCAGTGCCAAGACTTTTCTCGAGCGTTGGCCCTTTGAACTTGAGCCCATTTCCTGGGCCCAAGACGGCTTTTATTATAATTATACCACTTATCCCGGGCAACATCCCTATCATGCGGCCGGGGTCTATTATTTACAGGAACCATCGGCAATGGCTGTGCTTTACTATTTAGATCCCCAACCCGGTGAGCGGATTTTGGATTTGGCGGCTGCCCCCGGCGGTAAATCAACGGGAATTGCGGCATGTTTAAACCGCCAAGGCCTTCTTTGGTCCAACGAAATTCAACCGACTCGGGCAAGGATTCTGGCTCAAAATATGGACCGCTGGGGGGCACCCAATGTCATCGTGTCCAATGAAAGCCCTGATCAACTCGCCGGTCGTCTCCCCGGTTTTTTTGATAGAGTTCTGCTGGATGCCCCTTGTTCCGGAGAAGGCATGTTTCGCAAAGATCCGGAAGTCATGGACGAATGGTCCCCGGAGCATGTGCTCTCCTGCGCCCATCGACAAGCTTTGATCTTAGAATCAGCCGCAGCTCTCGTCCGCCCCGGCGGACGTCTTGTATACTCAACCTGTACCTTTGCACCCCAAGAGAACGAAGAAGTTATTCTTCGTTTCCTCGATTCTCATCCGGAATTTCGCCCCCTCGCTCAGCCTGATCCTGATGCAGATTTTGTGCACCCCTCCGCTCTGCCGGAGGCTGTTCGTCTTTATCCCCATCGCCTCCGCGGTGAAGGGCATTTTATCGTTTCGCTTTTAAAGGACAATTCTTGCGGATACACCGCCCCCAAAGGGAAAAAGCAAAAACCCATATCCAACCCTTCTTCACGATCAAAACAGTCAGCAAAACCTGACCACCCGGAACTTGATAAATTTGTCGAAGAAGCCTTGTCCCCGTTAAATCCGGAACTGGGATTAACCCAACGCTTATCCCCTGAAAATATTCTCGCCTTTGGAAATCACCTTTACGCGGTCCCGGCAACGGATCTTGATTTTCAGGGATTAACCATTCTGCGTCCGGGATTGTATTTGGGCGAAAAAAAGCCCGGTCGTTTTCAACCGGGTTACTCCCTTGCCCTCGCCTTAACTCAGGACTCCGTTTCCTCCTATCACGCCTTTTCTCCAAATGATCCGCTGCTTGATCGCTATCTTCATGGTGAAGCCATTCCTCAAGAAGGACCCAATGGATGGGTTCTCATCGGCGTAGACGAATTTCCGCTCGGTTGGGGAAAACGTGTTCAGGGACTCCTAAAAAATCACTATCCCAAAGAATATAGGAAACGCTAGGGCTATAAAGGGAACTTACTTAATGACACTAACTTAATGCTTTCCAGGCGACTTTCATCAGCTCCGGATCGACCTGCGTTCCGGCCCCTTTTTGCATGATATCTAAAGCCACACCCTCACTCAGTGCTTTGCGATAAGGGCGCTCTTCCGTTAGGGCTGCAAAGATGTCTGCGATCGTCATTAAACGAGCTCCCATATCCAGTTCGTCCTTCGCCAGTGCAAAAGGATAACCTGTTCCGTCAAGCCGCTCGTGATGGAAAGCGGCCCAACGTACCACCTGAATAGGGAAACCCGCTTCATCCAATAATCGATACGTGTAGTAGGTATGTGTCCGTATCACTTCAATCTCATCCGGGTCCAAGTGCCCCGGTTTATCAAGGATTTTTCGAGGAACAGAGAGCTTGCCTAAATCATGCAAAAGTCCCGCCACACGTATAGTCTCTACCGCCTTCTCGTCCCATCCCACTGCTTTCGCTAACCTCTCCACCGTTTCCGATACGGACTGAGAATGTCGAGCGGTGAAGGCACTTTTTTGGTCAATCAAATCGGCGAAGGTCATAGCAAGAATAGCCGTAAATTGGGTGCCCACATTGTCCGTTAACAATAGATCCGAATTTACTCCTAACTTTTGAAAAGCAATATGCATTAGATCTGGCTGTTCTAAATCGAGCCAAAATGCTTCTTGTTGGGCCAGCTTGAGAAAAGCCGGAACGACCTCAGGATAGAATAATCCTCCGTTATGGTCTACTACCCAACGTGTCAGTTTATCTTTATCTGCCTTTTTCAGCACTTTTCGACTTAAGGCTACATCGACCCTGTCCGCGAGGGCTAATATCTTGGCAAGAAAAGGAACATCTTCCGGTCTTTGTTTTAAAGCGCTATGGTTAATATCCGGAGTTTCATGATGGAAACGAATGGCCGGAGCAAGAATGTCACCTTCCGGGAAAAGGCTGACAATTTCCGATCCTAAAACACAATGTTCCCTGATGAGCCGAGTATCTCCATGATACTTTCGAAACCCGCCGACGGCGCCGATATCATGCAGCAATCCCGAGACCATTAGAGCAACCAAGTCATCTTCAGACATCTTCAACTTTTCACCAAGGCTCAAGGCAATATAGGCTACCCTTTCCCCATGCCGATGCCCGATATGGGCATGAAATCCTTTTTCAATCTCTTCATCCACTAAAGCAAGGTCCAGTGCTTTAGAAAAGCTCCACATCCGTCGAATAAGGGATGCAATTTCCGGTGTCATGACTATTTCCTCCCTATTCTCGGAGTCCCATCTGAGCTAAAGAGGTTGCCGAGTTTGCTACATCTTCCGAAGCTGCGCCAATTTGAGCTGCTGTTTGTGTCAGGGCATCAATCTGGCCGGCGATTTCTTGAACTTGTTGGATGCTGGCTTCGATGGCTGACATGATATCTTTAAATCGGCTCACGACTTCACGTGCCTCAGTAGCTGCCCCTTGCATTTCTTTCGTCGTTTCCTCAATTGCTTTATTGACGGCTGAGGTGTTTTGTTTAGTCAGCGTAATCATTGCACTGATCTCTTTTACAGACTGCTCGGAGCTATTCGCGAGCTTCTTCACTTCCTCAGCCACAACTCCAAAGCCTCGGCCGCTTTCGCCGGCCCGAGCTGCCTCAATCGCAGCATTTAATGCGAGGAGGTTCGTTTGTGAGGCGATCTCTTTAATCACATCAGTAATACTGGCAATTCTTGCTGAGCTTTCATCAAGCTCAACCATCCTATTCTGCATTTGAGCCGTCATATCCGCTAATCCTAAAATGCGCTCGGAAATCTGTTGAATCTTGTGTGAGCCTTCCTGGGCCAGGCTATCCACCTTCCTCGAGAACTGGGCGGCTTCACCGGCGTTCGTGGAGATCATTTCGGTTGCCTCATGCATTTGCGAGGCAGAGGCAGCAGTTTCTTCGGAAGTCGCGGCTAAAGCTTGGCTCGCCTCACTTACACGGCGCTGCAAACTATCAATCTCGCCATAGGCTTGTTCGAGCTCTACTTTCTTATCAAGCTCTTGTATATAAGACTGAATATAACTTGCCATAACGACCTGCTGATCGAAACTCAAAATTTTAAGCAGAGCAAGAGTTAATTTAAACGCCTGCTCCGGCTTTTTCCGATATTGCTGCTGAATACGCGGCAATATTTCATCATAGAGCACCTGATAAGAGCTTAAATAATAAAAGGGCGGTAAATTGATCCGTTTATGTACATTTCCGATCGTCACACGCCAAGCCATAAATTCCTCATCAATTTTATCCGTAAAAATCGAAAGGATATATTTCTTCATGGTTACTTTAAGTTTTTCAAGAGCCGAATATTCGTCGATAATTGCCTTAAGCGCAGGGATTGATAAGACATGACCGTAAAAACGGCGAACAATATCGTCGACATCACGTTCGATAAGTGGACGTAATTCTTTGAGCAAAGCCAATTGTTGATCATCTATTCGAAGCAACTGTAACGATTCATTAAGATCGAATTGATGAAGTTGAATCATTATTATTTTCCCCTTTCATTCCATGACAGATGTAATGATGGAGTTAAAGCTCCACCTGAAGTAAGTTTCCTTTATGCAGGTGATTCATAATACTATCGGCAAAATTCTGATTAAACTTTAACCATTTAGTATTCTTCTTGATAACTAGAAAAAATCCTGCCGATTTTATACTCGACAGGACTTTTTTAACGCGCTTTAACTGACGTTACGCTTCGAATAAATTGAGTCGTCTTGAGAGCTCGCGGATGGTCTTCCTATCCCTCTGCTCCGCAAACGAACTACACTACCGTCTAAAGCAATCTGGTAAACGGCAATTTCATCTTTATCCTTAGTCCATTCATTACAGCATTCGCCACAAAAATAACGTTCCCTGCTAATTCTACCAATTTCCTTTGAACCACAAACCGGACAAATCCACACAGGCCACATCTCCCTAATTCTACTTTATACGTTTTCAATATTAAGTTTCTAATCTTATCCGATTCTCAGTTGTTGTTCATTCTTGATAATTTCAAATCACTCTAAGATGTAAATTAGTATATCAGAAAAATATAAAAGGAAGCTTAAAAAACTGTGAACTTATTGTGAAGAATAAATTAAAACATTGATGGGGAGCCTTTTTCAATAGTGCAATTTTATATGTCAATCCTCCAATTTTAGTAATTTGCAATCTTTTAAAATTTCTTCTATAGTCTCCCAAATCGAGAGCGACGGACTTTCCTTGTAATAGCTATAACCCTTATAATGCTTTAAAACAAGACCGTCTTCTTTATTTTTCTGCATTATCGCTTTGGCTCTCCGAATACCCTCCCGGACATCGTCCAGTGTTAATTTGCTAAGAATCCGTTTGAAATTGTCCTCATGCTTATATTGGTCGAGGTTTTCAAAGTTTTCCTTATAGGCTCTGTTGATTGGAGCGAGATACTGGCGGCGATGCGCTAATATACCATTGCAGTCGGCTTTATGCAGTACTATCCATAATTCAAACGTGAAATTAGTGTAACCAAGGTGGTATGTGATACCTTTGCCAACACGATTACTCTGTGCTTCTTTCATACGATCCAACGCAGTTCTAAATTGCTGCACATGGATTGGTTCCTCACTCTCATAGTCAAGCACATGTGTAATCTTCGTTTTTCCCAGCGCAATAAGCCCTTTTGCGCGTTTCAGTGGATCTTTTTGGATTGGGCAATCAAGTTTTACTTTATATTGGGTATTGGGATCGGAATTGATTGCATTTTGCAGCCACTGCAGATACCATTTTTCCGTTTCACCCTCAACAGAAAAATAGTATTTTTTCGTTTCTTTTCTCATGGGCGTCACACCTCGTTTCTGCCGTCCAGCAGGCTTTCAAAAATTGGTGTGAAATCAATATCCTTATTAGCACCGTAACGATCAACAAAGTAGTTTTTCATATAATCTTCATTCTTTCGGACACCGGATTTTCCCGTTGTACCAAAATCAGAGAGTGAATAGTGGGCGCTGCAATGGGTAACCTCATCCCGCTCTACAAATTTGATTTCGTCGCGCCGGTACAGGTTGGCATTCAAAAAAATTGGATTGTGGGTATTGAAGATAAGTTGCGCATGGTGGATATTAATATCATCGTTATGGAAAATGTTAATGATGCTCATCAGCGCCATTGGATGGATTGATGCGTCAAACTCGTCTACCACCAGGGTACCGCCATTCATCAAAACGTTAACCACCAATGGAAACATATTGACAAAGCGAATAGTTCCGTAAGACTCGAACAACTCGGCGGGAATAGCGGTGCCTTTATCCTTGCTTTGAAACAAAGAGCAGAGTTTTGCTTCGTTGCTTTCACCTTCAATCACATAGCCCAGCGCGTTGGAATTGATGCCAAAGTATGCAGCGGCTTCATTCAGTGTTTTTTCAATATAGATCGATTTTCTTTTTGGATCGCTGAATTTGTGAATCAGATGCATTGAATCGGCCCGATAAATAACCATGAACTTTTTATCCAGCCAGTTCGTAATCAGCGATACCAGCTTAGAACTAAACATAGTTTTAAAGCCATTCAACAAAAACAATTCTTCGTCATTAAGATTGTTCTTTGCGATGGCAATAACACTTTCCGCGTTCTGTTCAAAGGCGTTCACCAGAAAATCTTGAATGCAGTCTAAAGAACCAATTTCTAAACCTTCGTTACGAGTGAAAACCAATTCTTCATTAATTTTTAGCGTTTCCGCTAATAGCTTTCTAGAGTAATCCACTTCTAAAAAGTTTCCTAGGTCAGCGGTGAAGCCATATTCAATCAATAAATTTTCCTCAATGAATTTGATGGAGAACGTAACCGGTGTATGATCAAAATCTGTATTATTGGGAATTAGCTCTAAGGCGCTGGCGGCAGCGTTGGGGTCACTCTTTTCATCATCATTGCGGATATTGCCCCTGAGAACAATAGATTTAAAGGTATCCATCGCCCCGATAATATTGGTTTTTCCGGAGGCATTCGGGCCATAAATCACAGCAGAACATAATCCTTTATATGTTTTCTTGCCAATCTGTGTTTTCAATATGCTATAATCCAGCCCTTTTTGTTTAGGGGCGGGAACCAAAGAGAAAACAAGTTCGTCTTTGAACGATTTGTAGTTAATGGCTCTAAATTCTAGCAGCATATTTTATCCCCCATTCTGCAATATAATTGCAAAATCATATTTATATAATATGTTATATTCTGCCCATAAGTCAAACTGCTTATTATATTTTGCGAGTATATTTCAAAATAAATAAGAGAGGCATATCTTTGGCCTCCCTTGTTTATGTGCAATTAAATTCGACGATACTGTGCCTTTCCCTTTTCGTAAAGGTTATTGCCCTCTTGATCAATGATAACCATCACCGGAAAGTCCTTGACCTCAAGCCGCCGTACAGCTTCCGGGCCAAGTTCCGGATAAGCGATCACCTCGGCAGCTGTAATTCGCTTGGCCAATAATGCACCTGAACCTCCAATGGCTCCAAAGTAAACAGCACCATACTTTTTCATGGCTGCAACAACTTCCTCAGAACGCAGACCCTTGCCGATCATACCGGTTAATCCCCGCTCAATCAGTATTGGGGAATACACATCCATCCGATAGCTTGTCGTAGGTCCCGCTGAACCGATCACTTGACCCGGTTTAGGAGGAGTCGGCCCTACAAAAAAGATAACCTGATCTTTTACATCAAAGGGGAGCTCTTCACCCCGGGCCAAAGCCTCAACCATTTTTTTATGGGCGGCATCCCGCCCTGTATAGATCACACCGCTGATTAAGACATTATCGCCTGTTTTCAGCTGTGCTAACTTTTCATGCGTAAGCGGTGTTTCAATGCGAACTGCCTCAGCCATTATTCTTCCCTCCCCTTGAGCGTAATCTCTTTATGGCGGGCAGCATGGCAGTTAATATTCACCGCCACAGGGAGCATCGCGATATGCGTCGGATAAACTTCCAAGTTAACCGCTAAGGCAGTGTTCACACCGCCAAACCCTTGAGGCCCAATCCCCAGTTTATTGATTCGTTCCAACAATTCCTCCTCGATCTTTGCCAGACGTTCTTCCGGATTATGAACTCCCACATCACGCGTCAGTGCTTTCTTAGCCAATAAGGTCGCTTTCTCCATATTGCCGCCTACACCGACACCCACGATAATCGGCGGACAAGGGTTCCCTCCGGCCTTATCCACAGTATCAACAACAAACTGCATTACCCCTTCTAAGCCATCAGAAGGTTTGCACATTTTTATAGCTCCCATGTTTTCACTGCCTGCCCCTTTCGGAGCAACCGTAATATGTAGCTCGTCCCCCTGAACAAGATCATAATGGATAATCGCCGGAGTATTATCCTGCGTATTCACCCGCTCAAACGGATCATTGACTACAGATTTGCGAAGGTATCCTTTTTCATACCCCCGACGCACCCCTTCATTAAGAGCATCTGTCAGCAATCCACCTTCGATATGGAGATCCTGCCCCAGCTCCACAAAAATAACGGTCATCCCCGTATCCTGGCACATTGGAACCCGTTCTTCATGGGCAATCGCGGCATTTTCAATCAGCCTGGCAAACACCTCTCGGCCTAAAGGAGATTCTTCTGTCGTTAAGGCTTTATTAAAACTTGCAATGACATCTTTTCCGAGATCATAATTCGCTTTGATACAGAGTTTTTCTACGGCATCGATAATTGTGTTGATGTGAATCCTTTTCAATTTTTCCTCTCCCTTCATATGTATTTCTTCTATTGCAAAGCGTTTAGCTTGATAGACGTTTTATGTATAAGTTCTATCTATTTTCCTCATAAAGAGGCGAAGTATAAGCATCTCAAGTGCTTATACCAATGCCAACCCAAGCAATATCCCCAAAGTAATTCTATCTGCTCATAAGCATTTCCCTAACAAAACCCCTGGAATGGTTCTGCTCTCCAAAGAAGGCGAGGTATATGCACCGCAGGTGCTTATACCAATGCCGACCCAAGCAAATACCCTAAAGTAATTCGATCAGCTCATAAGCATTACCTTAACAAAAGGCCCCAGGTACGGCTTGCTCTCCAAAGAAGGCGAGGTATATGCACCATAGGTGCTTATACCAATGCCACTCCAAGCAATGTCCCCAAAGTAATTCAATTAGCTCAATAGAATTACCCTAACAAAGACACCAAGAATGGCTTGGGCAAAAGAGAGTGCATTAAAGCGAGCAGCCACCGAACTTAGCGAAGAAGTCGGGCGAAGGCAGGGCTACGCACAGGACGTGCGCAGCCGGCAACAGAGCCATGGATGGCGATTTTGCCGGGAACCCTGCCGTAGCCCGACTCCTGAGCGCTAGTTCGGTCTGCAAGCGCCACAAACGAACGTTGCCCAAGCCGTTCACCACCAAAACGCATCCTGCGAATGTGTCTTCGACTTCTCTTTATGGCGTAAAATCTCAAGCGTCCGATTCATTTCATTGTGAACAATCATATACCCTTCGTCTACACCCATCCCGGGTTTAGCCAGCATCTGAGCAGGCTGTGTCGCCAAGGCTACATGCACGGCAGTACGACCGCCGCAATCCGTCTCATTGCAAGAACCGCCGACATATGCACCTATACCTAATTTCTTCGCATAAAGGACCGCTTTGATCGTATTTTGGATTCCGCCTAAGTCGGGCGTCTTAATCTGTACCATATCGGCCGCCTGTTGATCCGCGAATTCAACAATATCCTCGTACGTATTGCACCACTCATCGGCCACGATTTCAACCTGAATACCCCGTTTCCTCAAGGCATTACGCAGAGCTTTAAGCTGTTCTATCTGACCTTGCTTGCTGCCGGCATCCATCGGTCCTTCAATCCGCAAATGAAGAGGACCCGCTGCCTTTTCCAGCTCAGCAAAATAATCGACCATACGTTCAACATTATCTTTGAAAGCCAAACCAATAGTACCGTAAACATCAATATGCAGCGTCGGCCGATAATTTTGATCGCCAAGCTCTTTAACTCGCTTTTGCAGCCATTTTACATAGTCTAAGAGAAGCTCCCCATTAGGGCCAAGCTTTGTTTCAACATTATTGATAAGCCCGTGCGGCAAAACTCCCGCCCGTTTGAGAATCGCCTTATCCGCATTATCATAGCGATCATCACCTGTCTGGCAAAAAATCGGCACAGGTTCAAGCACAAGCGGCAAATTATATTCTTGGAGAATCACTTCCGTCATCGTAACCTTTTTGGCTTTTGCCACCGCATCCAGGATGGCTTGACTCACCCCATATCGAATTGCCGTATGATAACGCTCACCATTCGGACGAACAGAATGCTCCACCAAATCCGCAAGACGTTGAAAGGAATCCAATTCCTGACCCACTAGCTTGGGAGCGATTTCCTCGAGAATAATGGGAATGAACTCATTGGCCAAAAAGAGCGGATCCCGCCCGCCGGCACCGGAATACTGCACAGCGGCACAATCCCCGGCAGCCACTTGCCCATCTTCAAGCAAAAGAATGACTGAAATCGATTCCCCGCGCTGACGCACAGCCTTAAACCCCGAAGTCAGTGGTTCGCCTTTATAAGCCAAACCATCATGTGCCGCCCCGGCCTTAATCGCCGCCTGGTCATCAAAATAAAAACCCGTTAACCCCGGAGAAGCCAGTACCTCAATAATTTTCATCAGAAACCCTCCTTCAGAGTATTTTATCAAAGGTTGCTTCCCCGTAAGAGGGGAACTCTCCTTGCACCCTTCTACAAAGAAGACACGGCAAGCGTGCAATTGCCCATGTCAGACCCAAGTTCTACTTCAAAAACCGCTGTCAAAATTCCCCAACAATTAGCCCCAGGCAACGCTTTGGCCAAAGGGAGTGTATTAAAGTAAGCAGCTCACCGAACTTAACTTAAACTTGGGACAGAAGCTTCAGCGGGACGGCGCATAGGACCGAAACCCTCCAGTGAAGGGTTTCGCCCCGAGCCGCAACCCCAAGAGACAGCTTAGCGGCGACAGGTTGCGCCGCCGCCAACAGAGGCAGCGATGGTACATGGACGTACCGAGTGCAGAGTGCGCCACGGACGGCAAGCATCTCTGCGAGCCGATTTTGGCGGCGATGACACAGGACGTGTCAAGCGTCACGTGTGCCATGGAAGGCGAAAACACGCGATGATCCCCTCCCCAAATTCCAAGTTTAAGTCTTAGTTCGGTCTGCGAGCGCCCTAAGCGACCGTGGCCAAAGCGGTGCCGAAGCCCAAGAAATTCGAGCTACCCTTGTAAGACTTCGAAGCAGCATGCATTTTAGTTCCGCTCCTACGAACGCGGCCGCCCCACGAGCATCCCTTTGCCGATCGCATAAATATCATCGATGACCATCTGAAATGACGGATCTCTGCCTTCGTCGCGCCCGCGCTGAGCAATCCGCTCCCGATGAAATGATTTAATCTCTTCATCAAAGGGCAGGTTCCCGAAATCGAGCAGTCTCACTGCACCCTGCGAATCTCGTGCCGGCAAAATCTTTCCCGCATTAAACCGGCTTGGTGCAAACGGCACGTCGATCACACCCGCTTGGAAGGCCCGAACTGCACCCACGGCCATATCTCCTTCTCCCAGTTCCAACACCTTATCCAGAATAGAGCGCGTCTCTGTTAAAATCATTTTCTCCTCAACGGCCAGCTCTTCAGTCATCGGCAGAGTTTGATCCTTGAGCATGTTCAGAATCTGCTTTGTCGTCCGGATGCCCGCAGCATTGGCTTCCTTCGTCGGAATTCCCAAGGCCTCATGCGGGGTTTTCACGATCACCTTCGTCGCCTTCCCCAATGCGGCCACAGTTGCACCCCAAGAGATAACACCGTATGCCTTGGCTTCATCCTGGGGAAAGCCGCCCATCCATTGATGAAAAACGGTCGTGATATCAAAATGGGGATATCCCAATTTTTTCAGATACTCCTCGGCAATCACCGGCAGGGTACGAAGAGCTGCCACATCTTGCAGCAAATTTCCGCATTGACCATATCCTAATGTCAAACTCCGAACACCTTGAGCAACAGCAAGGACTCCTTCGATCACCGCCACCGCATGAGAAACAGACGGTGGGACTAGGGTTCCCGTCAAAGGACCAAACGGCTCCCGGTTAATGCTTACTCCTTTTTCTTCATAAAGACCGACCAGGCGATCGACGTACTGCCAGTATTTAATCGTACTCTCGACCGAAACATCTTTGGCATACGGAATATTATAGGAAATTCCCCCGCCCTCAAAAGCCGTAAAACCCCCGGCAAGCGTTATTTCTGCCAATAAGCGCGCATCGGGAGTCCCATGACGGACCTGAACCGGCACTTGCATTTTTTCCACAACCTGACGGCAGGCGGCTACCCCATGATTGACTGCCGGAAAACCATTAAGCATTGACCGCCCGGCCGCCCGACTTTCGCCGATGCCTGCCTGGGCCTCCGCATAGCGATTCTGCCGCGTATAGGAATCAATCGTTGTCGGTAAAAAATCAGCGCCGCCTTCATCTTGTAAATATTGCAAAAGCTCTAAATGCTCATGAAGAAGAGCCACTCCCGCCCGGGGTTGTGCAAACGTAATCCCTTGACGTTTTCCCTCTTCAAGCTTATGTGCGAAAACCTTACCGGAGGGTAAACCTTTATGGTAAGCAACGGCCTCCTCAAAATCAACTTCTTTTCCCGTAACCCATTGAGCTAAAACATCTTGGCGTTGGCGCCCGAACTCTTCGAGGTCCATCTGTTTAACCGTCAATTCCATGAGCTCTACCTCCCGTTATCTATAGCTTAAGCAAATATTTTTTCATCATACGTAAAGCTTTTAATGGCTCAATTTCCCGCAACAAGCCCATCGCCGCAAGAATATATTCCTTGTCTAAATAGAAAGCGGGATTCTGGGGTTTAAGTACGGTTGGCTCTGATGGATCAAACAATACTCCATGCAATATTTCGGCCGGCTTTGCATGGTGAATTAAAACGCCTCCCGTGCCAATCACGGCCGGAAGTTGAGTGAGATCTTTCCCTTGCTGGACATAGGTTGCACCAAAAGGTGTATACACAACCTCAACCATTCCCGCATGACGTTTTACCGCAAGCTCAACAGCCATCCTGCCTAAAGCCGTATCGAACTGAATTTCCCGCTCATTTTTGGAAAGGCGCCAAGGGTCTTGCTTATAAAGATCGAGTTGAATCTTTATTTCTTCTGTGCTCCACCCCAAATACTGAGTCAGCCGTCGGCCTGAGGCCTCAACTAAGGCCCCGGCACTGTAACGCATCCCCAAATCCCCTTCGACCGTACGTTTGCTGTAAGGTTCGGGTAAGCCTCTAAGCATCACTCCGGGTTTGCTGGGATCTCCTATGGCCAGTGAATGAACATCGGTTGTCGCCCCACCGACATCGACAACCAAAAGTTCGCCTAACCCCTCCTCTTCACCATAGCCTTTCGCCAAAAGTTCGGCTGCCGAGAGAACAGCTGCCGGGGTTGGCATCAAGACCCTTTCTATAAACGCTTCTGCTTTATCTAAGCCCTTAGCTTGAATAATATTGGATAAAAATAAATCCCGAATGGCCTTGCGTGCCGAATCAACATTCAGAACATTAAGCTCCGGCATCACATTATCGGCTAAGACCACGGGAGAATGATATCGTTTTAAAAGCTCGAAGGCTTGCGGCGAGGCCGCTTTATTACCGGCAACCACGACCGGTAAACTCATCGGTAGTTCACACAAGCGCTCTGCATTTTTCAGAAGAATCTTTTTATCGCCGCCATCGGTCCCTCCGGCCAACAAAAGAATATCCGGTTGGAGAGCCGTGATTTTTTCGAGATCCTGAGAAGTTAATTCATAGCTGAATACTTCAAGAACACGTGCCCCCGCACCTAGGGCAGCCCGCCTGGCCGCTTCCGCTGTCAGCTCTTTAACCAGACCGCTGGCAATCATCTTTAAGCCGCCGGCCGCACTTGAACATGCGAGCCTGCGTACAAAATTCCAACCCCCTTTTGGCTCTGGAATTTGGGCTAAAGCCTGATCCAGCCCTTCCATAATGGTCGTGTCAATCGTCGTAGCGGCGGAAGCCGACCCCATGATCTCTTCAGTCTCCAGCTCGACTATCGTAATTTTCGTGTAGGTACTCCCAAAATCGATCAAAAGGACATGCTGCATAGTATCCCTTCCTCTACTTCAGATCTTTATGCAAATCCGCGATCGCGACCTCAGGCATTGTTCCCGGCGGATAAACCCGATCAAAACCCATCTTTTTAAAACGCTTTTCTACCTCAGCGAAATCCTGTTTACCGATCACCAAGTTCCCTCCGACATAAAGCAGGATATCACCGATTCCGGCTTCCAAACATTTCTCACGAAATCCTCTGCAGTCAATCTCTCCATGTCCATAAAGCGAAGACACTAACATTACATCAGCGGCAGTCTCAATTGCAGCATGAATGAACTCCTCTTGTGAGGCGAGCACTCCGATATTGATCACTTTAAATCCCGCCTGTGAAAAAGCATAGTCCAAAATGCGATTTCCGACAGCATGGACATCCGCGCCGATTACACCGAGAACCACTGTTTTTTGGGCCATATGATTGTCCCTCCCACTGGTTTTAATCCCCCCAGGTGACTTGCCGAACCTCCTGTATATGTCCGGGAAGCAATGTATTACCGACACTTTGGAATAGTTCCGGATCACCACTGACAAAAAAACGAAGTTTCCACGTTTCCTTAACGATGCTCATTGTCTTCGTTTCTTGAGCCTGATCTAGTTCTTTCAAAACCTTTCTAAGTTCATCCACCATTGCCTTTGCGGGATCAATCAAGGCAATCTTTTCCCCTAAAACATCTCGTATTACGGGAACGAGGAAGGGATAATGGGTACAACCGAGAATCAACGCATCCACCCCGGCGGCAGCAAATCCGGTAAGATATGTACGCGCAATGCCTCGAGCCTCCGGCGTTTTCGAGAGCCCTGCTTCAACCAATGGAACAAATAAAGGACAAGCCTGTGATTTAACTAGCGCTATCGGCTGCTCCCCCTCCTGCCAGCTTTCACTTAATTCCCGGTTCTCCGGAAGCACCCCTTTCGCTAAAACTCGGCTGATCGCCGAATTATAAGCCTTGCTTCGAACCGTTCCTTCTGTGGCAATGAGACCGATTTTTCCCCCTGAAGTTTTATGCACGGCCAGACGGGCCCCCGGCTCAATCGTTCCGATCAGAGGGATATCAAAATTCTTTTTTAGCTCAGGCAAGGCATTAGCTGAACTCGTATTGCAGGCGATGACAACTGCTTCTGCGCCCTGACTAATCAAGAAAGTAATAATTTCTTCTCCAAAATGAATCAGTTCTTCTTTACTTCGATTTCCGTAAGGAACTCTTGCTGTATCTCCAAAATATATAATCCGAAGATCCGGAATCTGCTCAAGGATTTCTTTCATCACCGTGAGTCCTCCGACCCCCGAATCAAACATTCCAATAACATGTTGACGTCTCACAGGACACCTCCAGAATTTGTTTAGACCTCTTCATAATATAAACCTTCAATCGCTAGTTTGTGTTCGACAAACCAAATTTTATTCCTGCAATTTCTTGTTTCAGAGATAATAATACTCCTTTCCAGTTGCAGGTTCTAGTTTAACCTGCAACCGAAAAGGAGCATAAATTATTATAATTATTTTGTCAAAAGCTGTTGCAGTTGTGCTTCCACTTGATAACTGATTGCCGAAGTATTTCCCACGACTGTAGCGGAAGGAATGAATACCTTATTATAGATCAAGAAGGTTTGAATGGAGGAAGGAATCTCATTAGGAGGAAGGGTAATGACAAAACCCTTATTTTTAGCGGCCAGGGCAGCTGTAAACAGTGCATCCCCATAAAGCGTACCGCCTCCTACATCACTCGGGCTGACATAAGCTGACGTAAAGTAAGCCGGAAAATCATTGGTTGCCGCTTGATTGGCAAAATATTTCTGGAAAATGATTTGCTCCGTCATATAACGGTCTGCTCCGCCCCAGCGTTCAACGACGTAATTCTGAGTCAAAGCCCGTTCCAAACCACCACTAATCACACCGGTCCCGCCGAGCAGTTTTAGGTTACGCGGGGCTAAAGTTGAAAGCTCTTTCTGGGTGCTTTCGGGTAAATATTGAGTATCGGTCAGCAAAATGGGAATACCTTGCTCGGCCGCTAAGGCACTTGCTGCCAAAGCATCAGGTTCTCCGTAGCCATAAGCTAAATATACAGTCCCCGGTGAACCCATCATAGCCGCAATTTGGGCTGCTGTTTCATACCGATCACTGCCGGCGACACGGGTTATGGAATAACCATACCCTTGAAGCTGTCGTTCAACAGTAGCGGAAATTGCCCCTTCGCCGCCGATAATATAGATATTATGCGCGTTGAGCCTGCCGATCTCATTGAGAACGTTAGCATCAAGTTCGTTGGAATGGGTCATTAAAAGCGGTGCATCTAATTTTTTTGATAAGGGCACGGCAACCATAGCATCGGCAACCGAATCGTCCCGAGTCAGTATGACATTAGCCGCACTCCTCCATCCTTCTTGGGATACCGCCACAGAACGCTGATCATTATTTGCGGCTTTCTCTCCGATCCGAGATGTACCTGAATAGGCTGATTTAACATCAATCGTCCCAATACTATGCCCGCCGATGTAGACCGTAACTTGGCCAAGCTTCGTTGGCGTTAGGGTTAAATTAAATGTTCCATCATAAAGCGTTGTATAACTCGCGGATGTTCCTCCGACATTCGTCGCATCCACTGAAACCGTTTTACGGGGGAGAATCGTTCCATCGCTGTCCGTTAGGGTAACCTTGACTGTATTCTTATAATTTAACGTTAAATCCTTGGACAAAGAAATCTTAGCATTGCGCACATGAATCATACCGGATGCTACACCGAGCGATTCCGTACCATCAGCTAATCCAAGGGTATTAGAAGTCGCTGTCACATAGAGTTCATAATCGCCGGGCATATCAAAGGTTACATTCGATAGCGAAGAACTTCCGCTCATTGAATACATTCTTTTATTCCCGTTAGGATCGAATATTGTGGCTGTAAACGGGCCGCTCCCTTTATAAACTTGCATACTATTATCCAGCAAGCGAAAATTAATAGTATTGGTCTCGCCCACAATAAAGTTGCAATCCTCGTCGGATACAAACTGAATATAATTCAGAAAACCAACATAATCACTAGCCAATACCGCCGAATTGAAATTAATCACCATAATAAGGCTTAATGCTATTGTCCCTATGAATTTCATTGAATGTCTTACTAAAAACTTCACAAAAAATCTCCTTCCTACTCAAATCTTAAGGCATCAATCGGATCCATACTTGCCGCCTTTTTCGCAGGGAATACCCCAAACACAATTCCAATTCCTGCGGAGAAGCAAAAGGCTAAGATGACAGAGGTTAAGCTCACACTGGTGGACATACTCATGAACTTCCCGGCAAGAACCGATCCGCCCCAGCCCAACAGGATTCCGATTCCCCCTCCTAAAATACATAAGACAACGGCTTCAATAAGGAACTGAATTAAAATATCTTTACTTTTCGCTCCAATAGCCTTACGGATACCGATTTCACGAGTTCGCTCCGTTACCGAAACAAGCATGATATTCATAATGCCAATCCCGCCGACGATCAGTGAGATAGCGGCGATTCCCCCCAGTAACAGTGTCAATGTCTGTGTGACGCTTTCCATTGTCTTCAATACTTCGGCCTGATTTGTAATGGTAAAATCATTCTGAGCACTTGCTTGAAGTTTGTGTGAGCTGCGCAAGGCTGCAGTGACTTGATCTTGAGCTGTCGTCATCATGTCTGCACTCGTTGCTTCGATGTAAATTTGCCGTAAGTATTTATTTCCGATCAGTCGATCTTGCGCCGTCGTGATTGGAATATAAACTATATCATCATTATTAGTCATTCCCGATGACCCTTGGCTTGCGGTTACTCCCACCACGAGGAACGGGATATTGTTTAGCTTGATGGTTTTGCCCAGAATTTCGGCATTCGCATCTCCCATTAATTTTTCCACAACGTTTGGCCCAACGACCGCCACACGAGTATAGGAATTGACATCCTCTTGCGTTATAAAACGTCCCCGCATAATGGTCACACTCCGAACCTGTGCATAAGCATCCGTGGTTCCGCCTATACTTGTGGACGTATTTCCGCTTCCATAGACGACTTGAGCATTTGTATTCACGAACGGAGCAGTCTTTTTAACCGCAGAACAGCTTTCCTCGATCTTTGTTAAATCCTTCATGGCGAGCGTATTCGAACTTCCTGCCGCACCCCTGACCCCGCCGGTATTGGTTTGACCGGGTGTAACAATCAAGAGATTGGATCCGAGCCCTTGAATTTGCGAGGTAATGTTAGCCGTTGCGCCATTTCCTATCCCGACCATGGCAATAACCGCAGCCACACCGATTACTATGCCTAACATCGTCAGCAACGACCGAAGTTTGTTTGCTTTTAAAGCTCTAACGGATATCCGCATTAACTCAAATAGATTCAAAACCTTCCTTCCTTCCTTCCCTATCCGAAGTAAGTTTACCTACGATGCAAGTCTTCTATATCCTACGATGCATGCTGTTAAGTTCGGCAGGATAAGCGCGACTAAGGCCGCTTCCTCGCTCCGCTCGCCACCGGCCAAGTCTACTATATTGCAGCGTTCATATTTTGAACATCAGCTGCGGCATTTTTAGTCTCTTTAACCATTTCATCTTCCTCGACTTTTCCGTCGCGAAAATAGATCATCCGGCGTGTATACTGAACAATATCCGGTTCATGGGTAATGATCAAAACAGTATTTCCTTCATTATGAACTTTTTGAAAAATGGCCATGACCTCAATACTTGAGCGGGTATCCAGATTACCTGTGGGTTCATCCGCTAAGATAATCGCGGGTTGAGTAACCAAAGCCCGTGCGATAGCCACCCGCTGCTGCTGTCCCCCGGAGAGTTCCTTCGGACGGTGATGAATACGATCCCCCAGACCTACCGATTCAAGTGAATGGATCGCTCTTTCCCGTCTTTCTTTGGGCGGCACACCGGCATAAAGCATAGGCAGTTCTACATTTTCCAAAGCGGTTGTACGCGGAAGCAAATTGAAACCCTGAAAAACAAAGCCGATTTTCCGGTTCCGGATTTCGGCGAGTTGGTTCCCCGAAGCTTTGGAAACGTCTTCACCATCCAAATAATACTCACCCGTGGTAGGTCTGTCTAAGCATCCCAATATGTTCATCATCGTCGATTTACCTGAACCCGAAGGGCCCGTAATGGCAACAAACTCGCCACGATCAATATGCAAATCCACACCCCGTAATGCCGCTACCTGAATATCACCTGTTGAATAAATCTTCGTAATTTTCTTTAACGTAATCAATGCACGACCCCCTTCGACCAAAGACAGCTAACCTACTTTTTCTTTATCTTCCGGACGCACCGCGGCCGGAAAATCCTCCGCCACTGGGCATACCGCCGCCTCGTGTATTGGTTGCCCTATTTAAAGCCCCCATATCAGACCCTTGGGATTGACTACTTCCTGGCTTTTTGGAAGTTGAGTTTGAATTTGGAGCTGCACTTACCACTGAGACGACAATTTCCTGTCCTTCGTTTAAACCACTCTTGATTTCGACATTACTTCCATCATCAAGCCCGATTTCTACCGGTACTAAGCTAGTGTTGCCTGTACCGCCTGCTTCATTCTTCGAGGGATCAGGGATAAGTACGAAATTTTGTCCTTTTTCGTTTTTTAAGGCCTCACTGGGAATGGTCAGAACGTTTGT
This sequence comes from Desulfitobacterium sp., assembly GCF_034927245.1. Taxonomy (GTDB): domain Bacteria; phylum Bacillota; class Desulfitobacteriia; order Desulfitobacteriales; family Desulfitobacteriaceae; genus Desulfitobacterium_A. The sequence continues at coordinate 88,266 of NZ_JAYFQK010000010.1, forward strand.
TACTTCCTCCAAAACAATATTAACGTTCGCACTCATTCCTGCTTTCAAGATTGTATTCTTTTCATCGATAGTAACCTTCACTGCAAAAGTGGTTACATTCTGAGTTGTTGTACCTTGAACAGCAATACTGCTCACCGTTCCATGAATGATTGTATTTGGCATAGTATCTAAGGTAATTTCCGCTTTTTGGCCTAACTTGACGAAATTAATATCGGCTTGGCCTATTGTAGTTTCAACTTGTAAAACATCAGGATTTGCAGCCACGGTAACACCCGGTTTCGAGCTCGAGTTTGAAGTCGATTCCATAACTTGCCCGACCTGTCCGGTTACTGCGGTAACCACGCCATCAAAGGGGGCCACCATTGTTGCTTTTCCTAAATTGGTTTGCGCTGTTTCCAGTTGAGCCTGTGCCTGCTGAACACTCGTTTGCGCAGAGACTTCTCCTCAGCCTGCTTCAGCTTAGCTTGAGCCGACGCCAGCGCTGCCTGTTGTTGATTAACCGTTTGCTGGAGATTACTCGTATCAATTTGCATTAAAACTTGACCCGCTTTAACGGAGTCTCCGACCTCCACATTCTTAGCGATAAGCTTTTCCGCATTCGCAAACGTGAGGTTGACAACGGTCGGATAACTCACTGTCCCTGTTGCTGAAATCACTTTCTTGACATCACCACGCCCGACATTTCTTGTAACCGTTGTCGGTGTCACAGGTTTAGCCGAGAGGGTTTTATAAGCCAATAATCCTCCGACCACTGCAATAATTCCGATAACTCCCCAGATAATCCACTTATTTTTGGGTAACTTTATCTTCATACCTTATCTCCCGTCTCCTTCGGATTTATAAATCAATTTTTGTTTTCATAATTAGGAGGATCAATCGGTAAAATCACGCTGAAACATGTGCCGCTGTCCAGTTTACTATCAACGTGAATTTCCCCTCCATGCGCTTGGACAAACTCCTTAGCAATGGCTAACCCCAAGCCTGTTCCCCCGGTTTCCCGATCCCGCGATTGGTCTACCCGATAAAAGCGATCAAAAACATGATCAAGTTCTTCTGAAGGTATTCCCTCTCCGGTATCTTCCACAATAACTTGAATCCACTCAAAAGACCTCTCTTTGTTCTCTGACATGGATTCACCGGCATACCCTGCCCTTGTCAAACGGGATTTGCGTTCACTTGATTTTTTCTCTTTGGTCACATTCGACGATATTTGTTCCCCGGGTTTAATTCTTACTTCTATCTTGCCACCCGAGGGTGTATGAATAAGTGCATTCCCAATCAAGTTGACAAAAACCTGAGTCAGCCGATCTGAATCGGCCCGGATCATTTGACTCTCACCGACTAATTTTCCCTGAATACTTCTCCCCTCAAACTCAAAGGCAAATTGTTCGAAAATCCGTTCCAATAGTTGATAAATATCAATAGTCCGCCGATGCAAGGGAAGTTTTCCGGCTTCCGCCAAACTTAACTGCTGCAGATCTTGAACAAGACGACTGAGCCGAATTGTTTCATCTTGGATAGGCAGCAGAGTTTCAACAGCTAAAGGGGAAACGCCCTCTTGAATGGATTCAAGCTTCCCTGAGATAACCGCCAATGGGGTGCGAAGCTCATGGGCGATATCGGCGACCATATTTTTGCGAACCTCTTCATTACGGTTTAATTTATCGGTCATTTGGTTAAAAGCATGACCCAGCATGGCAATATCATCTTGACCTTTAACCTCGATCCGAGTACTATACTCACCCTTGCCTACGCGCCGCACCGCTGCGATAAGCTCTTTAAGCGGGCCTGTTATTCGATTTGTTAAAATAATTCCTAAAATAACCGCTAGGATCGAGGTCAAAATCAATCCGATTAACATCGAACGGATAATCGATTGACCAAAGGTTTGGGCTAACCAGTTTTCCCTGGGTGAGGCTTTAACGTCAACCCATAAATACCCTACTGTATTTCCGTTAGCGGCAATTTCGACCCATTCCTTCGAGATTCCATTATCATGGGGGATTTGCTCCAGACTCTTCCCGACATCCTGCGGCCAGGAACTGGCCACAATCACCTTATTGAGATCAAAAACGTAAAATCGCTCATTGATCCAAAAAGTTTTGGGGATGTTTTCATCTCTAGGCCGGGGCGGATTCTCCAGAATTTTTGTAACCTGTTTCTGGGCTCCCTCCCAAGACTGATGTTCCATATAATAAGCCGTCATCGTTCGGCCCCATTGTTGTTTGAACCCTTCTTGGACAAGACTGTTGGTATGCCCAATCAAGTACTGAAACGAAGTCAAGGCAATCCCTGAAAACACCACTGCCAAAAAGCAAACCGATCCTACTAAAGCCATTAAAAACTTTCGTCTTAAAGTCCATTTCATGTGGGTTCACCAAAGCGATAACCCACTCCAAAAACCGTTTGTATATAAACCGGTTCTGCCGGGTTATCCTCCACTTTCTTGCGAAGATTTGATACATGGGTATCGATCGACCGTTCATAATAGAGATACTCTTCCCCCATAGCCTGCCGCAAAAGCTGCAGGCGGCTATAGGCAACACCCGGACGGGCGGCCAGAAGCTGGAGGATTTTGAATTCCGTCGGTGTCAGTTGAATTTCGGCTCCCCTTTTCCACACCCGATGACTAGGCCCATCAATCGTCAGTTCTCCGCGATGGATCACCCCGGCATTCGGGTCTTGAATCCCTGATAGCGTTCGCCGTAAAACTGTCCGAATCCGTGCCAATAGCTCCCGTAAGCTAAAAGGTTTAACAACATAATCATCTGCGCCGAATTCTAAACCTAAAACCCGATCCACTTCTTCAGATTTAGCGGTCAGCATGATAATCGGGATCGAGCTTGTCAGACGAAGGGTCTTACAAATCTCTATTCCGCTTAATCCCGGCAGCATCCAATCGAGAAGAACAAGATCGGGTTTTTCCATTTCAATTCGTTTTAAACCATCTATACCATTCGTTTCTGTAAGGACGTTAAAACCTTCGCTATGTAAATAATCGCGAACCAACTTGAGAAGCTCCGGTTCATCATCAACTAAGATAATCTTCGGTTCCATAACGCACCCTCTCCATAGGTAATGTAGATATACATAGATTATATCAATATGATTTTAACAGTTTCTCAGGAAGTCTTTAAGAAATTGTTAAGCTATAAAAAAAATAAGACGGGATATCCCGACTTATTTAAAAAACTAAATATAATTTAAGCCACAGTTTATGACTCATCTAATTTTTCCATTTTCCCAGCGAACCATTCCAATTTTTCCAATAAAAGAGCGTATTCATTAGAAGGAAACTCTTCCAAAACCCTGTCTAAGAAATCCCGTCGATCGGCAATATAGGCTTGTACCACTTTTTTCCCCTTCGGCAAAAGGTGTACTCTTACGATGCGGCGATCCTTATCGTCCCGAATTCTCTCGACCAACTTTTTACGTTCAAGGCGATTGACCAGATCAGTAGCCGTGCTGCAGGCTGTAAACAGCTTTTTGCATAATTGTCCCATTGTCAGAGGTCCGTTTTCCTCAATGGCAAGGAGGACATTGAATTGGGAATCAGGAATTCCCGTATCGGAAAGCAATGAGTGGCCTCTCCGATACATAATGGTATTCGCACGGCGAATTGATTTTTCTAAACCTTCGCTAAGTTCGTGCAATTTTTCCACGGGATACCCTCCCTTTATAGACAGTCCCTATATCGACTGTAAGAACATTTTATCACAAAGTTTTGGAAAACAACAGGGAAAATAAAGAAAACTAGGGCTTGCGCCAAGCTTCTAGCGCAGGCGGAAACCTTAGTTGAACTTCGAGTTTATCAACCGATAAAATTTATCTTTCTGATAGTACCAGGTGGCTGTCGCAAAACCCATAGTCGTGTAGTTTCGGGTCTTTTACAATAGTCCATAATTTGTGGGCATGAAAACGGGGCCATTTTGCGACAGCCCCTGGTCTCTTTTTCTGAAAGCTTACACACTTGATGGCATATCGAAAAGATTGATCGAGCTTGGGGAATCTTTTTTCTTTGAACTATCATCTTTTATCGGCTTTTCAGAATTGGTACCTGTACCTTGACTATTGCTCTTCTGAGCCGATTCAGGGGTATTCTTGACAAGACTCTCTTTATAAGACAGTTTTGACAAATCCACATTGCCAAGCTTTGTTAACGGCTTCCCCTCCACCCTGATTTTAACCTCATGAACCGTTGGAAACTGGGTAAGGGTATTGACCAGGCCAAAGACAACAACCTCCTGGGAAACCTTATTTACAGGTTCGGTAAATTCTTTGCTGAGGTCGACTGTCGCTACCCCATCTTTGATCGCAATATCTCTAAGCGTCGTTGCCGGTATTACGGCAGCCTGTCCTTTTCCTTGAGCCGGCCCCTTAAGCCATTCATTAATCGTTTCTCGTGCGACACTTAAGGTTTTAGGTAAGGTCCTTTCCTCTTTGATTAGGGCCTTTCCGGTACTATCCGGGAAATAGAGGCTTACCGCCTTTCCGTCTCCTAAATTGGTTGTCGCCGGAACCGTTTGTTCATTGCCAATCCATTGAGATAAGGGGGTTGTTTCACCTTCTTTTTTGACCAATGTTTCTAAGGTTCCACATCCCGCAAGAAAACTGCTTATCAAGATGACCCCGATGGTTACGAAGAACCTTCTCCGGTTAAGTCGTTCAACAACACCCTGTATTTTATCCATCCTTCTTCCCCCTTACCTAATCCAAAAAACTCTGTGTTAAATGCTATGCTTTGTCCCGCAAAATAGTACAGGTTGTATGCAGAAATTTCTCAGTTGCCAGGAAGGATTTTCTTTTCCAATTGTCAAAATCAGTATATAGTTTACCCATAGAGGAAAGAGGGAATCGTTATGAAACTTCGCGCTTTATTAGTAGATGATGAATCCCCGGCACGTAAAGAATTACGTTATTTGCTTAAACCCTTTTCCGAAATTCAGATTGTCGGGGAAGCAGACAATGCCTTAGAGGCGTTAGAACTTATTAATAACCTCGAGTACTCTGTCGTATTCCTCGATATTGAGATGCCGGGTCTTCAGGGAATCGAATTAGCAAAGCAGCTTCAAGAACGCGGAAACTCCCCCGCCATAATATTTATAACTGCGCATGAAGAGTTTGCCGTTGAAGCCTTCTCTGTAAATGCCCTGGATTATTTATTGAAACCTATCAATTCGAAGCGACTGGAGCAAGCTTTGCAAAAGGTCATTGCCTATCACAGTGTGCTTAACCCGCATGAAAATTCTTCGGCCGAATTAACTCCAACCGTGCCCCCAACTGCCGCCGGCAATACTTCCCCTTCTAGCGCCTCCGGCGTTTCTAGCTCCTCTGGTCCCCCTGGCGCCTTTGGCGCTTCTATCTCCTCTAGCGCCCCTGCCCCCTCTAATGCCCCTGCCTCCTCTTTCTCCTCTGTCCGTCCTCTGGAAGTCATCCCTGTTGAGCAGCGAGGCAAAACAATACTTCTGCGTCCCGAAGAAATCGTTTATTTTTATACGGATAAAGATAACATCTTCGCAAAAACGCAAAAGAATTCCTATCTCGCCCGTTTTACCCTTCGTGAACTGGAGTCTCGTTTAAACTCCAACCTTTTCTTTCGCACTCATAGGTGTTATCTCGTAAACATCCAGCGGATGCGCGAACTCATTCCCTATTTCAACGGAACCTACACCGTTGTTGTCGATGACCAGGAAAAAAGCGAGATTCCCGTTAGTCGGATGCAAGCAAGGAAGTTAAAAGGAATTTTAGGACTTTAACTTTTCCCAGAACCAAAATTTAACTTTCGGTTTAGTCAGGGTTTTACCGTTCGCATTTTCTGTCTGAATTGACTGAGGATATGTATTCTTTTTTTGAATGGGTACCCCCGGCTTTCCATCGACTTGAACGGCTGTTGAATGTTCAATATCTACAAAACAAAGCGGCGGAAACAATACACACCACCAATTGGAGCCTTCGGCCTTACCGATAAGCACTCTTACCGCCTCATATTCACCCGCAGGCAGAACAAGGGAACCGTAGGATTTAGTCGGGAAGGTAAAATATCCATAATCCGTTTTCACTTCATACGTCTTCCCCCAATCCCAAACGACCGCTTGCGCAATCTGCTCGATTTCCGGCCGCATTCCTGTAAGGATTTGCCGTGACTCCTCGAGAGACTTTGACTCGGCAAGGCGAGGTGAAACCTCTTCTAAAATTGCATCGCGAACAGCCCGTTTAAGAGCCTGATCCTCTTCGCTATCCGAATTAGCAAGCACATGAAAACGAATTAAGTCTTCCGAATGCCGAGCTAATGCTGCTTCATCTTTATTAGGATTAACTCCTGTCGGTTTTAGGGCTTGCCCCATATTTCCTAAAGCCAGAACCGCGATCATAACCATCACAATCCAACGGTAAATCTTCATAATTAAACAAAACCCCTCTTCTCTGAACCTGCTTTGTCTTTCTTATACTTTCAGTATGTCCAGATGAAAAGGGGTTTTAAACTTCTATTTGTGAAAAAAATAGAAACACTTTGGCGGCGAAGGAAGTAGAGTTCCCCACCGAAGTCTCGATGTTCAGCTTTAGCTGAACGAGTTCACTTGAAAACTTCTCTGGTTATATTTCCCCCGAATTTCGTCTAAAGCAATTTTTTAAGCATACATCCATAATAGGGCTTTTCGGAGGGGGGAATTTCAAATGACACATACACTGGAAATTCTTTGGGTTAGCACCATTGCCGGCTTTGCCACAACCCTAGGCAGCATCCTTGTTCTCATTTTCGGGCGGCCCCAAGAACGATTTCTAGCAGCCCTTCTCGCCGGAGCCGGAGGTGTGATGCTTGCCGTAGTCAGCTTAGATCTTCTGCCCACCGCCTGGAAAATCGGGCCGCCTTCTCAGGTCTTTCTCGGCCTTATCCTTGGCTTGCTGTTTATGGCGGCCGCTGACCGTAAACTTAATTCAACTTCTCCCGCTCTCCCCTTAAGTCGCCGCCAACGTTTGAAACGTGTCGGTTTGCTCGTAGCCTCAGGCATTGCTTTGCATGATATTCCTGAAGGCATGGCCATTGCCGTGGGTCAGGAAGCAACCGAAGGTTTGGGATTTCTTATTGCCCTAGCCATCACCCTCCATAATCTTCCCGAAGGAATGGCTACCGCAGCCCCCTTAAAAATGGCTCACGTCCGCCGGTGGAAAATCCTGCTTCTTAATATCGGAATTGCCTTTTTTACACCACTGGGGGCGCTCTTAGGCGTAATCGCAGTTGAAGGAGTAAAAGATTCTCTTGCCTTTTTCCTGGCGCTGGCCGGAGGTGCCATGGCTTTCTTAGTATTCGCTGAGCTTTGGCCGCTTTCCCGAGAACGCCATCCGCACTATGCTTTGCTCGGAGGAGTCATTGGGTATGTTTTTTTTGCGCTGATAAGTTTGCTTCATTAAATATCTTAGGCATGCGCGTCAGTAGGGATTTATTATTCTGTTTGCTTTTAAGGTTGGGAATGCGTCTGGGGTGGATTTTGTTTACACCGTTCACTCCAGGCGCTTCACAGACCAAACTAGCCGCTCAAAGCCATCAGCCCCGACGGGTTCCCGCCAAAATCGTCTCCTGACTCCCTTGGCGGTTGGAGACGTCCTGTCTCCAACCCGTCTCCGCCGCCGGCTTTTCGCGAAGTTTGGTAACTGCTTGCTTTAGTCGTTCTCTCCCGTAAATCAAAATCCACGTCCGGGCTTTCTCGCTTCTTTTGCATGCACTTGCAGCCGGTGGTACAAAATGTACCACGCTGTCCCTCGGGTCGTACAAGAATATCATGCAAGGGACCCGTGAAGCAGCCTGGTGAGTTGCGGGTACAGATGCGGAGGCTTTAAGCGAGCAGTCAGCAAACTCGGCGAAAACTGCTCTTGCATCAGCGGGGCGGGAACATGACGAAAGTGTCCAGTGG
>NZ_JAYFQK010000057.1:0-50748 GCF_034927245.1 Desulfitobacterium sp.
CTTTCCGTTAATTTAGTAGCTTGAACAACTCTACTTTAACGGAAAGGTGCTTTTTTTTGTATAACTTTTGGATCCCCACCCGCATAGCAGGTGGTTTTTTATTTCGCTGCGCTCAACAGGCTAAAGCCCATAATAAAAAGCCCGATTAAACGATAATCGGGCAAGCCACTTAAATTAAAGCTTTGGAGCATCAGTGTTGAACCACTTTTTATAAATTTCGTTGTATTTATTATTGTCGATGAGCTTTTTCAATGAAGTATTGATTTTATCCGCTAACTCCTTATTATCCTTTTTAACGGCAATTCCGTAGTATTCCTTATCAAAGTTTCCGGAAACGGTGACGATATTTTTACTCGGATTTTGTTTGATAAAATAGGCAACAACCGGCGAATCGATAACTGCGGCCTCTACGCCGCCATTGATCAAGTCATTGAGCGCATCGGGTGCGGTATCATATTTTTGTGGGGTTATCCCCATTTTCTCAACAACTTCCTGACCTGTTGTTGCCACTTGAACCGCTACTTTTCTCCCTTTCAGATCGGCTTCACTCTTAATCGGGGAACCCTGTTTTACAGCAAGGGACTGAGTTGCCTGAAAATACTTGTCCGAAAACTGAACACTCTTCGCCCGCTCTTCAGTAATCGTCATCGAAGAAATGACAGCATCATAGTTTCCGGCGTTCAGCGATGTAATTAAACCATCGAAGGCGGCTGTTTGAAACTCAACCTTATAGCCCATATCTTCGCCGATAGCCGTCATCAAATCAACTTCAAACCCTTCCGGCTGTTGCTTCTCATTCATGTACTCCATCGGAGCATAAGCGATATCCGAACCCACTTTAAGTACCTTCTCACTTGCAGCGTTTGAACCCTTCTGCGCTGTCCCATTCGATTGAGATTCCCCGCATCCCGCTAATCCCAATAAGCTTAAAACTAAGACACCGGCAATCCCTATTTTGATTAGTTTCTTCATCTTCCTTTTTTCCCCTTTCAAGTTTGAACTATAATTACCTTTGATTCCCTATTTAAAATATTATGTCGTAATTATACCCATGTATATAAATTCATGCAACTGCATATATGAGTTTCTGGAATCTTTCGTCAATTTGAATAATATAAAAGGCATTGGGTTAACCCAATGCCTCTCTATGTTCGCGTATATTACCGATTAGCGAGCTACGCGATGGTTTTGGTAGCACTCGCGGCAATAAACGGGTCGATCAGAAGTTGGTTGGAATGGTACTTGTGTTTCGACTCCACATTCTGCACAGACAACAGTATACATTTCGCGTTGACGGCCTTCAGAGTTGTTGCGAGAAGCCTTACGAGCATTGCGGCATTCGCGGCAACGTTGGGGTTCGTTTTCGAAACCTTTTTCTGCGTAGAATTCTTGCTCACCCACTGTGAAAATGAAAGTAGCCCCGCAGTCTTTGCAAACGAGTTCTTTGTCTTGAAACGCCATGAAGATAATCCCCTTACCTAAAAAATGTAATAGACTTACGCCCATCCAATGTCATTATAGCATTTTATTGGCTTAAGTAAACACAATTTTTTTATTTATCTCCTTCAAGTCCTGCAGCTAAGGTAAGGCCATAGATTTCCCCAACCCCTTGTTCCCTCAGAACGTGAGCACAGGCTTCCAAAGTAGCCCCGGTCGTTACCACATCATCAATCAGCCAGATTCGTCTTCCCTTAACACCCCAATTCTTTCCCGCTCTCGAAAGGGTAAAAGTGCCTGACAAATTGTGTAAACGTTCCCGGCGGTTTAATCCCACTTGCGGTGTTGTCGGAGTTATTCGCTCTAATCCCTCAACCAGAGGTACCCCCAAATCCCAATGAAGGGCTGAGGCGAGCACCGAAGATTGGTTAAAACCCCTCTCCGCTAATCGTTCAAAATGCATGGGAACAGGCATAAGCGCATCCGGCGGCGGTAAGCAATTTACGGCCCAATCCGCCAAAGGGCGTACGATCTTCCCTAGGAGATAGGGCTGTGATTTGAATTTAACGGTATGGATAAAATCGCGCCATGCTCCCGTATAGTGACCCCAAGCCGCTACTTTGTCCATCCCCTTAGGGCCGCGTCCTTCACGACAATCCAAACAAAGAGGGTGTTCCTTCACTATCAACTTTCCGCATTGTCGGCAGCGTCCCAATTCCGGATGAAAATACTCTCCCTCACAGGTTGAGCAAACCGGCCCGTCAGCCTTACCGCACAAGATACAATTCTCTTGCTTCTCGTATAACAGCGAGCGGCAAAGGTGTTTAACGATTTCCCAAGTCTCTTGTATTTCGGGCAAAGAGGTTCCTCCTTTACTCAATGAGTCCTTGCTCTAAGGCAAGATTATTTTGCTCCTGAATCCAATCTATCGCCTTTTGAATAGCGGGAGTTTTCCGACGGGCCAAAAACAAAGCCCGCCCTTGCGGGTTCTCTCGCGTTCGTCCCACTCTCCCCGCCATTTGAACGAGTGCCCGTTCATCAAAAATGTCATGATTTGCTTCGAGGACAATAACCTGGGCATCCGGAACCGTTACTCCCCGTTCAAGAATGGAGGTCGTCACAAAAACGGAATATCCCCCTGTTCTGAGCTTCTCGATTTTTTCTCGCCGCTCCGGGTCCGAGCTGTAGCTTCCCTCAATGATCCATTCGGGAAACATCGCCTGCAGCCTTTTGACATAGACATTGACCCAGGAGATTTTAGGAACAAAAATAAGAACAGGCCCGCATTGGGCAAGTGACTTTATCCATTGATTCAGTTCATCTGAGCCGTCATTCCCATCGAAAACCGAGGATTTAATCCACTCCGGAATCGGCAAAGGCTTGCGATGATGCCGGGCCGGCAAACGAACAAGTTCCATTTCTTTACTTTGAATTTCGGCTATATTTTTCGGAGAGGGAGTCGCAGTCAAATACACTATCTTTCCCTTGGGTTTTAAGGCTTGCTGCAGTCCCCACGCTAACGCTTCATCTCCATAGTAGGGGAAAGCGTCGACCTCATCCATAAAAATCAGATCAAACGCGTGATAAAAGCGTAAAACCTGGTGAGTTGTCGCTAAAACTAAGGAAGCCGGGGTGAAGCGCCGCGTACTTACTCCGGTCAATACGCTTATGTCTAATCCGGGGAAATCCCGCTTGAGACGAGGAGCCACATCCAGAACCACATCTTGACGGGGTGCTGCAAAAAGAACTTGAAGCCCCTTTTCTAAAGCCCGGGCCGCCGCCGGAAAACAAACTTCGGTTTTTCCCGCCCCACACGCCGCCCAAAGCAAAAGCTTCCTGCTCGTTTCATCTGACACGAAAGTCAGCACTTCCCGGCTCGCCTTTTCTTGAGCCTGGCTTAAGGCCCAATGGGGAGCAAAGCGTATGGGTTCTCTATTGACCCCCGGTCTTCTGTTGGCCTCAGATCCCCCGTCATTTGGGCAAGGTTCTAACGTTCGGTACAGCACCTGCAGCGAACTCAACGCTCCCAAGGCCGCACAGGAGGGGCATGTCCCCGCCAAACCGTATATACTGGGCCATTCCTCAATCTTTGTCTCCCCGCAGCGCATACAGCGCCAGCCTTGCTTCTCTTTCTTCACTGCGGGAATCCATTCCGCCTGACCCTTTAAAACCGATAATTGACAGAGCTGAATCACTTCCTTAAGATTAAGGCCCATTTCGTTGGCTAAGCGTTGTAAGTCCGCTTCGGAAAGCTGCCTTCCTTGAATACGGGAGGTAAAATTACGCTCATTAACTTCATTAACTTCATTAACCTCATTAACTGTGGCTGCCTTCGCAGTCTCAAGCTTTCCCTCTGCCAACGGCAATCTCACCCAATGCCAGTCCAAAGTTCTCAGGTCTGAATGTTTACGTAAGAACTTCAAAATTTCCTTTTTCTCATTTTGGGACTGTTGTGCCTTGGACCGTTCCGCCTTGGACTGTTCCGCCTTTAGAATTTCGCTTAAACCCTGAGCAAGATTAAAGGGCAGCCCCGGCGAAAGCATTTCGTGCGCAGAGAAGGGCTTGTCCGCTTGAACAATCGGAGAAACAGACAGTTCTCCTGCATCTGTTCTGATAAGGTAAAACAGCATCTCTTTCACCCAGTATCCCTTTCACCCTTTACTGTGCCGTTTGGTACCAATCTTTAATAATCGCTTTGCTTTGATCGCTCGGATAATAATTTTTAAATTCGTCGATTTTGCCGATTGCAAAAACCGAAAATCCTAAATTCCAAGGTTCTTTGGCAAATACCTCTTTATAGGCTTGAAATCCGTTGGCTTGTTCCTGTTCGTTGACAACAGTCGAAGGAATAGGATTCCAGGGATGAACTGCTCCCCCATTCCTTTTCGGAAAACCTAATTCACCAAAAAGCACGGGTTTATTCCATTGCTCGGAGAGGTTTTTAAGTTCGGCATAAACATTCTGGTGCCGATCAAAGATTGATGTTCTGTAAATAGAGCTTACCAATTCCTCGGCGGTATTTGTTTCTTTATCCGTTAATTCAAAATAAGCGGCAACCGAAATAAAATCGACTTTGCCCAGGATCGGATTATTCAACTTCAAAGGATAACTGCCAACTTTTGCATTTTTTTGTTTGTCCCACTCGGCGGTATACCACCAGTTTGTTTTATACGTGATCCGTCCCTGATAATTCGACCGGACAAAATCTGCCACATCGCTCCAATAGCCGTATTTATCTTCAAACTGGTCATAGTTTGAGCCTAAACACAAGGCATAAACTTTATAAGGCTTGGCAATATCGTGGATCAGCGGACCGAGTACGATTTGTTTCCAATTCCAAAACCATTCGTTAATATCAGAAGGATTCAGTTGGGTTTCATAGAGTTCTCCGTTCTGAATAAACGGATAAGGTTCTAGAATGACATTGATTCCTTTGTATCTTAACTTTTTGATCAGTTGAATGGCTTTCTCTTTACTTTCGGGATTCACAGTCATCGTGCTTGCTGTTAACGAATCTATATCAATCTGTACAGGGACATTGACCGTATTCAGTCCAAGCTGCTCAATATCGGTCATCACCTGTTCTATCGTATAATCTACGGAAAGATTTCCCGATTTAATCTTTTCGCCATAAGGCGTAATGATTTTATTTTTCTCATACTGCCGGTTGACGTAGACACTATCGATTAGAATTACCTTCACGAAAATCGTCATCAGCAATACGACGGCGATACTGATCATAAGTATTCGTGTCTTATGACTCAAACGGTTCACATCCTCTATCCTCTAATATTTACAGGAAGCTTAGTTGCTCTTCAAATTTATCCGCCAAAACTTATGCCAGAGGAAAGTATACTACCAAAGGTTATACTTTCCTCCAGTCTAAAAAATCGTTAGACCTTCTTCAGCGCTTAGAACCTTTACTTATTTTATGCGTCCGTAACTCACGCAGAAGGAAAATAAAAAAGAGGGTAACCGAAGCAACCATGATCAGTGTTGAAATATCGTAGGCCTTTTTAAACAATTCCAGTGACCAAACCTTACCCCAGCCACTATCTGTAATAATCCAAGCTGCAATTTTATTGGAGATTGCTATTCCCTCCTGAGCCCTTGTCAGGCTTTGGGAATAATTCTGGGCTAAACTAATATTGGCCGCAATACTCGCAATCACAAGAACAAGAAAAGTCTTCGAATACTTAAAATGATCTTTTTCGCTTTTAAGAAAAGCAAAAAGAAATACCAGAATCAAAACGACCATACCTACAAAAGGCATTATCTTCACTCCCTTTTTATCGGCTTTTAAATGATTTTCCGGACAATTGGGCAATCTAATGAATGTTCCAGTTAAACAAAATGGATAAGGAGGAGTGCAAGTGCTGAAAAAATTTGCAGTGAGTTTGCTGACATTAGCTTTTCTGACTTTTGGTGCCGGAACATGTCTAGCCGCTCCGACAGCAACCCAAATCGACGAGCTTAAAGCCTTAAACCAGCAAATGTTTACGCTGAAAAAGGAAATCGTCGACAAACAATTGGAAGCCGGGCTGATCGACAAAGAAAAAGCGGCCGACATCAAAACCCATATTGACAAACACCAAAAGAAGATGGAAGAGAACTTTGCTAATGGGCAATACACGGGCTTTGGAAAGAAACATGCCCCCCATAAAAATCCTTCTCCATGCAAACCCTAAATCTTTAAGCATGATTGATCTCTAAATATGCCTATCGATGGGTGTAACTGGAACTTCTCCCCAAGGGGCTGTCGCAAAACAGCCCTTTAATTCATGGATCAGGGAGGTTTAGCTGTCCCTCCTCAGCCGTACCCTTTAAAAGCTTCATCAGCTCCGATGGCCGGAGGCTTGCCGCTTCCAAACGGGAGGGCAATGATGCACTCCACCGGTAGAGGATGAGGGCATCTTTAGGATCTGTACCTCGGCATTTCTCCGCCTCTTCAATGGCCCGTCCTTGAAGCCATTCATATGTATGAATATCGAATTTTTCCCAAGCGAGCACCTGTTCTGCGGCCTTTAATCCTCCTGCTCCGTAAAGCTCAAGCTCTAAGTTGGCAATTTCTTGCCTAACCTTTTCCTGTGTCTGATCTTGATCTAAACTTTTCTTAAGAATTTCGAGAGATTGCTGTTTATCTCCTTCCGCTTTAACCATTTCCTGCTCTATGGATTTCTGGGGGTCAAGCCATTGCGGATAAACCCAAGCCCTTAAAAGGATCAAGGCCAGAACCAGAAAGCATAATCCCGCTAAAATATTCTTCAATTTGGAAAGATGAAAATCCTTTTTTAATTGCTTCGGAAGGAACATTCCCCACAGAATCCAAAATAAGATTCCCAATGACCCAAATAAAAAATCCGCATCAATCATCGCATGCCAACCTAAAAAGAAAAGAGCACTAAAAATCTCTAACCGTTTATCCCCATCCTCCTGACTCAACAACGATATATCCTTAGGTCTATGTTTATAACCTCCCCTTATCTTTTTTAAGATAAGGATCATCCAAAAAAGCAGGGCTGATACTCCGAAAATCCCTTGATTTAAAAGGACCCGTATCCATATCGAATGAGGATCGCTCGTCCAATAAGGAATCGTTTGAACCAGCGGGAATGCAAACCATCCCCCCGCCCGAGGTAGACCCCGATTACTCCATGATAATTTTAACCCATCCAGAAGGTAGAGAATTCTCTCCCCTAAAGAATTTTCGATTCCCCAATTCAATAAACGTTGGAAAGTTCCCGGATTAAGCACCCAGGTCAGACACAAACACGAAATGATTATAACTGCACCCAGCACACCCTTACGAAGACTCGAGAAGGCGCCTCCCGCCCGCCGCCTCCTTATCAACACCTGTACACCCCAAACCATAAGAAAACAAAAAACAGCGGCGCGTGAACCGGTATTAAGAAGTGTTAGAAGAAGCAGAGCTTGAGTGATCTTCGAACGCGGTCGCAGCAAAAGAACCGCAGCCAGATAAACGCCCAAGGCATTGGGATACCCAAAGAGGGATGACAACCGTTCCGTCCCTGCGGAAAAAAAACCTTGGCCTTGAAACCATGAGTTAAACAGCTTGAGCCATGCCAAAACCGCCAGTAAAACGCCAAACCTTTCGATCCAGGATAACATCTTTTCCTGTTCTAAACCGTTCGGTATTTTCCGGGCCTGATGATAAATCATCCACAAGGTACCCCAACGTACGGCATCCATCCATCCCTCACTGCTTTTAACCGGATGCCATAACCCAAGCAACGAAAGCCCTACAAGGGTGAACAACAAAACATCGGTTATTGATAAAATCCCATTTTCCTCCGATACGCGAAGCCCATTAATTCTTGAGCTTTTCCATGATTGCCACGAAAGGAGAAAGGCAAGCCCCGCCCCGAGCAGCAGCCATTCCTGGGGAAAGAATGTGCCATGAGCCAATAGGCTCAAGCCTAAGAAAAAAGCCGGGGAAAGCACTTTGCTGTCCCCGGCTTTGCTGCCCCGATTTAAGGTTGTCCCAATCATTGCTTTTCTTGCATGGGTCCTACGGCAAATTTCATAATGCCCCGTGCCGCAAGTTCTTCACCGACATAAGCTTTACCTTCGGCAACCCCGATACCATGCTTCATTTTTAGAAGTTCGACTTCCAAGCGGAGTTGATCTCCCGGAACCACTTGGCGCTTAAATCGGACTTCATCCAATCCGGCGTAGAGAGCGATATGTCCTGCATATTCAGGCATCTTTAAGAGTACAACTGCCCCTACTTGGGCAAGTGCTTCCATAATCAGTACCCCCGGCATCACAGGATAACCCGGAAAATGCCCTTGAAAAAAGGGTTCATTCGCGGAAACATTTTTAATCCCTACGGCTCGTTTTCCCTCCTCTAACGCTTCAATGCGATCCACTAATAGGAAAGGATAACGATGCGGAATAATGGCTTGAATTTCTTTACTGTCGAGCATATTGATTTTCCTCCCAGACTTGCATATCAGAATACTATTCCCTATGATGTGAATATAGACTAACCTTTAACCTAAATGTTGAATACATCTTAAAAATTCAAATATCTTCATCTACGGTGATTGTCCTTAGTATATCGAAGTTTTGGCCGGAAGGGAAGGATTCGGGTGGCAGATTACCCTATTTTACAATTAATTGGAGGCGGGGAAATCGGAGGAGCTGAACAACATGTTTTAACCCTTCTCCAAGGATTAAACCCCGCTTATTTCAGCCTTACCTCCGGCTCTCTCATTGATGGTCCCTTTGCAGACCTGACCGAGGAGCTTGGGATCCCTACGCTCCGCTTGCCGATGAAACATGCCCTCGACCTTTCCCCTCTTCCCCGTCTTCTCGCTGAACTTCGCCGCCAGAAATTTGCACTGATTCACACTCATGGGTCAAGAGCTAATCTTCTTGGGCGTCTGGCCGGACGCTGGGCCAAGATCCCCGTTATCAGCACCTATCACAGTTCCTTAGGCCAAGATTATCTTTCACCCAAAGCAGCCCTAGTTGCCCTTGGGTTGGACCGTTTGACCTTACCCCTTGCTTCAGGACTGATCACGGTTTCTGAAGCCCTCTCTCGTGAAGTTGCTTCCCGCGGCGGCAAGAACCTCCGCACGATTTATAATGGTATCCAACCCCTAGTTCAAATGAAGGACGAATCTTATCGGCAAAACCAACGAAGACTTTTGCGTAAAAAATGGGGGATTCCCGACCAAGCCATTGTTCTCGGAAGCATCGCCCGCCTGCATCCCACGAAAGGACTCGAAACCTTGATTGAAGCCGCGTCCCGACTTCTCCCTGAGTTTGCCGACCTCCACGTTCTTATTATTGGGGAAGGTCCGCTCCGTTCAGTCCTGGAAAACAGCCTAAAAAAAGCCGGGATTTCCTATACACTGCCCGGCTTTATTCCTAAGGGGTTTCAAGCCCTTCCGGCAATGGATCTTTTCATCTTACCCTCACTTAGTGAAGGAATGGGGCTTGTTCTGCTCGAGGCCATGCAAGCTCATCTTCCCATAATTGCTTCGCATGTCGGCGGTATCCCTGAAGTTATCCGTGAAGGTATCGACGGCCTGCTTGTACCGCCCGGAGATTCCATCGCCCTAGCTGAAGCCTGCCAGACCCTCCTTACCCATCCCTTGCTTGTTCAAAAACTCATCCAATCCGAACTTGACCGTTATCAAACCTTTAGCATCGACCAAATGATTCAAAAAACAGAGAACTTCTATGAAGAAATTCTCTGCTCAAATCAGTTCAAAAAGCCATACAAGCGCTTTTGATGCTGTCTATTTCCCTTGATTTCCTTGTTCATTCTGGTTTCCCTGTTCATCTTGATTCCCTTGTTCCCCTTGGTTTCCTTGCTCAACCCGACTTCCTTGACTTCTTCGTTCTCCTTGCTCATCCTGATTGCCTTGACTTCCCCGCTCTCCCTGTTTATCCGGATTCCCGTCCTTTATTTCCTCAAGCTTTCTTTGTTCTTTGCCCCATTGCTTATTGTCTTGGGCGTTATTTTTTGACCGATCTTTGGATTGAATGCCATTGCTATTTCCTTTAATTTGCTTGGAATTACCCTTTATCCCACTTTCCGCTTTGCTGCCTTCCCCAAGCGATCCTTTATGGATGGAAACCCCGTTATTTTTCTTGGTCAGCTCTTCCTGCACTTGCGGCTGTTCAAGAAGGTTAACCCGCTCATCCGTACTTTTAACCGTACTGTTTTCCGCTTGGATTCCTGCGTTTTTGGCCGTATTGATCAGGGCATATTCTCCCAAAGTCAAGCCCTGCTTTTTGGCTTGTGTCTGTTCGTCAGCACCGAGCTGATACACTGCAAAATTTGGATTAACTTTTTCGGCTTGGGCCGCACTTTCAATACTCTGGGCAATATCGTCCGAGGTTACCCCTTTCGGGACTTCTTTTCCCTCTTTTAGGGGAGAATATCCGACTAAGACCCAGTTGTGATCGGAATTCAAATAGTTTAGGGTGACAGATTGCTCGATAATATTTTCAAGAGCCTGATCCCAGGATTTCCCCTTTAATTCCAGACCCTTCACGACATCTTCGGCATCTGAATTGAGCGCTTCAAACTGTATTATTTCTCCTTTTTGATTTAAGGTAAGCTGCAGTCTGGGATTAATATCCACCGAAATCATGGCTACAGCCGTTGTTGCCTGATAGAAACTCCAACTCATCGAGCCGATCAAAGTGAAGATCAAGATTGCGGCCACACTTGTAATAACCCGCCAATTCGGTCGATGCTGATGGATTTTCGCCAATTCAATTTCTGAACCGACCCCCACAGGCTTTCGATATCTTATTTTTTGAAACGATCCATCCGCTGCTAATATTGTAACCATTGTATCCTTTTTCTCTAAAACTACAGCCTTCATTCCCTCACCCCTTCCGATCAGGAAGTACATATTCACGCAAATATATAAAATCATTTTGATGGGCAATTAAAACCGCCACAGCTAAAATAAACTTTCTTCCTCTTTCTAAAACTTTGGGGTGTACTTGACTCCTCAAAGCTAAAGCTTGCATCGGAATTTTCTTTTTCCGTTCAACCTGACTCCATAATTCTGGATCATCCGCTAATATTCTAGCCACTCGAAGCAAGGTCTCCCGGGTATCCCGGTGTTTAGGCGAAACCTTTACAATATCATTAAATTTTAAGTTATATTCTTCGAGAACTTTAGCATATTCTTGGACCTCTAAAGCACGTTCCAGATTTTGTTCCTTCTCGCGGAACTCCTGCACACCCATATGAATCTCTACGGCCTGTCCTACATCCTCTTGATCCAGCGGCAAAGCGGCCCTTAATTTTTTCCGCCGATAATAATCAATCAGTCGACGTTTAATCAGCAATCGGGCATACGCTAAAAAGGGAACCCCTCGTTTTTCCTCATAATGATCAATGGCTTCGTTAAAAGCAATCAGAGCCTCCGATAATTCTTCATCCCTGCCCCAATCCAATATTCGATGACAAACCTGATTGGTGACATGACGAATAAAGGGTTGGGACTCCTTTAAGAAATCCTCCCTGACCGAAGGCTCGTCTTTTATCCTTTGCCATGGCCATTCCGGTTCCCACTCGGGCATTTTCGATCCTCCTATTTAAGCAATACGTATTAATAAAATATTTTCGGTCGGTAAAATCATTATTTCTCGATATGATTATTTCCCTACCTTGATCGACGCGTGTGATTTTGCTCTTCTTTTTTTCCCTGCTTGATCACTCGCCAGGCAAATTTGGGCAATACCATTTGTCTTTTGATGCGTTGAGGCTGTTTAAGCAGGCGATAGAGCCATTCCAGACGAATATTTCTGATCCATTGGGGCGCTCTTTTATTTAACCCGGCCAAAGCATCGAAGCTTCCGCCCACTCCAATACTGACTGTCGCCAAATCTAAATGGGAAGCAATCCAAAATTCTTGGCGCGGCGCTCCTAAGCCGGCCAATAAGAGTTGGGGCTGAAACGTTTGAATCCTTTCAATTATTTCAGGCTGCTCTTCAGGTTGAAAATATCCGTGCTGTGTTTGACAGACTATCCCCGGATATTGCTCCGTAACTTTACGCGCTGCCAGCTCTGCAACCCCCGGTTTACTTCCTAAAAAGAAGATGCGCCACTTCCGTTCTGCCGCCACAGGAAATAAAGATTCTATCAGATCAATCCCCGTTACCCTCTCAGGCAGAGGATGCCCCAAGCGCTTAGCGGCCCAAACTACCCCCACTCCGTCCGGAGTAACGATTTGTGCTCGATTAATTAATTGTTTTAACCGTGCATCCCGGCCTGCGGCAAAAATGAGTTCAGGGTTTGCAGTGACAACCCAAGTCTGCTCCTTTTTCTCAACTGCTTCCCGAATGCGCATTACCGTTTCCTGGATTGTGTAATTATCAATTTTAACTCCCAGAACTTCAGTCCGCACAATAACCTCTCCTTGCAAAAAAGAACCGAGGGCATTGCTCCTCTGAAAGCTTTACGTTTCAAAGGAACCTCTTACCTCGGGTCTTTTATCTTCTTTTTCAGCCTATTCGTCTAAAAACTATGATCTAAAACCTTACCGGTGCCTAACGCGACACATGAAATAGGATCTTCGGCTAAGCTCACAGGCAGTCCTGTTTCTCGGGACAAACGAATATCAAATCCATAAACCATTGAACCCCCGCCTGTCATCACAATTCCTTTGTTTAAAATGTCTGCGGAGAGCTCAGGAGGAGTATGCTCCAGCACCTCTTTGACGGCACCGACAATGGCCTCCACCGATTCTTCGAGTGCTGTGTAACATTCCTTGGAGTTCACGGTAACCGTTTTGGGTAATCCGGTAACTAAGTCACGCCCACGCACATCAATTTCGGAATTATCGGGACGTCCTTCCGGAATCGCAGTCCCTACGGCAATTTTAACTTCTTCCGCTGTCCGCTCTCCAATCATTAAGTTATACTCCCGGCGGATATGCCGGATAATCGCTTCATCAAATTTGTCTCCACCCACGCGAAGACTTTGTTTGGTCACAATTCCCCCCAAAGCAAGAACCGCAATATCGGAAGTTCCTCCTCCGATATCAACGACCATATTTCCCGCAGGTCCGGCAATGTCAAGACCTGCCCCTAATGCCGCCGCATAAGGTTCCTCGATCACTTGCACCTGTCTTGCGCCTGCCTGATAAGCGGCTTGCTTAACCGCACGCTCTTCAACCTCTGTAACACCGGAGGGAATACAAACGACAACACGGGTTTTGAAGAACGGTATTTTGCGTGCGCCTGCCTTCTCCAAAAAATACTTAAGCATAAGCTCTGTGGTTAAATAATCTGCAATAACCCCATCACGCATCGGACGAACGGCGACAATATTGCCCGGAGTCCGTCCCAGCATCATTCTGGCATCCTCACCCACTGCGATTCGCTTATTTGTATTTTTATCAATAGCCACCACGGAAGGTTCGTGTAAAACAATGCCCTTTCCCTTAAGATAGACTAAAACGCTCGCTGTTCCTAGGTCAATTCCTAAATCAATTCCGAACATTCTTGGAGGTACCCCTTTCTTTTTCGTGCCTATATAAGCAAAAGTACAATCTCCCATCACGGGAGATTATACATAATATACCACATTATCTTATTCGATAAAAATTTTCTAATTCCTTTAAGTAATAACCCATTTTTATTTGTTTCATCCCTCTAAATTATCAAATTTCTTGGTATTTCTTCCGTGTTGCTTCTCCGCCGCGGATATGACGCTCCGCTTTGTTGCTTTCAAGAATCTGTTTTACCTCCATCGCCAACTTCTCGTTAATGAGAGGTAATCTCTCTGTCACATCCTTATGTACTGTAGACTTTGAAACACCGAAAACATCAGCGGTTTGCCTTACTGTGGCACTGGATTCCATGATATAGTTTCCAATGTCGAGTACCCGCTTGCGGATATATTCTTGCACGCTGAGCCCTCCTTCTTTTACCCGGAATTTTATACATTTATATGCATCCGAAATAAAAAAAGACATCCTTAACGGATGTCTTTCGTTGGTAAATAGTGTAACTAAAAGGATAGCACTGTTATACTTTATTGAACTTGGGCCTCATTCCCTTTCCAAACTTCGTAATGGAGCTGGGTTCTGTCACTGATTCCATCTGCTCCCGAATAATACCCGACTTGACCCACAATATCGTTTTCCTTGATTTCGTCCCCCGTCTTAACCCTTAGATTCTCAATCCCGCCATAGACAACACGCCAATTCTCACCGCAATCAATCTCCACTTTCTGTCCCAAAATCGGGTCAGCGCCCGCGTAAGTCACCTTTCCCCCGTGCGTGGCCCGTATCATGGCTCCCTCAGCTTGCGGATAATCTGCGCCGGCATGAAAAAGGTAAGCCTTAAGATTTTCAGAGTAGTAATTACCGACCCCACGCAGCGGCTCAATCTGAACAGGGCTGGGAAAATCGCCAACGCATTTTTGTGGCACCGGCAAATTTGTATCCGGGCCTTGAGTTATTGTGATTTCGGGGTTCACCGTTTCTACTTCCTCTACGCCGTTAACTGCTCCCTCTACACTGTTAACCACTCCCGCTACACCGTTAACCGCTTCCTCGGACCCATCTAATCGAGCCAGTCCATACGTAAAAGCGGTTAAACCAAGAATTAGTATCATTGCGCTATAAATAGCCGTAGTCTTCCAACGTCTTGGGAAATTCATGTAAATTCATCCTTTCGCCGCTCGATCTTAAGAAGAATATTTCTATACATATTCTTTCCTAATACGATAGCCTTTAGACGAAAGGAAAAAATAATTATGGGCTCCCTTTTCCTTTGCTTAATGAGAGGATTTGTGTTCCCGGATAGAAGTGGCTGAGAATTTCTTTGTAATTTCTTCCGGCCTTTGCTAGATCATTGGCGCCATACTGAGACATTCCCACAGCATGTCCGTTCCCATACGTTTTAATCTGTATTTCTTCGGGCTGAATTGTAAATTCGATATCGGTTGACGCTAGGCCCAGAAGAGTACGCAGTTGGGGAGCCTTATAAACCGTCCCTAAAACCCGAACTTCTTTGGCCCGCCCTGCGGCAGTTTTACTCATAATTTCAAAATCTTTATTTTCCAAAGGCTGAGGAGATCGTGTCAGCCCCAATTTTTGATAGAGTGTGCTGGGTGTAAACTTATAGGTTTTAAGAAAACGAGCTTGATTTGTTTCGCCTGATTCTATATTTTGAAGGTATGATCGTGAAGAGCTCCAAACCTCTTCGGCACGTTCCGTCGGTTTACGCCCGCTGCTGCTGTGAAAAAAGGCATCAATATATTGACCTTCTGACACGAGAACTTGGCCTTCCGTACTTTTTACCGAATCACCGATTTTTTTAAAATAGCGCCAATAACTTAACCAACCCCACTTTGTTTTCATTTCATTCTCTGAAAGCCAGGCTTGGGTTTGAACCGTTGTATCCACATCATAGCCTGAATCAGAAGCTGAACGCTGACTCATCTTCTTGGCTGCGTATGTACGTGCAGCCACAGCTTGAGCCTTTAATGCTTCACTATCGAACTCTGCCGGCATTTCAGCCGCAACAACTCCAACGAGATATGTTTCCAAAGTCATTGTTTCAATATTTCCATCTGACATTTTCACACGAATATTAAAATCTTCCGCCGGAATCTCCTCCTTTTGCCAGCGCATAATGGTCCAGGGTATTAAAATAATAATAATCAGCGAAAGTACAAGGATGGTTATCCCTTCTCTTTTCAAAGGTCTTCCTCCTCTCCGCAGTACAAGCTTTGCTTAACCTTATGCTCGGGGATGTCCCAATATGACAGGAATCAGACCGATAAGACCTCTTACGGATAATCCTTGTAAGCTGTATAAAGTCTATTAATAGAAAAAACAGCCTTTTACTTAAAAAAGACTGTTTATCCGATGACTAACCGCCACTAAAACTCCCTCTTCTTAATCGGGAGATAAGTGGCGCTAAGTCCCTGGATAAGTCAACTAAACTTCAGATGGAGTCGAAACTCCATTGGAGTAAGTTTCCTATATCAACGAAAATGCTATGGTTTTGTACCGATTAAGTTTCCTATATCAATCCTGCCTGCGGATGTTAGCGCCGATTCGTTTAAGTTTATGTTCAATATCCTCATATCCCCGGTCAATATGATGTACTCCGGAGATCTCCGTTTCGCCCTCTGCGGTTAACGCCGATAGAATTAAGGCTGCACCCGCCCGCAAATCTGTAGCCGTTACCGGTGCTCCCGTTAGCCGTTCAACCCCCTGTACGATTGCACTGCGGCCCTCGATTTTAATATCGGCACCCATCCTTTTGAGTTCATCAACGTGCATAAAACGGTTTTCAAAAACGGTCTCTGTCACCATTCCGGTCCCCTCCGCCGTACACAGCAAGGCTAAGAAAGGAGCTTGCAGATCCGTCGGGAAACCCGGATGCACTTGAGTTTTAATATCTACAGCATGATAATGTCCATTTCCACGGACACGTATTCCTTCATCTTCTTCTTTAAAATCAATTCCCGCTTCATTCATCTTCGCGAGAAGAGGTTTAAGATGGTCTGTAATCACATTTTGAACAAGAACATCGCCGCCCGCAGCGGCAGCCATCAGTAAATAACTTCCTGCCTCAATACGGTCAGGAATTACAGTGTGTGTTGCCCCGCGAAATTCATGAACTCCTTCGATATGAATAACGCTGGTCCCCGCTCCCCGGACCTTTCCCCCCATTTGGTTCAGAAAATTAGCAAGATCTACGATTTCCGGTTCCTGTGCCGCGTTCTCGATGAGTGTCGTTCCTTCAGCACCCGCCGCAGCCATCATAATATTCTCAGTGGCACCTACACTCGGGAAATCGAGATAAATTCGTGCTCCTTTCAAAACCGACGCTCGAACATCGAGAAAACCATGTTCCATCCGAACTTCCGCACCTAAAGCCTCAAGCCCTTTCATATGCCAATTGATAGGGCGTGACCCGATAGCACAGCCCCCCGGATGAGAAATTCGAACATGCCCTGTTCTCGCTAACAAAGGGCCCATAGTTACGATCGAAGCCCGCATTTTGGAAACCAACTCATGGGGTGCTTGGATATCTGTTATTTCAGGTGTATTTATAAATAACTGCGACCCGACCCGCTTAACCCGGGATCCAAAAGAGCAGATAACTTCGCACATCACATCAACATCTAAAAGATGCGGAGCATCGTCAATTTGTAAAGGCTCTGATGACAGCAAGCTGGCCGCGATAATTGGCAGAACTGCATTTTTAGCTCCACTGACGGTAATGGTTCCTTCCAAAGGATTTCCGCCAGTAACAATTAGTTTACTCAAGTGTTGAAGCACCCCCTTTACGTTTTAACATACTTTGACCTGTTTTTATTCTCCTTCAGTGCCTGAATTTCCTGCAAAACTTACAAAGTTCGTCAAGTTAAAATTCTTCCAGTAAAACAGGAATCGCTAAAACCGTCTTTTCTCCTTGGGCTGAACCCCGTGAAAGAAGCTGAATATTTATAGAATCTTGCCCCGCTTGTACTTCCGAAAAAAAATTTTCTTTCCTGCCTGCGACCGAAAACGTTTTGCCTGTTAAAACCTCTTGTACAGGCTGAAAACCATTCTTTTCAAGATATGTTTTTATATCTATTCCCACTTGAACTCGTTCATCCAAAAATGCTTTTCCCCCTTCCGACTCAACACTTTTAGCAATCTGCTGAAACCATGCCAATATTTCGGCTTCTTCTGATGCCTTTAGATGTCGGCTTCCGGTAAGCGTTATAGCGCCGTTTGAACTTGATCTTTGATAATCCCATTTCCACCCGGCAATAGATCGTATCTCTTCAATCAAAGAAGAGCCCGCGAAATCATTTTCCCCTTCAAACCAAAGCAATACGTGAACCTCCGCTTCGGATACTTCAGTTAGACCTGAAGAGAGCAATAGAGGCGGATTCTTACTCTGTTGCTTGTTCGCCATTACTTTATGGGTTCCGTAACCCATACATACGAATAAAACAAGAATGAAGACGATAAAACCGGATCCATAGAACAGGACGTTGCGTCTCGCCAAACCTATTCTCCTCTCGTGTCTGAAGCTAATTCAAAGGATTAAAGAAAACCTTATAGAATTAGTGTTGCCAAAGCACGAAAAAGTTAACGTCCAACTTATAAAGATCATTAATATTTTTAAAAGTTATACTTTCCGACAGTACAGAAAAAGGCGCGATAAAATCAGATTTTGATTTTATCGCGCCTTAATGATTATCTTCGGTTAGAGGTTTTTCCCATCTGCAGCATTCAGCCGTGCGATAGCCCGTCGAAAAGCATATTCAGCACGCTTCATATCCGTATCCGGGGATTTTTGAGCTAAACGCTTCTCAGCCCTTTCTTTGGCGGCGAGAGCACGTTCAACGTCAATCGCTTCCGCTACTTCAGCCGTATCGGCAAGCACTGTCGCCTTGTTCTCGGAGACTTCAACAAATCCCCCGGAGATGGCTGCTTTTTTCTTCTTGCCATTGACCGTATAGGTAATGACACCTGTTTCCAATGCCGCAATCAATGGAGCATGGTTAGGTAGGATTCCAAGTTCTCCGTCTATCCCGGGCAATACCACAAATTCGACCTCTTCTTTGAGGACATCGCCTTCCGGAGAAACCACATGGAAAGTAAATGTACCGGCCATGTTTATGCCCCCAATTTCTTGGCTTTTTCTATAGCTTCATCAATGGTTCCCACCATATGGAAGGCTGACTCAGGAAGATCATCATGTTTTCCTTCAACAATTTCTTTGAATCCACGGATCGTTTCTTTAATCGGCACATATTTACCCGGTGCTCCCGTGAAGACCTCGGCAACATGGAACGGCTGAGACAGGAAGCGTTCGATACGGCGGGCACGGCCGACGACGAGTTTCTCGTCTTCAGAAAGTTCATCCATACCGAGAATTGCAATAATATCTTGAAGCTCCCGATATTTTTGAAGAATTTGTTGTACGCTTCGTGCAACTTTATAGTGTTCTTCACCGAGGACTTGAGGCGAAAGAATCCGAGAGGATGAATCAAGTGGGTCAACCGCCGGATAAATCCCTTTCTCGGAAATGGCCCGGTTTAGAACCGTAGTTGAGTCTAAGTGAGCAAAAGCAGTCGCCGGAGCCGGGTCTGTTAAGTCATCGGCGGGAACGTAAATCGCTTGAACAGAGGTAATCGACCCGTTGCGTGTAGAAGTAATCCGCTCTTGCAAGGCACCCATTTCAGTAGCCAGTGTCGGTTGATAACCAACGGCCGAAGGCATCCGTCCGAGAAGAGCAGACACTTCAGATCCCGCTTGGGTAAACCGGAAAATGTTATCAATAAAAAGCAGAACGTCTTGATGTTGAACATCCCGGAAATACTCGGCCATGGTTAACCCTGACAGTCCCACCCGCAGCCGGGCACCGGGGGGTTCATTCATTTGCCCAAAGACCATGGACATCTTGCTAATGACACCGGACTCTTTCATTTCATTCCAGAGATCGTTTCCTTCACGGGTACGCTCGCCGACGCCGGCAAATACGGATAAGCCGCCGTGCTCCTGCGCAATGTTATTGATCAGCTCCTGAATAAGAACCGTCTTACCTACTCCCGCACCACCGAAAAGGCCAACTTTACCTCCTCTGGCGTAAGGAGCAAGCAAGTCAATGACTTTGATCCCCGTTTCCAGCATCTGCGTCGATGGGTCTTGATCCACAAACGCAGGCGCGGGGCGGTGAATCGGATAAGTCGTTTCTACCTTTACCTCACCGCCATTATCAATGGGCTGACCCAGTACATTGAACATCCGTCCTAAGGTCTCCGGTCCAACCGGTACGGTGATAGGCTTCCCTGAATCCGAAGCTTCCATTCCCCGTTGTAAGCCATCCGTGGAGGACATGGCGACACAACGAACTGTTTCGTTTCCTAAGTGTTGAGCAACCTCTAAAGTGATGTCAATCTTTTTCTCAGGATTCTTAACTAAAACTGCATTATAGATTTGCGGCAGTTGGTCAGCAGCAAACTCTACGTCAACTACCGGCCCCATGACTTGCACAATCTTGCCGATATTCACAGGCGAGAAACCTCCTTTTTGGGTATTTCCGGCAGTTTATTCGAGGGCAGCAGCTCCCCCAACAATTTCGGAAATTTCTTTCGTAATGGCCGCTTGACGCGCCCGATTCATCTGTAACGTCAAGTTGTCTATTAAATCTTTGGCATTATCTGTCGCTGCTCCCATCGCCGTCATTTTAGCTCCCATTTCACTTGCTTTTCCTTCAAGTAAAGTGCGGAAGACCATGGTCTCCACATATTTCGGAAGCAAGGTGTCCATGATTTCCTTAGGCGATGGTTCAAAAATATATTCTTTGCCGCCGCTTTGGCCTTCAGGCTGCTCAAGCGGTAAGATCTTGACTTGCTTCGGTACTTGGGAAATAGCTGAGATAAATTCATTGTAAACTAAGTAGACTTCATCAAAAGTACCCTCTCTATAGAAGCGCATGACTTGTTGGGCAATATCCTTGGCGAGAGTGTATGAAGGGAAATCTCCTATATTTACAAATTCCGAAATCATCTCGACTTTTCCATGCCGGAAGATATCCCGTCCCTTACGCCCTACCATAACAATCTTAGCGTCATGAGCTTCTTCCGCGAGCAAATTCTTAGTCATCCGGATTATGTTTGCATTATACCCACCTGCAAGACCCCGATCAGAAGTGATCACTACATATCCTACGGTTTGCACGGGTCGCTTTTCCAGAAGAGGATGCGAGGCTTCTGCCTGATCCTGTGCGAGGCGAGCCAATATTTCGTGCATCTGATGGGTATAAGGCCGGGCAGCGACAACCCTTTCCTGGCATTTCCGCAATCGAGAAGCGGCCACCATTTTCATGGCTTTCGTAATCTTCTCCATATTCTGGACGCCCCGGATCCGGCGACGAATATCACGTATACTTGCCACCTCGTTCACCTACCCCCCATTTTCTTAGGCCAGAAATCCTTGTTTGAATTCATTAATTGCTTTTTCGATTTCAGCATTCAGATCATCGGATAATGCTTTTTCCGAACGGATTCGGGCCAGGAGGTCAGCTTTAACGGAGCGCATAAAACGCAGATACTCTTGTTCAAAGCGGCCGACCTGATCGACAGCGATATCGTCAATTAAGCCTTTAACCGCAGCATAGATGACAACGACTTCTTCTTCAACAGGCATCGTATGATATTGGGCCTGTTTCAAAATCTCCATCGTTCTTTCGCCTCGAGCAAGGCGCATTTGTGTAATTTTATCGAGGTCAGAACCAAATTGGGCGAACGCTGCGAGTTCACGATACTGGGCAAGGTCTAAACGCAGTTGTCCCGCAACTTGCTTCATTGCCTTGATTTGTGCCGAACCACCAACACGGGATACGGAAATACCCACGTTGATCGCAGGACGGAATCCGGAGAAGAACAGGTCTGTTTCCAAGAAAATCTGTCCGTCCGTAATAGAAATAACATTTGTCGGAATATATGCCGAAACGTCCCCTGCTTGCGTTTCAATGATCGGTAAAGCCGTCATTGAGCCGCTTCCCAGTTCGGGAGATAGTTTTGCGGAACGTTCCAAGAGACGAGAGTGAAGATAGAATACATCTCCCGGATAAGCTTCACGACCGGGCGGACGTTTCAACAAAAGAGACAATTCGCGATAAGCAGCCGCCTGCTTGGAGAGGTCATCATAGACAATTAAGACATGCTTGCCATTATACATGAATTCCTCGCCTATCGCACAACCGGAGTAAGGTGCGATATAAAGCATCGGAGCAGGCTCTGAAGCCGGCGCGGAAACGACAATGGAGTATTCCATTGCGCCATGATCTTCCAAAGTTTTAACAACACCGGCAACCGTTGATGCCTTTTGACCAATAGCAACATAGATGCAGATCACATCTTGTCCCCTTTGGTTAATAATCGTATCGATAGCTACCGCAGTCTTACCGGTTTGCCGGTCGCCGATGATCAATTCCCGTTGGCCGCGGCCGATCGGGACGATGGCATCAATGGATTTGAGTCCGGTTTGCAGCGGTTCATGTACCGATTTACGATAAACTACACCCGGCGCAGGGGACTCAATCGGACGGAATTTCGTCGTCTTGATATCACCTTTTCCGTCAATGGGTTGGCCTAAAGCATTTACGACACGGCCAATCATTTCTTCGCCGACCGGTACTTCCACGATCCGTCCTGTTCGTTTGACAGGATCGCCTTCTTTAATGCCGATAAACTGTCCTAAGATTACGCAACCGATATTATCGGCTTCAAGGTTCATGGCCATTCCATAAACTCCGTTAGGAAATTCAAGGAGTTCACCGGCCATTGCCTTTTCCAATCCATAGACACGGGCAATCCCGTCACCGACTTCGATAACGGTACCCACATCCGTAACATCGGTTACATTATCATAGCGTTCGATCTGTTGTTTAATAATTGAACTTATTTCTTCTGGACGTAATTTCATCCTGTCTTTTCACCCCTATTTTCTGAGGTCTTCAAAAGCTCTTGGTTAGGCTCGGCTTAAGCTAAGGCGAATCTGCGAAAGCTTATTTGCCACCGTTCCATCCATAACCCGATCACCAATTTGAACCATAATGCCACCGATGAGTTCAGGTCGGACTTCCTTAACCATACGTACATTTTTTCCGGTTATCCGAACCAATTCCTGATGCAAACGTTCTTCTTGGATTTCGCTCAAAGGCGCTGCACTTGCTACCCTTGCCTCAACAATGTTGCGCGATTGATCCGCAAGCAACTTAAACTCCCGTTCTATGTCAGGAAGCAAAGTTTCTCTTCTCTTATCAATTAGCAAATAGAAGAAACGACGAACTGTATCACTCAAATTGCCTGATAAGAGCTTGTCCATAATCGCCTTCTTCTCGGTCAATGAAATGTGTGGATGGTAAAGGAGATGTGCAACCTCAGCATTTCCTTCAATTAAGCCTGTAAGCTGCCCGAGCTCGTTCTCTATTTGATTTAGATCCTGTTGCAGCGCTAATTCAAATAAGGCCTGTGCATACCGACGGGCTAGAGCTCCCTTTAACATGGCAATTCCCCTACTTCTTGAATAAATTGCTCAATGAGATCTTCTTGACCTTTAACATCTAAGTTTTTACGAATAATCTTTTCAGCTACAGCAACCGATAAATCCGCAACTTGGGCTTTAACTTGCGAAATAGCTAAGTCACGTTCGCGCTCAATATCTGCAAGGGCCGCATTCTTAATCTTTTCAGCCTCGACATGAGCCTCTGCCAGAATCTCCGCAGACCTATCTTCGCTCAATTTGGTCGCCTTTGCGATAACCTCTTGAGCTTCTTGACGAGCCTTGCGCATCTCTTCCTGATACTCGCGTTTTATTTGTTCAGCCTGCTGGCGTTCTTTTTCTGCTTGGGCAATATTGGACTCAATAAAATTACGGCGTTCTTCCATCATATTCATGAGTGGATTCCACGCCCATCGTCTAAGAATATAAACGAGCACTAGGAAAGATAAAATTTGGGCGACAAGCGTCCAATCAAACGATATGGGATTCACAGTTTACCCCCCTCTCAAGTCTAGTCCATCGATGAATGATTTTTTCAAGGGGGAACGATCGTTCCCCCTTGTTTTGACGGGCTGGGACTTAAGACTCAAGCCCAATTCAATTCAGACTTACTTCGTAAACATGAGAAGAAGAGCTAGTACCCATGTCAATAGGGGCAGTGCTTCAACAAGACCAACACCGATAAACATGGTTGATTGTAAAGCGCCTTTAGCCTCAGGCTGCCGAGCAATTCCTTCTATTGTTTTAGTAATTAAGCTTCCATTACCAAGTGAAGCTCCGAGGGCTGCTAATCCAGCAGCAATTCCTGCACCAAGTGCAGCTGCAGCAGATACGTCCACAGAGTTTCCTCCTTTCTTATTCCCATAAAATAATTGCTTAATATTTATCAGCAGTGCGCTTGCCCCGCTGAAACCTAACATTTTAAATTAATTTTATGTTGACTACTATTCGTCGCCCACAGCTTGAGCAACATATGCCGTTGTCAGTACTGTAAAAACATAGGATTGGATAGAACCAATAAAAACACTAAAAGCCAACCAAATCGCATCGGGCAGAATTCCTGTCATAACCCATATTCCCGGAATCATCAAGATGACACTAATCATGACCTCGCCTGCGAAAATATTTCCAAAAAGACGAAAGGCTAATGTTAACGGTTTAGAAATCATATCAATCAAGTGGATTAACAGGAATACCGGATTAGGTTCGAGAAAATGTTTAAAATAATGTCCGCCTTGATGCTTGATCCCCATCCCCACAACCAAAATCATCGTCAGCAAGGCCAAAGCTGCTGTCGTATTGATATCTGCTGTAGGTGACATCCATGAGGCCCCTTCAAAGATCTTATTGAGCTGCGCGAACTCAACATTATGGAAAAGATTCAATGTTAAATTCGGAAGCAATCCAAACATATTGGAAACAAATACAAATAAAATTAAAGTGATTAGGTAGCCTAGAATAGGACGCGCTTTTTCTAAATCCATAGTATCGGAAACAAGCTTACGAACAAAGTCAACCATCCACTCTAAGATATTTTGCATTTTGCCCGGTTTTCCGCTCGTTAAATTCCGTACTCCTGAAAGCACAAATACCAAAACAACGACCATAACCAACCAGGTCATCACAAGTGTCTTTCCATGGAAGGTCATATTATTCCCCAAATGCCATAATACCGTTTCCTCATGCATTACTCATACCTCACCCCTTTCCAATTTTATGTAATCTATTATCGCTATAATCAGCGAAACCACAAGGCCTAAAGCAATTCCTAAGGCTAAGCTTAAAAGCCAGCCTTTTTGAAAACGGCCTACTGTAGCAACAACTAAGGTAACAAAGCCCAAACGCGAAAAAAAGCTTCGGCGGGATTGCCGAACAGCCGTCGATATCTCTAAGTTAACGCTTTTCTGAACGTTTCTAAAAAGCCATTGGGTATAAATAAACCCTGTCCAATATCCCACAACAGCTCCAATCAGGCTGCTATTATGGGTAAAGCTCATTATTAGGAATAACACCGAAGTCCCTAAAAGTAAAGAAACCAAATTACTTTTTGTCATCCGTGTTCACAAGCTTTCTCAAACCCAACACTAAATTGCTTCCTCCAAAGATTAACCCTAATATCATAAAAAAAAGCTTTAACCACGGTTGGGTTCCCCACCGCTGATCCAAAAAATTGCCCAGCAAGTAGCCGCCCCAAACTAAGACCGCCAACGTGGTCGCAATACTTGTCCCAAAAGCCATTGCTTTAGCAACGGTTAAACGGTTATTGCCCATTCAAGCCTACCTCTACCCAGGACTCATAATAGCACAAGTATACAATATCCGCCATTTCAAATCAACTTTTTGACCTTAAAATATTCTGAAAAACGAATATTTTTAATGACTTTTACGATACGCCCTGACGCTTGACCATCTCCATAGGGATTGACGGCATGGGCCATAGCCTGAAATACCTTTGTATCCGTCAATAGTTTATTTAAGCTTTCTGTAACTCCTTCGTAGGATGTGCCCACTAAGGAAACTGTCCCTGCTTCAACTGCCTCTGGCCGCTCGGTAGTGTCCCTGACCACTAAAACCGGTTTTCCTAAAGAGGGAGCTTCCTCCTGAATTCCTCCGGAGTCGGTCAAAATAATATAGGCTTTAGACATTAAATTGACGAAAGGTTCATACCCCATCGGTTCGATAAGATAAACACGTTCATGCCGGCCTAAAACCTCATTAACAACTTTCCGCACGGAAGGGTTTTTATGAACCGGGAATACGATATAGGTATCCGGATTATGCTCAAGTACATTGGCTAACCCTTGATAGATTTGACGCATCGGTTCCCCGAGATTTTCCCTGCGGTGCGTTGTGACCAAAATCATGCGCCGCTTCTGTTCCCGCTTAAGAATTGACTCTACATCCTGATCATTGAAACAATATTTTGGATTCACGGTATTTAATAAAGCATCAATAACCGTATTTCCCGTTACAAAAATTCTTTCCTCAGGCACCCCTTCCCGAAGCAGATTCCGTTTTGCCGTGTTCGTAGGGGCAAAATGTAAATCCGCAATCGCGCCTGTCAATTTACGGTTCATCTCTTCCGGAAAAGGGGAGTACTTATTTCCGGTCCGCAAGCCTGCTTCGACATGGCCTACGCGAATATGGGCATAAAATGCAGCCAATGAGGCGACAAAGGTTGTTGTCGTATCACCATGAACCAAGACTAAATCCGGTTTAGCCTTTGCGAAAACCCCGGCAAGCCCATTAAGGGCTCGCGTTGTAATATCAACGAGGGTCTGCCCTGATTTCATCAAATTCAGGTCATAATCCGGTCGAATCTTAAATAGCTCCAATACCTGATCAAGCATTTCTCGGTGTTGGGCTGTCACAGCGACCTGACATGGAACTGATTCTCTTTGAAGGGCTTTAACGACAGGGGCCATTTTGATCGCTTCTGGGCGTGTGCCAAAAACCACCATGACCTTTGGTTGCTGTTTCACCGCTCGTTACTCTCCTTTAAACGTTTTAAAGTCTTCTTCCGAGGACAGATGAATTAGCTCAAGATTCGCTTCCGCTGCGAGTTGGTGGGCCAAATCATCCGGATAGGGATTTGCATAGATCACTCGCTTGATCCCGGCATTGATGATCATTTTCGTACAGAGAACACAAGGTTGGTAGGTTGTATAGAGATCTGCCCCATTGATTTCCACCCCATGCTTGGCCGCCTGTACGAGCGCATTTTGTTCGGCATGAACCGCTCTGCAGATCTCAGTCCGTTCTCCGGAAGGAATATTCAGCTTTTGCCGTAAACATCCTACCTCAGCACAGTGCTGCAATCCCGTCGGACTCCCATTATATCCCGTACTTAAAAGCTGCTTATCCTTGACGATCACCGCGCCAACCTGGCGGCGCAGGCAGGTGGACCGTTCTGAGACCACCTGTGCCATTTTCATAAAATAATTATCCCAGCTTGGCCGTTTTTTTTGCATGTCTGTCACTTCGTTCCGAATAATCGGTCCCCGGCATCACCTAAGCCCGGTATAATATAACCATGATCATTCAATTTCTCATCAACCGCAGCGACGAAAATCTCAACATCATTATGTTCGGAAGTGACTGCTTTTATCCCCTCGGGAGCCGCGATAAGGCACATCAACTTAATGCTTCGTACCCCTCGCTTTTTTAAAAATGTGATAGCTGCCGAAGCGGATCCCCCTGTCGCCAGCATCGGATCAATGACGATCAAATCCCGCTCTTCAATATCGGTAGGGAGTTTACAATAATATTCGACAGGTTTCAGCGTTTCCGGATCACGATATAAGCCAATATGACCCACTTTTGCAGTAGGAATGAGTTTAAGCATCCCGTCAACCATTCCCAAGCCTGCACGCAGGATGGGAACCAGTCCAACCTTCCTTCCTGCAATGACTTTCGTTTTCGTTTTGGCAACGGGAGTCTTGACTTCAATCTCTTCCAGCGGGAAATCTCGGGTAACCTCATAGGCCATAAGCATTGCAACTTCCTCGACAAGTTCTCGGAAGTCCTTTGACCCGGTCTCTTCGTCTCGAATCAAGGAAAGCTTGTGTTGAATCAAAGGATGATCGAGTACGTGTACTTGTGCCATAAATAAGTCAACTCCTAATCAAGATTTGGATATAACGGGAACTCCTTGCATAGGCTTGCAACGATTTCCTTTGCTTGAGAAAAACTCGTCTCATCTTGTTTCGTTAAGGCAAGGTCAATCGCCTCGGCAATACGCTCCATTGCCTGAGGATTCATCCCCCGTGTAGTAACCGCAGGTGTACCGATTCGGATTCCGCTTGTCACATTCGGACTTGCAGGATCATAAGGAATGGTATTTTTATTGACGGTAATTCCTACCTCATCAAGAATATGCTCGGCTTCCTTTCCGGTCAACCCTTTGGGGCGTACATCAACAAGGATCAGATGATTATCCGTACCTCCGGAAACAAGACGGAATCCCTTCTTCGTTAAGCTTTCCGCAAGAGTCTTGGCATTGAGCACGATATTTTTTTGATACTCTTTAAACTCCGGTTTAAGTGCCTCCCCAAAGGCTACTGCTTTTGCCGCAATAACATGCATCAGCGGCCCGCCTTGGATTCCGGGGAATATCGCCTTATCAATAGCTTTAGCATATTCCTCTTTACAAAGAATTAATCCTCCTCTGGGTCCACGCAGAGTTTTATGCGTCGTTGAGGTTACAAAATGAGCATAAGGAACCGGGCTTGGATGAATTCCTGCGGCAACTAAGCCCGCAATATGTGCCATATCCACCATCAGCAGACTTCCCGCTTCATCCGCAATTTCCCGCAGCTTCGGAAAATCGATAATTCGGGGATAAGCACTCGCCCCGGCAACGATCAGCTTGGGATGATGCTGAAGGGCTAATGTCCGAACTTTTTCATAATCAATAACTTCTGTTTCAGGTTCCACTCCATAAGCTACAAAATTAAAATACTTCCCGGAAAGGTTAACCGGGCTCCCATGCGTTAAATGTCCGCCATGAGACAGATTCATGCCCAGAACCGTATCTCCCGGTTTAAGGACGGCGAAGTAAACCGCCGTATTCGCTTGTGCCCCGGAATGAGGCTGGACATTGGCATGATCGGCTCCAAAAAGTTTTTTAATTCGATCTCTGGCTAAATCCTCAACGATATCAACGTATTCGCATCCCCCATAATAGCGTTTACCCGGATACCCTTCGGCATATTT
This sequence comes from Desulfitobacterium sp., assembly GCF_034927245.1. Taxonomy (GTDB): domain Bacteria; phylum Bacillota; class Desulfitobacteriia; order Desulfitobacteriales; family Desulfitobacteriaceae; genus Desulfitobacterium_A. The sequence continues at coordinate 28,683 of NZ_JAYFQK010000057.1, forward strand.
ATTGGTAAGTACGGAGCCTTGAGCCGCCATGACAGCACGGCTGACGAAATTTTCGGAAGCAATAAGTTCAATTTTATGGCGCTGACGTCCTTCTTCTTGGGCAATGGCTTCGGCAACCTCAGGGTCCTGGGGAAGAATCCACTCTTTAATATAATCCATAATATTCCCACTCCTTTAGTCTCACTTTTTTTGGCACCTATTCCGGGTAAACCGCCCTTGGCCCCCCAATAAGACGAGGTCGAGTTCGGGCCATTGTTAAATGGGCTTCCCCAATTTCCTTAATCTCAAGACGGATCGGTACGACAACAGGACGCAAATGCATCCCAATAAATGTATCTCCAATATCAATACCGGCATGTCCTTTAATACTCTCCACCATCAAGGGAGCTTTGAAGCTTTTCCACGCTTTAACTGACATTGCTCCGCCGGCTTTCAGCCCGGGAAGAACGGTTACAGGCTCAAGCCCATACCGTTCCACACATTCTTCTTCAACCACTAGGGCGCGGTTAATATGTTCGCAACCCTGAACCGCAAGGAAAATTCCTTGTTCTCTTACTTTCTGAAGTAATGGAGGCAAGAGAATGTCTGCAACCTCTGTACTGCTGCCTTTTCCGATATGCTGTCCCAGCACTTCGCTGGTGCTGCAGCCTAAGACAAGTATTTGACCTGAGTGTAAATTTGCCTGCAAAAAGAACTCATCGAGAACCTGCTGCCAAGTCTCGGCAATTTTCTTTAGCTTCTCTAGCAAGTCCAACTGCGCCTCCTTAGAGCTCTTCCCCATTTTCAATCGAAGTCAGTAGGTTTACGCGCCTTGCGTGACGTCCTCCGGCAAAGGGGGTCTTAATAAAAATATCAACGATATCCATTGCCAAGCCTACTCCTGTCACCCGCCCGCCTAGGGCAAGCACATTGGCATTATTATGTTCACGAGACATCCGTGCGGAATAAGTCTCCGTGCATAAAGCCGCCCGGATGCCCGGGATTTTATTGGCTGCCATTGAAATTCCCAGTCCTGTTCCGCAAATAACAATTCCCAGATCGGCGTCACCCCGCAAAACGGCTTTCCCGACCTTGAAACCAAATTCCGGATAATCCACAGATTCCTTCGAATTCGTTCCTAAGTCCAATACTTCTATGCCCTGCTCCTTCAAATGCGTAAGAATTTCGTTTTTGAGTTCGAAACCGCCATGATCTGCTCCCAGTGCAATCTTCAATTGTTCTCCCTCCGCTTGTCAACGATTTTGTAATCTAAAAAAATTCTACACTATAATCTATAATCCCTGCTGGAATCGTTAAAAATTGCTTATTGCTTAAGATATTTTTAATCACTTCTCGTATATTTATCCACGGCTAACCGCCACTAATACTTCTGCTTATTTTATCTTCATCTTTAGCTCGTGTATCAGCTTCTCAATCTCATCAGCACACAGTTCATAAGTCTGAAGCGACCCTCCATAGGGATCCACAATGTTCCTGTCTGCAGATCCCCAGGCGCCCAGTCGGCGCATCTTATCTGCATACTTCGGATAAAGCATAGTAAGACGAGCCTCCTGTTCCTTCGTCATGGGAATGATCCAATCGGCCTCTTCAAGAAGCCCCGGACTAACCTGCCGAGCACAATGGGCAGAAATATCGATCCCCCGCGCTTTCATCACATTTAAAGCGTGCTCACTTACAGGTTGTCCTTCCCAGGCACCCATACCCGCCGAACCTACATCGAAACCGGGCCCAAGAATTTTCTTGGCTAAGCCTTCGGCCATAGGACTACGGCATGTATTCCCGGTACAGATAAATAACAGCTTTATTGTGAGCACCTCTTTTCTTAGAAATCATATAAGAAATCAACAACCATAGCTAAACTAGCATCTTCACCCCGATGAGTATGAGCACCACTCCTCCTAAGACCTCGGCCCGTTGTCCCATCCATGACCCCACAAACCTTCCCAGAAGAAGACCGCTGCCCATCATCACACCTGCTACAATCCCCATCACAAGGACTGTGAGGGCAATAGGACTATCCACTGTTCCTAAGGAAAACCCAACGCTCAGCGCATCCAGACTAACGCTCACGGCTAAAGCATAGACCCCGATCCCCTGTAACGAAACACCCGAAGGAAGCCGGACACGCTTCAGGGCTTGGCGAGCCTCGGAAAACCGATAAGACTCCGGAGCAGGCTGCCAAACATGATAGAGCATTCTCCCGCCCAGCCAAAGCAGAATGACCGCCCCAATACCCTGAGCCAGTTTTCCCAGAACCATACCCATGGCCTGACCCAACAAGAGTCCTGCTAAGGGCATAATAACATGGAAAGCCGCGACAACAAAAGAAAGTTTAAGGATCATTCTTTTGCCGATACCAACCAGTCCTATCGCCAAAGCCAACGAGAACGCATCCGCTCCCAAAGCAAGAGAAAGCGCCAATACCAAAGCGAGGTTCAAGATTTGCACCCCCGATCAGAAGTCAGAAGCGGGTACGTATTTTCAGACCGCTTTTTGTACACTGTCAGAAAGTATAACCTTCGGTAGTATACTTTCTTCCAGCATAAGTGCAACCAGCGGTTTTCGCCCTCTAAGCTCGGCGAAAGCCGGGTTTTCTTTACCCTACGATGCATGCGGGTTAGTCTGGCAGGGTAAGAGCGACTAGGACGCTGCCACGCTTCGCTCGCCACCGACCAAGTCTTCTTTACCCTACGATGCATGCCGTTAGTGCGGCAGGATAAGGGCGGCTAGGACGCTGCCTCGCTCCGCTCGCCACCGACCAAGTCTTCTTTACCCTACGATGCATGCGGGTTAGTCTGGCAGGGTAAGGGCGACTAGGACGCTGCCTCGCTTCGCTCGCCACCGACCAAGTCTTCTTTACCCTACGATGCATGCCGTTAGTCTGGCAGGGTAAGAGCGACTAGGACGCTGCCTCGCTTCGCTCGCCCCGACCAAGTCTTCTTTATCTTATGCGCGGGGGCATTTTCAAATGCTCTCTAAACATACCAAATATTATGGCCGGAAGCCTTTTCCAGCCGGTTCATAATGGCAAAGCCTATGCCGTTTTGGGATACCCCTTCAGCAAGGATGGTATCAATACCTTGTTCATCGCAAAGTCTCAAGCCCTCATAAAGGCTGGAAGCTACTTCTTCCGGGCGTTCCTCGGAACCGAGAACAAAGAGCAGTTCGGGCCGTTGACTATGCAGATGTGACGCGCTCTCCAGGGTGCAGAGGACCCCGACCTTTTTAAGACGGCGATGTGCTTTCAGGATTTCCTCGGTGATCCGCGTTAATACTTTCTCCCGTTCGCCAATCAGGAGGAATAGCTCTCCTTTAGGTGCGTAATGTCTGTACTTCATACCCGGTGCCTTCGGAGGCTGATCACCTGAAGGATGATCAATGGAAACCTTCCCCAAAACCTCTTCCAGTTTCTCTCTCGTTACTCCGCCGGGACGCAGAATACAAGGGATCTCGCCCGTTAAATCAAGCACGGTGGATTCGACCCCCACATCACAAACTCCCCCATCCAAAATAAGCGGAATCCGTTCTTTTAAATCCTTCCAGACATGAATTCCATTCGTAGGACTCGGTTTGCCGGAGAGGTTAGCGCTGGGGGCGGCAATCGGAACGCCTGCCTTTTCTATTAAGGCTAAGGCTATAGGATTATTCGGCATTCTGATCCCCACCGAGTCTAATCCTGCCGATACGGTATCCGGAATAATTCCCGTTTTAGACAACACAAGGGTGAGCGGTCCCGGCCAAAAAGCGCGCGCACAACGCTCCGCCCGCTCACTCCAGCCATTAACCAGCGGCTTCATCATATCCAAATTGGCAACGTGCACGATCAATGGATTATCCTGAGGACGTCCCTTGACCTTGAAAATCTCGGCACAGGCCTGGGGATTAAGTGCATTTGCCCCTAAACCGTAAACTGTTTCAGTCGGAAAAGCGACCAGTTGTCCATTCCGAATCAGCACCGCCGCTTCTTCAATATACTTTGGCTCCGGATCTTGACTATTTATATAAAAACGTTTTGTCTCCATAAAACTTCACCTCGTACTGAACTCCGCATAAACAACCCGGTCCCGTCCTCCATAATCCTGAAAAACCCGGGTTAAAAATCCTTCTTTTTGAAAAATATCCCGGACCGCCTTGGCCTGATCCCAGCCAATCTCCATCAGAATTTTACCCCTGGGCTTAAGCAATGACGATGCAGCCTTCGCTAAACGCGAATAAAAAATCAGACCATTCTCGGCGCCGACCAAAGCCATTTTAGGTTCTTTAAAGATTTCCGAAGCAAGCGAACCATATTCTTTTTCGGGGATATAAGGCGGATTTGTCACAATCCAATCCCAGTATTCCCCCCGGATCGGCTCACAAAAATCTCCTTCTCGCCACTCAACCCGCACGTTATTCTGCCGCCCATTATAACGAGCCACCTCAAGGGCAGCCGAAGATAAATCCGTACCGACGACAAACGCTTCCGGCCAAAAATGAGCAATCGACACAGCAATTGCTCCGCTTCCGGTGCACAGATCGGCAATACGGACTTCTGCCTCAGAAGATAAGTTCTTAAACTCAAGCAATTTCTCAACCAGAATCTCACTATCCGCTCGGGGAATAAGCACCCTCTCATCAACATAAAAACCGAGTCCCATAAATTCCTGATTTCTGAGGATATATTGCAAAGGTTCACGTGCCGAGCGACGGGCTATTAAGCCGAGATATCGTTTAAGCTGTTCGTCAGTAAGCACTCTTTCCCGTTCAAGATAGAGCTGTTCACGACGCCCGCCTAAAACATGGCTTAATAAGAGATCCGCATCCCAGCGCGAATTGTCCACTTCCGCTTCTTTTAATTTTAGTTCTCCCCATTGCAACGCCTCAAAGATCTTCATTAGTCCTCCGTTTTTAAACGTTCCGCTTGATCTGTCGTAATCAACGTTTCCACAATCTCATCCAAATCGCCCAGAAGGATACTGTCAAGGCGGTGCAGCGTAAGCCCGATTCGGTGATCCGTAACCCGTCCCTGCGGGTAATTATACGTCCGGATCCGCTCACTTCGATCCCCGGTTCCGACTTGGCTTTTTCGCGCCGAGGCCATTTCTCCGTGGGCTTCCTCCTGCGCCTTTTCCAAGAGCCGCGCCCTTAAGACACGCATAGCCTTTTCTTTATTTTTCAACTGTGATTTCTCATCCTGACATGATACGACTGTTCCTGTCGGCAGGTGAGTCAGGCGGACGGCGGATTGAGTTGTATTGACACACTGTCCTCCCGGACCGCTGGCACAGAATAGGTCAATCCGAATATCATTGGGGTTGATATCAACCTCAACCTCTTCCGCTTCCGGCAATACCGCAACCGTTGTTGTGGAAGTATGAATTCTTCCCCCGGATTCAGTCGCGGGAATCCGCTGTACACGATGGACACCGCTCTCAAACTTAAGCTTGCTATAAGCGCCCTGTCCTTCAACAAGGAAAACAATTTCCTTAAACCCACCGATATCCGTATAGCTCGCACTCATGAGCTCTGTTCGCCAGCCCTGGCGTTCGGCGTATTTCGTATACATCTTATACAAATCTCCGGCAAAAAGGGCTGCTTCCTCTCCGCCGGCACCGGCCCTGATCTCCATAATGACATTTTTTTCGTCATTCGGATCCTTCGGCAAGAGAAGAAGCTTCATCTGTGTCTCTAATTCTTCACGTCTTGATATCAGTTCTTCCCGTTCCGACTCCGCCATTTCCTTTAATTCAGGATCAAGCTGTTCACCGAGAAGGCTTTCTGTATCCTCCAGGTTCTTCAGTACCCCTTGATACTCACGGTAGGCTTCAACAATAGCAGTCATTCCTGCTTGGGCCTTGGCATGCTTCTGCCACTCCTCCTGATTGGCAATGACCTCGGGATCACTCAGGAGTTGAGTAAGCTCATCATAGCGCCTTTCAATTTCCGTTAATTTTTCGAGCATTTTTTCACCTCAACAATTTAGCCTATGGCTAACCTCTCATCAGGTCAGTATATTATATTAAAAAAAGTTCCTAGCCTGACTCTAGGAATTCTCTCCACCTTCTGCTCAATTCATGATCAATCGATGCTGAATTTAAAAAAGCAGAGCATGCGCTCTGCTTTTTCTCCAGCAACGACCGCAGGCCGTTGTTCTTTGTCTTACATTCCGTATTTCTTCTTAAACTTATCAACCCGTCCGCCAGCATCAACAAAGCGCTGGACACCGGTATAGAAGGGATGACACTTCGAGCAAATTTCCACCTTGATATCCTTTTTTGTGCTACCGGTATGAATCACTTCACCGCAAGCGCAAGTAATTGTGGTTTGCTCATATTTTGGGTGCGTGTTTTCTTTCATATCGTCACCTTCTTTCTACCGAATATTCAACGGATTATTCATGAGTTCAAACGATCTCGAAAATTTCCGTACTGTAAACCGGTCAACTTTTAAAAGTATAGCATACTGAAACCCAGGCGGTCAAGATAACAATTTTTAGTTCCACGAATTTCAACATAAAATTTTATCCGTTTCTAACCGCCGCAAATACTCCAGCTTTTCAAACCTACTCTAATACGCCGTTAAAAAATCCGCGGGATTCAATGCTTGACCATTCTTCCGTATTTCAAAATGAAGATGTGGCCCCGTAGTGTTGCCCGTATTTCCCGATAAGGCGATCGGTTCACCGGTCCTAACTTGCTCTCCGGCTTTAACTAAGACCTGATCATTATGTGCGTATAAGGTTTGAAAACCATTTCCGTGATCGATCAAAACGGTTAAACCATAGACTCCTATCCATCCGGTCTTGACAACTTTTCCCGATCGTGCGGCACTAATGGTCGTTCCGGTATTTACGGCGATATCGATTCCATGATGAAATTCTTTGTCTCCCCGCCGGCCGTATTCCGAGCTAATCCGGCCCCCAACCGGCCACTGATAAGCAACGACGGTACCGCGGGATATTTCCGGTGTTCTTGAATTATCCCTTAGACCCACATTTTCGCGTATCGTTAAAGTCTCCCCGGGAGACATTTGATTGGCATAAGGGTTATCTTCTAAGATCTGGGCCCTTGTTGTCCCATACTTTTTAGCTAGGGAATCAAGATTCTGACCCGGCTCTATTGTCACAACAGAAAAACAATTCGCTGATCCTATCCCACTTGAATATGCCGGAACCGCTGCGTAAATAATAATAACAAAGGCAAAAGCGGCACACTTTCGTACGAATTGGTCATACCGCTTTTGCCCATCCTCTGGAACTAACATTTCTTTGGAAGCACCTCAGTTTTGGATAATATTTCCGCAAAAAGCAGACTAAACTTTAGTCTTTCCAAACTTCGGTGATTAAATACTATGCCTCTGTATCTTTGATTAAAACGCCCTTCATCGCATATTTAGGTTTCTTATCAAAGCGATGCTGGGCTTCGATAAAGCGAACAGTTCCGGTTTTTCCCCTCATCACAACAGTATGAGTAGAAGCTCCCTGTGCCGTGAAATTTACTCCGCGCAATAGCGGCCCTTCCGTAATCCCGGTAGCGGCAAAGAATACATCATCAGATTTTACTAAATCATCCAAGGTCAAAAGTTTGTTGACATCATCAATTCCAAGCTTCTTTGCCCGTTCTATATCATCATCATTTTCCGGCCAAAGCCTACCTTGCATTTCTCCGCCTAAACACCGCAAAGCTGCAGCTGCTAAAACGCCCTCGGGTGCACCGCCGACTCCAATCATCATATCCACGCCGCTGTCTTCAATCCCGCAAGCCACAGCCGGGGAAACATCCCCATCTGTTATGAGGCGGATTCGAGCACCGGCCTCTCTTACTTCTTTAATCAATTTTTGATGGCGGGGACGATCCATAATAACAACCGCTAAATCGTTAATATTCTTGCCAAGGGCTTTGGCTACATTTGTGAGATTTTCAATCACAGGGGCATCGATATTAATCTTGCCTTTCGCTGCCGGTCCGACGGCAATCTTATCCATATACATATCAGGGGCATGCAGAAGTCCGCCTTTTTCGGCAATGGCCATTACAGCAATGGCTCCCGACAAGCCTTTTGCCACAATATTCGTTCCTTCCAAAGGATCGACAGCTACATCAAGTTCAGGTGCCTCACCCGTACCCAGGCGCTCCCCAATGTAAAGCATAGGAGCCTCGTCCATTTCTCCTTCACCAATAACAACCGTACCGTCCATATGAATGGTATCGAAAACCGAACGCATGGCCTCAACTGCGGCATCATCCGCAGCCTCCTTATCCCCACGTCCAACCCAACGAGCAGATGCCAAAGCTGCTGCTTCTGTTACACGGGCAAATTCCATCGTTAGCTCTCTTTCCAAGATGCTCCCCCACTTTCATATTCCTAAAACGTTAAAATATTAACAAACAAATTTGAATTTTTGTTCATCATAATTCTCGGAATCGATTTTTATTGTGCCATACTTTTTATGGAGTTTCAAGCTAAATAGGAATACTTTATGGCTAAACATGCAAAAGATCCCTTCAAAAAGGGACCTTAAAATAATATTAGAAAGCAAGTTTACTTTATCCTACGATGCATGTTGTTAAGTCCGGCAGGATAAGGGCAACTAAGCTTCCTGCGGCGTTATCACTTGCAGAAAGCAAGTTTACTTTATCCGAGTCTTTTCCAATCCGCTAAGAACTTTTCAATTCCCGCATCGGTTAACGGATGTTTAAATAGCTGAAGCAATACTTTAAAAGGAACAGTGGCAAAATCCACACCGAGTTTGGCGGATTCAGTTACATGTACCGGATTTCGTATGCTGGCGGCAATCACTTTGGTATCAATCGCGTGAATACTAAAGATATCGCAAATGTCGTCCACCAGGTTCAAGCCATTTTCCCCAATATCATCTAATCGTCCCAAGAAAGGGCTGACATAGGTCGCACCCGCTCGGGCTGCGAGCAATGCCTGAACCGCATTAAAAATCAAGGTTACATTAGTATTAATTCCTTCTTGGCTAAGAACCTTAACCGCCTTTAATCCTTCTTCTGTCATGGGAATCTTGACCACGATATTGCGGTGCATTCCGGCAAGTTCCCGCGCTTCTTTCAGCATTCCATCCCGGTCAAGGGCAATGACTTCGGCACTAATAGGACCATCCACTACTTGTACAATTTCCTGAAGCAAGGTGTGAAAATCTTTTCCCTCTTTGGCAACCAAGCTTGGATTAGTTGTGACTCCGGCGATGACACCCATATTCCAGGCTTGAGTGATTTCCTCCAAATTAGCAGAATCTAAGAAAAACTGCATCAGTAGCATTCCTCCTATTTAGGTTTCTTTCAATTATGCCTTACCACTGCTGCCAAAAATCCGAATCTTTTCGCGAATCACTGCGGTTGCTGCTTCCCTGGCCGGTTTAAGCATTTTACGCGGATCGATTTCCCGCGGATTCTCTTCCATCACCTTGCGAGCTGCGGCGACAAACGCCTCACGGATATTTGTATCAATATTGACCTTACAAACCCCTAAAGAAACCGCTTCACGTATGGCATCTTCCGGAACACCTGAAGAACCGTGCAAAACGATCGGCGTGTTCACCCGTTTTCTAATTTCCTTTAAGCGTTCAAAATCAAGTTTCGGCACACCTTTATATTGACCATGAGCCGTTCCGATCGCAATAGCCAGCGCATCGACCGAAGCTTCCCTTACAAAGCGTTCAGCCTCGCTTGGATCTGTAAAGAGTGCTTCACGATCACTTACGGAAATATCGTCCTCAGTACCTCCGATTTTCCCGAGTTCCGCTTCAACCGAGACACCCAGCGGATGAGCCACTTCGATCACTTTATTGGTCAGGGCAATATTTTCATCAAGAGGAAGTTTGGACCCGTCGATCATAACCGAAGTGAACCCGTTGCGAATACATTGAACGACTTGAGTAAAGCTTGTGCCATGATCAAGATGCAGGGCAACCGGTACACTTGCGTGAGCAGCCGCTAATTGAGTTAAGGCCGCAATATACTCTATTCCCGCATATTTAATCGCACCTTGGCTTGCCTGAATGATAACAGGAGACTTCTCCTCCTCGGCAGCCGCTACAATCGCCTGAACGATCTCCATATTATTACAGTTAAAAGCACCTACGGCATAATGTCCTTGCTGTGCTTTCTTTAGAAGTTCCGCGACAGGAACCAAACTCATAATTTTACTCCTCCTCGTTCATCTTTATGCGTTGGTGGGGTCTTTTGGGGACGATTGATTAACCATGTTTTATTCTCTTCCAATTTGAGCGATGTCATACCTTCGAAAATCGCAATATTTTCTGTGCATTCTCCATAGATTATGCCTACTGCGTCACATTCTTCACAATATAGTTCGACGCGGTCTGGCAATAATTCGAAAGACAAATGCCGATTCCCACAACCACAGCTTAAAGCTCCGTCTTTAGCCAGATCATGAAGATGGTCCAAAAGCCGCAGCATGACCTCGGGATTTTCAAATTCTTCTTCATAGCCCAGTTCCGCCGCTAATTCACCAATAGACTTTTCACGCTCATGACACGCTTGAGCAACCTTTTGTTTCGGCCCGACAAAACCGATCGAAGATTCAACCTCGGGACAGTTCAGCGGTAATGCCGTTTTTCCCCAAATCGCACCGCGTGTTAATCTTAAATAGTGTACCTCACCGCAAAATGCACAGTGATAAGACACATTAAAATGCCGGTGATCACGACTGGCTACCGATAATAGCAGTTCACCACAATGGCAATATAAATTTTCTCGCCCTTTACCTGCGAATGCAAAAAGAGAAAGGGCATGAAATTCTAGTTCACCACATTTTGGGCATTGGATGGCCACTGACGTATTTGTCGTCAGGATCATAATTCCCACCTCTTTCTACATGAACTATACTTCGGCATATCTCGGAGTTTTCCTGCATCGTTTTCTTCAAAAAAAATCTGCAAATGGGATATAAAAAGAGCCTTCCGAACGCGGAAAGCCCCAGAAATCTTTATATAATTTTTATATCTAATCTCTCAAAAAAGCCTTAGTAAAATTAACCGGCAGAGGAACTTCTTACTTCCTTCTGCTCGAGAATCTCACGCACATGATCCCTGAGTTCGAACAGATCAAAAGGCTTGCTTATGTAATGAAGCACTCCTAACTCACGTGCTTGCTCCATGTTTTGAGCATCCCCATAGGCAGTCATCATAATGACACTGACTTTCTTATCAAAGGACCGAATTTCACGCAGTGTATCAATCCCATTCATCCCAGGCATTTTCATATCCATCAATATGATATCTGGTTTGAATTCTTCAAGGCTCTTGAGTGCATCTTTTCCGTTAGCCGCCATCACTACTTCGTGATTTTCTTCGCGAAACGTTTCATAAAGCAGCCGTCTAACCCCCAGCTGATCATCAACTACCAGAATATTAGCCATACTCTCACCCTTTCACTCGTGGTCAAGTTTAACATATTCTGGTTTGACTGGTAAATATCCTTCTTTTATCTCTCTTTTTAAAAAAATCCTTTTTTCCTTACTATAAATGCGAGGGATACGTGCACTTGCTAAAGTCCTTCGCAAGGGGATAATGACCTCATCCCCAACTTGGCAAGGACGATCCCCAACATCCAAGATCGTCAGCTGCATCCCGACTTTTCCGGCGACAGGTACAGTCTGACCTTGCAGTGTTGCATTTTCGCCCCCTAAATAAATTCCAAAAAGGGCGAGGAAATTCTTGATCACAATTTTAATAAAATCCCAAAATCCCTGGGGAACAAAATGGGGAATCACTCCAAATCCGTCGGCATAGCCAACCGGAATAACGGCAAGCTGCGTCTCTTTTTTGGTTTTGTAAATACTTTGATACCCCACAAATGTTCCTTTGGGTACTTTTCGCAGTTGAACAATTCGAGTCTTCGCAGCCCAAGGATCCTTAAGCTTAAGCTTGCCGGCAAAACCGGGGGCGGGAACGTGTCCAATCAGAAGTGTCCCAATTCTCACAAAGTCATGATGCCACTGCGGATAATCCAAAAAAGCCGCACTGTTGCAGACATGTTTTAGCAGGCCGCTTAGACCCAATTCCTCTAATCGATTCACACCCTTTTGAAAACGTGTATATTGCTCTTGGGTATAGCTGCGGTCTCTTTGCGCACCGCGAGCAAAGTGAGTATAGATGCCCACTGCTTTAACCCGAGAACATTCCCCCAGCATTTTGGCTAAGTCCTCTAAATTTTCGTAAAAGAAGCCTGTGCGCCCCATGCCTGTTTCCAGCTTAATATGAACTTGGAGCGTTTTCCCTAAGCTTAAAGCACACTGCTCCATATCCTCGATCTGTCCTAAGCCGGAGAGGGTTAACTGCAAATTATTTTTCAGCGCTTCGTTCAATTCATCTTTCAAAACCGGACCCAGGACGAGAATCTGCGCTTCAATCCCATGTTCACGTAAAATAACCCCTTCGGCAACTGTTGTTACCGCAAACGCTTCACAACCCGCTTCCTGAAGAACACGAGCAACCTCCACCGCACCCATTCCATACGCATCTGCTTTGACAACCGCCATCAGACGACTTTGGGGCTGAAGATGACTGACAATCTCTTGATAATTATTGATAACCGCGTCTAAATCAATCTCGATCCAAGTCGCGCTCACCTTAGCACCTTCTTTACTGATTCCCCTTGTTTTTTCCGATGTGCCGGATTTTACCGACAATCCCTTTAACGACATCCGAATATACCGGTTCTAAACGGTTCCAAAGCGTGTAAATAAACGGTCGGTAAACTAAATCCCATTCCCCGATGAATTCAGTGTAATCTCCATTGAATCCTTTCTTGAAACGGTAAAGTCCGTAAAGCGGATTATCCTCGGTCAAATTGCCCGGTACGCCTCGAAAATCATAAAGTGTGCATCCCTTGGATTTAGCCCAACGGATCATTTCCCATTGAATTAAATAATTCGGCATAACATTGCGATGCTCATTTGAAGAAGCACCATATAAGTACCACGCTTTTCCTCCGATAACTAAGGCCAGCGTTCCCGAAACAATCTCACCCTCATACTCAGCCAAGAAGAGTTCGGCTAAACCCGCCGGATAAAGCAAATCATACATATCCTCAAAGTAGCTGTAAGAACGCACAAGGAAGTGATCCCGCTCCGTGGTTTCTTTGAGAACACGATAAAATTCCGGAAGCTCCGCCTTTGTTCCGATCCGGATTGTAACCCCTTTTTTCTGAGCCAGTCTTACATTGTAGCGTGTTTTTTGATGCATCTGCTTAAGTAGAGTTTCTTCATCCGGAGAAATGTCCAAACGGAAGACATATTTGGGCTGAACACCTTCAAAACCTTTGCCCGTTTCCGCGGATTTAAACCCGTGAGAGCGTAAATAATTTTCAAGCTGTTTATCTGATGAGGGAATATCGGGATCTACTTTTAAGAAAATAGCTCCCCGTTTCTTCGCTAATTTCTTGACCTCAGCTAAGAGCGCATCAAAGAGTTTTTCATCCTGCCAAGAAAGCACAGGTCCCCGGGAGGCATAAAAAATGGGAATTCCCACCACGGGAAGTTTACGCTCCAAGATCGAAACGGCGGCAACAATTTCCCCGTTTTCCTCCATGATCAGCCGCCAAGGATGCCAGCTTGTCCGGCTTTTGAGCTCTCCCCATTCCCATGTTTGCAAAACATGACCTTTCGGATGACGGGCCATAAATTCATCAAAACGATCCTTTTCTGTTGCATCAATCCAACGTGCAGTATAGGGCATTCTTTTTAGCCTCCAAAATCAATCTATTAAATTCTTTCCATTTCAGAAGATTCACAAACTACTCGCATTAAAAGGATTCCATGGCCTAAAGGCCATGGAAGTTCTTGGTATTCGTTTCTTACTTTAAAGCTGCATTGATAAAGTCCCTGAACAGAGGATGGGGACGATTGGGACGGGACTTAAACTCAGGATGGAATTGGGACGCAACAAACCAAGGATGATCCGGATATTCTGTCACCTCAACCAAGCGTCCATCCGGGGATGTACCGGAAAATCTCAGCCCGGCATCCTCTAATTCCTTGCGATACTGGTTATTCATTTCATAACGGTGGCGATGACGTTCATAAATAACATTCTCATTATATGAAGCGTAAACTTTGCTGTTCTCTCCCAGTTTTACCGGAGAAACTCCGAGCCGCATTGTACCGCCTTTATCTTCAATATCCTTTTGTTCGGGAAGAATATCGATCACAGGATATGCCGTATCTTCATCAAACTCCGTGCTGTTGGCGCCTTCCATTTTACAGACATTCCGAGCGAATTCAATAATAGCACACTGCATCCCTAAGCAAATTCCTAAGAAGGGGACTTTATTTTCACGGGCATAACGAATCGCCTCAATTTTCCCTTCGATACCGCGATTGCCAAACCCACCGGGAACAAGAATCCCTTTTACGTCTTGCAGAAGATCTTCGGCAGACTTTTCTTCAATTTCCTCCGAGTTAACCCACCTGATTTTTACCTTGGCGGAATGCTCTGTCGCCGCATGACGAAGCGCTTCGGCGACACTGAGATAAGCATCCGGCAATTCAACATATTTGCCTACAATGGCGATCTCAACTTCACGCGACGGAGATTTAATCCGCTCAACCATCGCCTTCCACTCCGTCATATCCGCAGGCGGTGCTTCCAAGCCAAAGTGGCGAAGCACGATATCATCGAGCCCTTCTTTTTGCAGGGTTAGCGGAACTTCATAAATGGTCGGTGCATCAATGGTCTGAACAATCGATTCCAAATCAATATCACAAAGGAGGGCCAGCTTTTCTTTCATTTCATTGGAAATCTCATGTTCGGCACGGCAAACCAAAACATTAGGCTGAATCCCCAGCCCTCTTAATTCTTTAACCGAATGTTGAGTCGGCTTAGTCTTAAGCTCCCCTGACGCCGCAAGATAAGGGACTAAAGTAACATGAAGATAGAGTACATTCTCACGACCGATATCACTGCGCATCTGGCGAATCGCTTCCAAAAAAGGTTGTGATTCAATGTCGCCCACTGTTCCGCCGATTTCAGTGATGACGACATCGGGATGGGACTCACGGGCTACCCGATAAATCCGTTCCTTAATTTCATTGGTAATATGGGGAATAACCTGGACCGTCCCTCCGAGATAATCCCCTCTCCGTTCTTTGTTAAGTACCGTCCAGTAAATTTTCCCTGTCGTCACATTGCTGCTCTTGGAAACCGGAACATCAATAAAGCGTTCATAATGGCCTAGGTCTAAGTCCGTCTCTGCTCCATCATCCGTTACAAATACCTCACCATGTTGGTAAGGGCTCATCGTTCCGGGGTCGATGTTGATATAGGGATCAAACTTCTGAATCGCTATCTTTAATCCCCTGTTCTTCAGCAAGCACCCCAGTGAGGCCGCAGTAATCCCCTTTCCTAAAGACGATACCACCCCGCCAGTTACAAAAATAAACTTAGTCATGTTTTCCTATCCTTTCTCGGCCATTCTTTTTAGATCACTTAAGATAACTTTTCTAAAGTCAAAAATAATCAAGAAGTTATTTTATAAGAGCAAAAACATAAAAAAAGCTAGTCCGCAAGACGCACTAGCTTTATTTTTAACAACTATTCTTAATTCTAGCCACATTAATCGGAACTGTCAATACAGAGTATGACAGAAATCCGGATAATCCATGAATTAATTCCAAGAATCCTCATTAGCGCGTTTTAAGCGATTTTTATAGGAGACTTCCTGCAGCTCTGGTAAATCTCCCTCTTCTTCATCTGATTCCCCTTCGTAATCCGCTTCAACAGACAGGTCCTTTTCCTCATCCAAATCTGCCTCATCATCATCCCCGGTAAAGCCCTTGCTTGACGAACTGACAGCGGATAATTTTCGCGAACCCCGGCTCGTAACCCAGGCTCGCAGACCCCATTCCCCCTTGCCAAGGTAGGTAAAACGGGTATCCAAGTTGATCTGCGTCAGCACCGCTGAAACCATTCCCGGTTCGGATGGGAGATTTCTTGCTTTAAGAACCTCTTGAATTAAATCGGAATAGTACATCGTATGGCCTTGGGCTAAAAGAAAATGATAGGCAATATCCGAATCAGACGATTGTGATTTCGGTGTGAATGGATGGGTCAAATAATTCCACCGTCCTTCCCTGCTCATCGCACTGAAATTTAAATCAATATATTCGACCCATGCCCAAAGATTTCCTGCCCTATTAAAAAAAGATTACATTCGTTCCGGAGCCGTTACCCCGAGAATTCCCAAAACATTGGCAACCACCTGTTTTGTCGAACGAATCAAGGCTAAACGAGCCTTCCGCAGATTTTCATCTTCGACAAGGACCCGTTGGCTATTATAGAAGGAATGGAACAAGGAAGCTAAATCCAGGACGTAGCGCGCCATCCGGTGAGGCTCTCTTAAGCGTGCCGCTACACTGATCTCGGAAGGCAGCTCCGCAAGTTTTTTCAGAAGCTCTCGTTCCTCGGTGCTGTCTAAAAGCAGTAGTTCTTCTTGCGAAGGAATTCCTGTATATTGATATCCTAATTCTTCGGCCTGTCTGAGAATGCTGCACATCCGGGCATGTGCATATTGAACATAATAGACGGGATTATCTGAAGACTCGGACTTGGCTAAATCCAAATCAAATTCAACGGTTGAATCCGGATCACGCATCAGGAAGAAGAAACGTGCCGCATCTTTACCAACTTCATCCAATAATTCACGCAGCGTAATATATTTGCCGGAACGCTTAGACATCCGAACCACTTCGCCGTCTTGAATCAGACGTACGAGCTGCATTAAGATCACTTCCAGATTTTCCGGATCATAGCCCATGGCCGACATGGCACCCTTCATCCGAGCAACATGTCCATGATGATCCGCACCCCAAATATTGATAACCCGGTTAAATCCGCGTTCAAATTTATTCTGATGATAGGCTATATCTGCGGCAAAATAGGTTGGTGTACCATTGCCGCGAACTACGACCTCATCCTTTTCATCCCCGAATAGAGTGGATTTCAGCCAAAGAGCGCCTTCCTTTTCATAGATATAGCCCTTTTTCTCGAGATCCTCCATGGCCTTTTTAACAGCTCCCGAATCATGAAGGGATTGTTCACTAAACCAAACATCATAATGCACACCCATATCTGTTAATGTTTCACGAATATTCGTTAACTTTTCATCTAAAGCATAACGAACTAAGAACTCTCGCCGAAGCTCCTCTTCAACATTAAGATATTTATCTCCAACCTTAGCGATAAGGCCTTTGACCGTATCAATCAGGTCTTCTCCGTGATATCCCCCTTCGGGAAAAGGAACATCCCGTCCCAGCTGTTGCAGATAACGAGCTTCTAAGGAAAGAGCAAAGTTATGGATTTGGTTTCCCGCATCATTAATATAAAATTCACGGCTTACTTCATAGCCGGCCATACTCAATAGGGAAGCCAGGCTATCCCCTAAAGCCGCACCCCGGGCATTTCCCATATGCAAAAGCCCGGTCGGATTAGCGCTGACGAATTCAACCTGTACTTTCTCTCCTTGTCCATCGTTAACTTTTCCATAATCCGCTCCTTGGTTTAAAATCTGTGGGATTACTCCTGTCAGCCAAGCAGTATCCAATTTAAAATTGATAAAACCGGGACCCGCAATTTCGCTGGACTTAATCCATGTTCCTTCGGTCGATAAATTTTTGATAAGAATTTCCGCAATTTCACGAGGAGGCTTATGGGCTTGTTTCGCTAAAACCATAGCCAAATTCGTGGCTAAATCCCCATGTTGTTTTTCCCGAGGTTCTTCCAACACAAAATTCGGCAAGCTCTCAAAACTCAATTCTCCGGCTGTTTGTGCAGACTGAGCCGCTTGGGTTAAGTTCGCTAAAACCTTTTCAGTAATCTCTTCATATATACTCATTGAGGAGTATCCCCCTTTATTAAAATCTTTAGGGTATTTTGACTGATTTCTTGTTCATCAGCAAATAGCTTATATTTTAGAGTAATATGTCCGCCAAGCTCTGTCAAGCTTATCTCCATTTCCTCCGCCAACGCCCCCAAATATAAGGAAACAAATGGGGTTACATAATTTGAATGATGAAGAACCCCCGGTTCGAAAATTTGCCGCTGATCCGCGGCACCCATCCGCGTTAATATCAATTTATTCTTTTCAACCCGAAGAGCTGTGGAAACACCCGCCATTCCCGTTGCCTCAGATTCTTGATAAAAGATATAATAATTCCCTTGACGCTTATAAAACGAACCGGTTACTTGGAAATCCTGTTTATCTTCTCTTCCATCGGGATAAATCTGGATCCCTTTCACCTGAATTCGTACCGACTTTTGCAATAATTTTCCCCTTCCCTTTCTCTTTGACACTCTTTTCTTTAAAAATTATAGCCTAAAGCGTTCTTTCTGTCAGATAATCTTTAGCCAATGACTAAACTTCAGATGGAATGAATCAAAACCCCACTATTCCTAAAAAAAATAGAGGTGGCAAACCCGCCACCTCTAATCTTCCCAATATATTCGCTTTCTTAACCGAGGATATTAATTCCCTGCAGAATCTACTGCAAATACTCCCCGCGCGGGGTATGGATAATCCGCTGAATTTTCTCTTCAAGGCCGTTTTCGGCATTGACATAAACTAAATACTCTTCATTCTGATACATTCCACGAAATTCATAGGCTAAAACTTCGCGATTTCCTAATACCGGAATGACCGCTAAACCCGTTTCCTTGATTTGAAAACCACTGCGTAATTTTTTCTTCGCTTCATCAACCGTAATCTTCGGTGTCAGATTACGCGGATGATGGTACGCCCAGTAAGGGGTTGAGTCATATGCGGTAATCGAGCCATCATCTAAAGCCACGGTCAGGCGAATTTTATCCGGATAGCAGCGAACCTTGTCCTGTTCCTGAATCACTTCAAGACGGATATAGCCCCCATAATCCTCTACCGAGGTTGGGACCAATGTCCAGCCTAAATTCTTTAAAGTGGACAACGCTTTGCTTTTCCCCTGATCCGCAGTTAATGTCCGCTCCTGAAGTGTTCTTTGGTTCCAGAATTCTATTACTTTTCCGCCCTGTTTGCTGACGGTTAGGCTGATATCCCCTTGTTTCCATAGATATCCTCCCATCGGTCCGGAACTCACTCCCGCGAATTCCAGATTAACCCCTGATAAACCCACCTTGCTCAGGAAATCATTCGCAGCTTCAAGGGACTGGTCTTTGTTAACCTCTTGCTTGGGCAAGCCGAGCGGCTCTGCCACAGAACGAGATGCAAATTCCCCGGTATAGGAAAAGGGCGGCAGCTTTTGCAGACTTGCATTCAGCTGGTCCAATCCTGCGCGAACCGAAGTGGGTTGAACATCCTGACCCTCAGCCGAAGCCTCGGCGATTTGGGGCTTGCCCAGGCTTAATCTTTGCAAGATAGTTTTTGGTTTATCCGTCCAAGCCAAATTTTCTGTATCCACGCGTACTAACAGTTCCTGAACCTGACGGTTCATTGTCTGTACTTGGCCATGAACATCGGCTAAGGTTTTTTCCTCTTCACTCGTTAAATTTGTTCCGACGGCTACCTTCTGCGCCGCATTTCGCGAAAAATCTCCGACCTGATTTACAAACTGCCCAACATAGCTGAGCCCCGCTTCCTCCGCCGGAATTTGGGCTATATCTTTCATAGCGGCTTCGCTATGACTTCCTGCCTGGCTTAAGTACAGCACCTTTTGCTTCGCGGTTGAAGCAACCTGACCTTTCGCTAATACTGTTTCCAGCTGATCTAATTGACTTGCCAAATCCCGAAACGCATGCTGGTTCCGATTTTCCGCGGCCTGCTGAAACT
Organism: Desulfitobacterium sp.; assembly: GCF_034927245.1. Lineage (GTDB taxonomy): Bacteria > Bacillota > Desulfitobacteriia > Desulfitobacteriales > Desulfitobacteriaceae > Desulfitobacterium_A. The sequence continues at coordinate 48,464 of NZ_JAYFQK010000057.1, forward strand.
TCGCTGATTGCCGGTATTCGTTCCATCCCCAGCCCAAAGAAAGGACAAGCGCCAGCGCAAGAACACCATACCAAAATCTTCTGTTCATCCCTTTCCCTCCTAGCGCGTAAAGATATGATTTCCGATTTGGAGAATTTGTGGTCTTGACCAAATATATTTATTTGAAGTTTTAGCAGGATTAAAGAAAAAGAGCGCGCCATGTGTAGGATCTGATCCGTTGACCGCCTCATGAGCCGCTTTTACGGCGGAAGCTGTGGGCGCTTTGTTGATTTGCCCGTCATCCACACTGGAAAATGCCTTTGGTTGATAAACAATATCGGCAACCGTTTTCGGGTAGGCCGGATCTTTCATTCGATTTAAGATTACGGCTGCAACGGCGACCTGTCCCTCGTAGGGTTCCCCCCTGGCCTCCGCACTCACGGTCCTGGCCAAGAGATTGACATCGACATTTTTAGGGCCAACCGGTTTACCCGTGGCTGTTGTGCTCTCACGGGTTAATCGTTTTAACTCCGAGATTGTTTCCGGCCCCGCCAAGCCATCAACTTTCAGTCCATGGTCTTGTTGGAATTTCCGAACGGCGGCCTGGGTCTTCGAACCATATTTGCCGTTAAGCGGGCTAATAGGATATCCCAACTGGACCAGACGCTTTTGCAATTCAGTAACTTCCGGACCGTTGGAGCCCCTGCTCAATAGCCGATCCCCTAAAGCCCCGTAAGCCACGCCTGATAGAACTAAGGCTAGAATTAAAGTTAGCCCCCCGACCCATAGTTTCTTGCGTGTCATGCTTTCTCACCTCACACTAAGATTTCTCTCTTAGTGTGGCTAAAGCGAGGCTCAATTATCCATATCATAACAAAAGAGGAAGCCTGAAATAACAGGACAATTTAAAATCGCCGAATCACTTGAATTTCAAGCGACTCGGCGATTTCTCGGCTTCTATCTTCTAAAGTCAGGAGCTTAAAACAAAGGAGTTAATTTTATCCGATGACTAACCGCCACTAAGACTCCCACTTCTTAAGTACGAAAGTATCCAGTGGATACTTTTGCCGAACCGCAAACTACACAGAATAACTTTAGCGGTGAGGATGAGATAAGTGGCGCTAAGTCCCTGGATAAGTCAACTAAACTTCAGATGGAGTCAAAACTCCACCTGAAGTAAGTTTCCTTTATTTAAGGTGTCAAAGTTTATGGACAAACTGAGTTAATTCATCAAGCTGTGCTTTCAACTCTTGGGTAGCTGCAGCTATTTCCTGCGTCGAAGAGGATTGCTCCTCACTAATCGTACTCGTTTCCAGGGCCTGGTTCGTAATATTATCGATGTCCATCATAATATTTCGGAGAATCTCGTTTACATTCTTACTTGAGGTTTTGCTTTGTTCGGATAACCGTCTCATTTCTTCTGCTACTACCGTAAAGCCTCTACCGCTTTCCCCTGCTCTGGCTGCCTCAATGGCTGCATTCAGTCCCAGGAGCTTGGACTGGTCGGCTATTCTCTGGATCATCTGCATAATGTCATCGCTTTTCTCCACGTTTTCTCGGGTATGATGAGAAGCCGAAGAAAGATGTTCGCCGATTTCCGCCAGGTGCTGTGAACCGGAGGCTAGCTCCTGGATGCCTGAACCTACTTGATCAAAGGCCTCGGAGAATTGGCCGATAATCTCCTGGAGCCTTACTGTATCCTCTGTCGATGCCCCGACGACAATACAGCCTATAACCCTGTCATTCTCATCAAAAACGGGTTCTGCTACGGCCTCATAAGGTATTCCCAGAAGTTCTTTCCCCACCACGAGTGATTTGGTCATTTTCTCTTTCATAGCCTTATAACCGACCCATCCTTCCCCGACGAGATCCCCATTTTTTGTGCCAAGGGAAAACGTTTTTGCCGGTTGGTGGATGATAACTTTTTCAGTATCCATAACGGTTATAAAAATATCCCGATTTATAAAATGATTAATATACGGCGTAACTTTTGTAAAGGCTTCCAGGACGTCCAAACCAATAATTTTATTACTCATTTCTGCATTCTCCTGTGAACTCTTTGTATCAACCAAAGGCCTCCTATACCGTTTCCTTTATTAAATACCGCAGGAAACTCCTATTTTTGCTTTAGATAATTATCCATTGCCGCAGCGGCTTTCTTTCCCGCGCCCATGGCCAGGATTACCGTTGCTGCACCGGTGACAATGTCACCGCCGGCAAATACGCCGGGGATTGAGGTTTCCATTGTCTCTTCATTAACGACAATATTGCCGCGTTTGTTCAGTTCCAAGCCTTCTGTGGATGTC
>NZ_JAYFQK010000048.1:0-17196 GCF_034927245.1 Desulfitobacterium sp.
GTCAATCAGACGATAGAGGGTGCTTTGGCTAACCATGAGGGAATCCTTATGGTTGGCACAGATATGATTCAAGGATTGCCCCCTTTTGATGAGAGGGGAAATGATGGAGTCGAGGTGCTTAACTTCGTCTTCCGTAAGAGATATACCCTGTCTGGCTTCGGAAAGAACTGCTTGGTATTCGGTATGGGCTGGTGCAGCACGGTAGAAGCGTTTCTCCAAAGTGCACTTATTAAGCTTATCGCATCCGTTGCAGACATAGGGCGGTTTGGCATGTCGTGGGCAGAGTTGGAGCTCAAAATCCGGGCACATAGCATTGCATAATTTGCAGCGGCGACAAAAGCTAGGCCGGTGCGAATAATGACAGGGTGTGCAGAGCAGCCTATGATCGCAAGTATAGCGGTGGCGGCAGGCATTGTAGGCATTGCCTTGACACCCTATCCGTTTGAAGATGATATGGCGGCGAACCTCTTTGGAGATGGTGGTGCAATCTTTATCTAATTCCTTAGCGATTGCTTTAAAAGAGTAGGTCTTATCTAAAAGTGTAGAAATGGTCACCCGTTCATCAAAGGTTAAATGTTTTTGGTTAGCCATGTCAGTCCCTCTTTCTTTCTACCGGGACACAGCTCCCCCAATATAACCTATTTTTCTGAATAAATTCCACCCTTTTGTTTTTCCAAACTAAATTCCACTTTCCCAATTGAAGGGGTGGAACTTAGTTTGGAAATTAAGTTACACAGTAAAAAGGTGAAAATATGAATAATAAGTATTGACAATGTATATTTAGCGGTCATATAATAAGTCAAAAATAAACAGCAACGGCGCTGTAGGTTTAAACCTACAGCGCTTTTTTATACACAAAGGCGTGTATGCAAATCAGTAGCATACACGCCTATTTTTTTCACAAAGTTATCCATGAAACAAATAAATAAATAAAGGAGAGAATGATATGATTGATACCGGAGATACCAGTTTCGTCCTAATTTCTACAGCACTTGTGTTATTAATGACTCCCGGCCTGGCCCTTTTTTATGGCGGGATGGTCAGAAACAAAAATGTATTGAGTACGACGATGCATAGCTTTATTATCACAGCCTTAGCATCCGTTTTATGGGTACTCGTCGGTTATACTCTGGCTTTTGGGCCGGATCACGGCGGCATTATCGGAGGACTGAATTGGTTAGGCCTTAACGGAGTAGGAATAGATCCCAACCCTGACTATTCAGCTACAATTCCAGCTTTGTTGTTTATGGCCTTCCAGCTGATGTTCAGCATCATCACGCCGGCATTGATCAGTGGTTCGGTTGCTGAGCGCATGAGATTTCCCGCTTTCTTAGCCTTTATTACTTTATGGTTGTTAATCGTTTATTATCCTTTGGCTCATATGGTTTGGGGTGTCGGCGGATTCTTAAGGACTATGGGAGCTCTTGACTTTGCAGGAGGGACTGTCGTCCATATCAGTTCCGGTGTCACAGGTTTAGTCGCAGCACTTATATTGGGCAAGAGAAAAGGTCTTGGTGAAGAACCGATGCTCCCCCACAATCTTCCGATGACCGTCTTGGGAGCAGGCCTGCTCTGGTTCGGATGGTTTGGATTCAATGCCGGAAGTGCTCTGGGGGCCAATGGACTAGCCGCTTCAGCTTTAGTGACCACCAACACTTCCGCAGCTGCAGCAGCCTTATCCTGGATGGCAGTGGAATGGATCCACCGCAGTAAACCTACTGTCCTCGGCGCAGCCAGCGGTGCTGTTGCAGGATTAGTGTCCATCACTCCGGGAGCGGGTTTTGTTACTCCGATGTCTTCGCTTCTCATTGGTTTGGTTGGCGGTGCCCTTTGTTACTTTGCCGTAAGTGTAATGAAAGCAAAGCTGGGCTATGATGATTCCTTAGATGCCTTTGGCTGCCATGGTGTAGGCGGTATGTGGGGAGCACTGGCAACAGGATTGTTTGCTACCAAAACAGTGAATTCAGCCGGAGCAGACGGTCTGTTCTATGGGAATCCAGCCCAATTGGGAATTCAGGCTCTAAGTATTGCTATAACCATCGTTCTGGCCGTGATTGCAACAGCCGTTATTCTCAAAGTGGTTGGATTATTTACTAAAGTACGTGCTACTCCCGAAGAAGAAGAAATAGGCTTGGATTTATCAATGCACGGAGAAGAAGCCTATCCCGATACTCTCGGTCGGGGGCTGACCCTACGGCCGGCTTTCAGTACGCCTCTTGCCGGCGGAACTCCAAGCGTTACCCCGGTCACTGCGCTAACTGTTTCTGCACAGCCGGAAGTTGCGGTTGTTCCCTCAACGGATTTCAAATTGACCAAAGTCGTTCTGATTATCAAGCAAGAAAAATTTGAAGCCATAAAAGCAGCTTTGAGTGCTATCGGCATCACCGGCATGACCGTAACCCAAGTCCTTGGATTCGGGATGCAAAAAGGAGCACCTGAATATTACCGGGGAATGAAAGTCGATGCCAGTCTGCTGCCAAAGGTTAAAGTAGAAATAGTGGTTTCCAAGATTCCTGTAAGTACCGTTATTGAAACAGCCAAAAAGGTACTGCATACCGGTCACATCGGTGATGGCAAAATCTTCGTCTACAATATCGAAAATGTTGTCAAAGTACGCACAGGCGAGGAAGGCTACGATGCCTTACAGGATGAAGAATAATACGTATAAAAAAGAAGCCCCCAATTATCATCTGAAGACTCCTTCACTTCTATCCGTATTAACTTCTCATTATTTCACTCTGCAAGCTTATCATACTCTTCAAGCAGTTTCTGACTCGTTTCTCCGATTTCGTTGATCGCCATTTTTATATCCTGCATCGCAGCCGAATCGGATTGAGTAAACGCAGAGATTTGGGAAACAAAGTTCTCAATTTCTTTAAACTCCTCTGTAAGAAGCTCCATCAAGGGGACAATTTTTGCGCTGACATCCTTCATATTATAAATGAGAGATCCGATCTGTTCCACAGAACTCCTGCTTACATCCGCCAATCGCTTAATTTCCTGAGCGACAACAGTAAAACCTCGTCCCGCTTCACCCGCGCGTGCGGCCTCAATGGAAGCATTAAAGCCTAAGAGGTTCGTTTGGTTCGCAATCCGCTTAATGAGATTAATGGTTTGATCAATTTCCGAAGCCGCATTTGTCATCTCATTCGTGATCTCAATGGTTGACGCAACCTGTTGAGTTTGTTTATTGATCATTTTTATTGCTTCTTTAACGGAATCATCTGTTTGCTTCATGGATTCGGTAACATTCTCAGAGGTAGCCATAACCTCCTGCATACGGCTATTCAATAAAACGGAGACTTCTTGGCATTCTTTCGCCATTTTCCGATAACTAAATAACGTTATTTGCTCAATAATATCCATGATCCCCTGGGGTTTTATTGTTCTTTGAAAAGAAATAACTTGTTGCCCCGGCTTTAGTGCCTCACGGTATTTTGTATAAAGAACCTCATCCTTCCCAACGAAACCACCCATGCCAAGAATGACATCGTTTTCCTGAATAAGCTCCTTGACCTGATCTTCACTTAATTCATCAAAAGGAATCACGGTGTAATTAAGATGATTAAGTCCATAGGATTGAATATAACCTAGGATTTTATTGCCTTGGGCTGTGTTATTATTAAAAATCCCGACTGATTTCCCTTTGGGAATCTTTGCGACCTCTACATAAAGCTGCACTTCGGGTATAAGTTCCACCCCAAGAACCTTTTCACGCGGAACATACTGACTCGCTTGTTCGACACGTGTCGGAAGAACGATAAATAAATCCTCGGTAAGATTATTGGGTAATTTTCGTATATCATATTTATTGACCATCTCTACCTTATCTGAAAAGAAAAGCTCGGTTACCCTAAAAAGTTCATTGGCCACCGGAAGAGAGCTTCCGATTGTAGATATTCTCATAACACTCATTTAAAACTACCCCACCTTATGCGCTATTTCTATGTACTTGTTCTCCTTTTCTTTTATTCTGCATTATTTTACATTTCCCTCTTTATTGACTAAAATTCCGACATTTATGATAATTTCATAATCCCAATCAATTTGACAATTCCCCAGGCAATCACGGCATAGACAATCATCGCAATAATTGTGGTCGGCTCAAGAATCGCTTGAGCTTCAAGCCCTTTAGTCACCGCTGTCGGAAAGATTCCCGTAAAAGGGTATAGGAAAATTTGAGTGAGCGAATAAATGAAAGCGACAAACGGGCTTGCCGGATTAGCCCCTAAGAGTTTGAAAACTAATCGAAAGGCCAACAAGACTTCGAGCACACCCAAAACATAATAAACAATCCTTTGGGGTCTGTGTCTGACATCATTTCTTTCCTTTATCGGTTCCATTTTCACATGCCTCCTAAACTTCAAGCCTGGATCAGCATCCAGACTTGATCTGCATTATTTGACTTGATACTTAATGCATAGTTTAGCCGAATCTGACAAGTTAATTCATTAGGGCAATTAAATAAAAAGGCATACCCCTTTCTTAATGGGGTATGCCTTAAGATCATTGAGATCATTGAGATCATTGACAATCAATGCAACAAATTTTCTTTCCGGTGCGTATACTCTTCTAAATCAATCTCTCCCTTTGCAAATCGTTCACTCAGAATTTCTAAAGCTTTATTCGAGTTAGAATAACTACCCGAACCGTTGAAACCGTATCGTTTAACCAAACTCCAAACAATGGCTATTATGGCGATCCAAAAAACGAAGTGAAGGGCCATTCCGATCAAACCCATCCACCAATAACTCCCGGCTCCATTGTAACCCCAGCCATATCCATTCATCATATTACCCCAACCCATCATGTTTAAATACCCCCATTTCTCTAAAATCTAAAAGCAGATAACCAGGTTATAATTACTTTGTCTCAATTGTTTTGACAATGGGTCCATGCCAATTTTCAAACCATAATTGACCCGTATATCCGTTTACATCAAGCTCTGCGTAATCTTTATTATCTTTTAAAATCATAAATTCATAATAGCCGGGTGCCGCTTCCGGTTGTTCTACAGAATAACCGGATCCCATCTGTTGACTCACAAAATCTTGGGCTGCCTTGGCAGCCTGTTCGGCGGTAACCGTAAGAGTACCGGGAGCACCGTTGTTTCCCCAGTTCATATGACCATATTGGGTATTCCACATTGTATTAGGGCCCATTTCCGTGGAGATATAACCTCCATTTTTACCAATCAAAAACTCGAAAGCATTACTCCCGGTTTTGGAATTCTTAAGCTCAACTTCATAAGAGTCGTTATATTCATGAATTTCACTAATACTTAAATCTTGTTTTAACACTTGAACATATGCTTTGGCGATAGACAACACCTCATCATCTGAAGTGATTTGTCCATTAGCCAGATTTATTCCTAAACTTGCCGCATTATATCCACCACCCATCATGCCATAGCCTGTCCCCTTATTAAATCCGCCACAACCTCCGCCATAACCGCTATAATTCGAGCTTCGATTTGTATCAGTATAACCACTCATCATACCATAGCCATAGCCTGTTTGAGTAATGCTCCCTTGATTTTGAGCACTTCCGATACTTTTCGGGATTTGCCCCATCGCAGCAGGTACTCCGGAACCAAAGGCATACGCGGTTCCTAAAATGGCTAATATTCCTACAAGGGATAAACCTAGTACCCATTTAGTTTTTTTCATAATCCTATAACTCCTTCCGTTATTTAACTTATTTATTTAAAATTTTAATATTTAACATGATTCAAGTATAGCCAGTGCTGTTGAATAACTAATGAATAAGTTGTGAATTTCTTATGAATCCCCGGGGGGCGGGGGCATAAAGGAAACTTACTTCAGGTGGAGTTTTAACTCCATCTGAAGTTTAGTTGACTTATCCAGGGACTTAGTGGCGGTTAGTCATCGGATAAAATATCCCCGGAACGCTTGATAAAGCTGCTTCCAGGGATTTATTTCGGAAATATATTAATTTCTAATCCTTAGTCTTAGTTTTAGGTAATCTTACAGTAAATAAACTTCCTTTTCCTACAGTGCTCTCAACGGAGATGGTACCGTGATGAAGGAGAACGATTTGTTTGACTAGGGCAAGCCCGATTCCACTCCCCCCTGTCTCACGCGCTCTTGAACGATCCGTCCGATAAAATCGCTCAAAAATATTGGCTAAATCCGATTCTGGGATACCTATACCCGTGTCTTTTATTCTAATTTGGACTTCATCCAATAAATCGTCAACCTCAATCCGGATTTCGCCACCGGTCTCAGTGTATTTGTAGGCATTATGGATGAGGTTATAAAATAACCGCGTTAGAAGTCGTTCATCCCCACTTATAGCTATGTCTTGTACCTTATGAATGAAGTCCACTTTTAAGTCTTTATCTTGGAATAGGGCATAAAGGCTTCGAATGACATTACCGACAAGACTTACTATATTAATAGGTTGGGGTGAAATTCTTATTTCTCCAATTTCAGCAGTATTTAAGTCCTTTAGATCGCTTGCTAACCCAACCATTCTGGAAATTTCGGAATTAATAATGGCTAAGTTATCAGGGCTCGGAGGCAAAACGCCATCCTCAAACGCTTCGATAAAACTTCGTATAGAGGTCAATGGGGTTCGAAGTTCGTGGGCAATATCGATGGAAAATTGCTTGCGTAGATATTCCTGGTGTTTTAAACGATCTGCCATGGCATTAAAAGCATTGGCAAGCCGACCGATTTCATCTTTAGAGTTAACGGGAACACGCTCATCGAATTGTCCCGAGCCGATTCGGTTCGCAGCCTCTGTTAAAGATTGAAGGGGTGCAACTAACCTTCGACTCATCCAATAGCTCATTAACATCCCGATCATTAAAGCAAGCACTCCGGCAAATATTAGGGAGTGAAAAATAGCTGCGGAAAACTTTTCGTCTTGGGGATTCAATATCCTTGCAACTTCGGGATAACGAATTTGGGCTGTAGCAATGGTCTGATCTGCTCCAACAATCGGAAGCTCTTTGGTTTTCCATTCCTTAACCGAGTAATCCAACCCCATCATATTCATCATGCCGCCATGCATAGCGTTCATAGGGTTTTCCAAATTCATGATGACATTTCCTTGGAGATCCGTAAGGGTAATATAGACATCCACGGGGAGGTCATTATTTAACTGCTCCAGAGCAACGATATCCCAAGAATCATTTCTCAGATAAATCGCACTAATTCTTGAAGGAAGTTGGTTGATTATTGTTTCATTCGATTGCGTAATGTAGTTTGCGAATTGTTGCTTAAAGACAAAGTTGACGGAAACTATGCTTAAAATAAGCGTAAATAAAATAATGGATAGGGTTGTTAAAAAGAGTTTCTTTCTCATGTTAAGTCTCCGCTTCTTGATTGAACTTATAGCCAACTCCATATACAGTTACAACGATTTTGGGGTCACTTGAATTTCTTTCTATCTTCTGTCGGATTTTCTTGATATGGGCATCAATAACCCGATCATCGCCGCTAAAATCATAACCTTGGACAAGGTTCACCAATTGGGATCGAGAATAAACTCTTCCCGGATTTCTGGCCATCGCCCCAAGAATTTTAAATTCCGTTGCAGTCAAAGGAACCCCTTCGTTATTTATACGAACTTCATGCCTCGTATTATCGATTGTAAGCCCGTTATCATACGTTATTACGTCAGCTAGCGATGCGACCTCCGAACCGGCTCGGCGTAGTACAGCCTTAATTCGTGCCACGACTTCGCGAGGACTGAAAGGTTTAGATATATAATCGTCCGCTCCTAAAGTGAACCCCTCAAGTCGCTCATCTTCATCAACTTTCGCTGTAAGCATAATGATGGGTACAGCCGAACGTTTACGGATTTCTTTGCAGATTTCCTCGCCTGATAAACCGGGAAGCATGAGGTCGAGAACAATCAGATCGTAGGAGTTCTGTTTGAATAACTCTAAAGCAACAACACCGTTGTGAGCTGTTGTTACGGTATAGCCTTCTTTTTGAAGATACTCTTTGAGAACCATGACAATATGCTTTTCATCGTCCACAAGCAAAATACGCATTTATTTCATCTCCTATATCACACTGTAACTCTACTCTAAAAAATATTAGACCAAAATACAAGCGAAGAAGCAAGGTTTATGGGAAATATCCCAAACTCAAGCAGCCTTAGTCCGATACAAATTCGAACTAAGGCTGCTTAAGCTATTTTTTTCTTTCTATTCCATAGAAAGTTTAACTATATAATTATCAGGCTTTACGGGCCATCATGGTAAATAGAATCATTTTTACTCTGCATCAATTTCTTGAAGCAACCTCGTTGACTTCAAGAGAACATCCTTTAATGTTTCTTCCGAAGAAACTGCGTTAAGGCTTACCGGTGTGGTTATGATTTCTGTCCGATATTGCCGAGCCGACTCCAATAGCTGGTTCAACTCATTAGCATAGCTTTCAACCCGATAATATCTTTTTTGTTCATAATCCTCACGGCAAAGACGATTCAACACTTCGACATCATTATAGACATGTCCTAACATAACGAACCTCCTCCATCCCCATCCATAAGTTAGTGACAAACTTTATTTAAAAAATTAACTTACGAGCATTTTGAGTAACCGCAATTTGTACATACGACACAGCCGCTTTCATGGATAATCGTTGTCCCGCATTCGGGGCAGGCATTATCTACAGCGACTCCGGCACGCGCTTTTTTCGTTAAATCCGTTACAGGTTCACCTATACCTTCTTTTTTCTTCGGTTGGACCGAACTGGGGCTTTGAAGCTGTGTTAGGACCTGATTTGATCCTTTATCAGCACCATTTGCATTTGCGCCGACATCCACGTATTTGCGGATTACCCGAGAGATGGCATCCGGGCAGGACATGACATTAACCCCTTCACGGCGTATACAAGCCGGACAGCGAATTCCCTTAATCTGCTCGACAATCGCATCCACGGACAGACCTGACCTGAGGGCAATCGATATGAGGCGGGCTGTAGCTTCGGATTGAGATGAACAGCCACCGGCACGGCCGGTATTTGTAAAGATCTCACAGATTCCCTTTTCATCGGCATTAACACTGACATAAAGATTACCGCACCCGATCTTAATCTTTTCCGTAACTCCCATCGTAATGGATGGACGCGGACGAGGAATAACCGTGTTGGCCTCCGGAATAAACGGACTTTTAGGAGCGACAACTTCCACAGGTGCATTCATCGAAGCCGGAGCTGAAGAAGCCGAAGCAGCCGAAGACGCTGAAGCTGAAGCCGCTGCCACAGCTTGTCCATCAGACTCTTTTGGAGATTCGTTCTTGGGGGCAGCTGAATCTTGAGAATTACTGGTTCCCGCTGAAAGAACCTGTTCTTCGCGGCTGCCGTCACGATAAACCGTTAAACCTTTGCAATTCAGTTCATAGGCAAGTTCATAGGCCTTGGCAATATCTTCACGCGTTGCGGAATTTGCGAAATTAATTGTTTTTGAGACAGCGTTATCGGTATACTTTTGGAAAGCAGCCTGAATGCGGATATGCCATTCCGGGTCTATCTCCTGGGCCGTCACAAATACTTCCTGTACCCAATTCGGGACTTCTGAAAAGCCTAAAACCGTTCCCTTTTCAGCAATTTTCTTCATCAGCTCAGGCGAATCAAAGCCATATTCCTTGGCATATTTCTCAAAAATCGGATTTACTTCGATGAAAGGAATTCCATCCATTACTGTTTTCGTATAAGCAACCGCAAAAAGAGGTTCTACCCCACTTGAGGCACCGCAAATCATGGATATTGTGCCTGTCGGGGCGATCGTCGTAAGCGTTGCATTCCGAATTGTTCGAACCCCGTCATAAATTGACCCTTCATAGTTCGGGAAATTTCCCCGCTCTTCAGCTAACCGTTGTGATTCCAGACGAGCCTCCGTCTGAATAAAGTTCATGACTTTTTCAGCGTATTCCACTGCATCCTCGGAAGCATAAGACGTCTGGAGCAATATCATCATATCCGCAAAACCCATAACTCCCAGGCCCACTTTTCGGTTGCCTTTCACCATTTCCTCGATCATTTGCAGCGGATAGGTATTCGCGTCAATAACATTATCCAAAAAGTGAATCGCTTGGCGCGTTACATAACTCAAGCGTTCCCAATTGACAACAGCTTTCCCATTCTTCTCAGTCACCATCTGTTTAAGGTTAATCGAACCGAGATTACAGGCTTCATTCGGAAGCAACGGCTGCTCACCGCATGGATTAGTTGCCTCTATCTCTCCAAGCTGCGGCGTGGGATTATCACGATTCAGCCGATCAAGAAATACTATACCCGGTTCACCGTTTCGCCAAGCATGATCCACGATCGTATTAAAGACCTCTACAGCGGAAAGCCGGCTAACAACCTCATGAGTATGAGGATCAATTAAATCATAATCCCGCTTTTCCTTAACGGCTTTCATAAACTCTTCCGTTATTCCCACCGAAATATTAAAATTCGTAATTTCCTTGCTATCTTCTTTACATGATATAAACTCTAAAATATCGGGGTGATCCACACGCAGAATACCCATATTGGCTCCGCGTCGGGTTCCACCCTGTTTTACTGCTTCAGTCGCCGCATTGAATACCTTCATAAAGGATACCGGTCCTGAGGCCACACCGCCGGTCGAACGCACCGTACTGTTTTTGGAACGCAGACGTGAAAAACTAAAGCCTGTCCCTCCGCCGGATTTATGAATAATTGCGGCAAACTTGATGGCGTCAAAAATCTTCTCCATGCTATCATCGACGGGAAGAACAAAACATGCGCTCAATTGCCCAAGGTCACGGCCTGCATTCATCAGCGTTGGGGAGTTTGGCATAAACTCCATATCAGCCATCATCGAATAAAATTCTTTGGCTAAATCCTTGACTTCTTTTTTGCCTTTCCCGTAACGCTCTTCCACCCCGGCTATGACATGCGCAACCCGAAAAAACATATCCTCCGGAGTCTCAGTAACCTTCCCATTCTCCTGTTTAAGATAGCGCTTCTCCAGGATAACCCTGGCATTTGGTGATAGTTTAGCCTTAGGCCAGTTCTTCGGAGCAGATTCTTGAAAACTCAACACGATCCCCCAACTTTCTTCTCTAATCTATAGTTTTTCACTATTTTATTTTGAAACAATGACCAGGTTTTGGGAATAGGTCTATTGTCCCCTTTTTTTGCCCAATTCATTAAGCTCTTGTAAAAAGCGTTGTATATCATTAAATTCACGATAGACCGATGCAAATCTTATGTAGGCAACCTCATCCAATTCAAGCAGCGCTTTCATCACCGCCTCCCCAATTTCCGTACTCTGCACCTCGCGTTCATGGCTATTCCGCAGCGTCTTTTCAATGGAATAAGCAAGCTCTTCAATCTGTTCGGTTGAAATCGGGCGTTTTTCACAGGCGCGGGAAATTCCCGCCACTATTTTTGGACGCGAAAACTCTACCCGTCGTCCATCTTTCTTGACCACGATCAAGGGTTTGTCCTCATACTTTTCAAAGGTGGTAAAGCGCTGAGAACAACGGTCACATCCCCTTCTTCTTCGGATCGCTGTACCTTCCTCGACCGGGCGAGATTCCAGAACTTTAGTATCCTCATTTCCGCAAAAAGGACATCGCACAATTGCACCCCCCCACATTTAGTGTCTTGATCATTTTAGCAACGCTATATATGGATGTCAAACACGTTCATTTCATAATTTAAGGCTTTGCTCTTCTTTTATGTTCTTCTGAATCCTTCATGCTCGTCCATTCAAAGTTATCCAAAATTAGGGTATAACACGAAATAACATAATCCCATACATTGAAAACCTTCCTTTGCGGAAAAATAACTCAGGTCAACAAAACGTTCAAAACGTCTACCGCAGAAAGGAAGGTTTTTATTGATGGACAAAAAATTTCCCGATAAACCTGAAAACCCCAAAACCAAGCCTGTCTTTCACAAACCTGATAAAGTTCCCAGCATGGACTCCCGTGATGGTCACGGCCTTTCGAAGGACCAAGTCCTTCAGGGTAAGGATTAATTCCGGAGTTATCCAGAGTTTATCCCCATCTTCCACAGACTTATCCACAAAAATCACAGGAATATCCTGTGATTTTTATACTTATACTCATCTTTTACACAAGTTATCCACCGCGTAATTAAGACGATTCCTCTATTTATTTTTTTACCTATTTTTTACCGTTCTCTGCGATCCTCTTCGTCTGAGCATTGCATTTCCATTGCACAATAATCCTCATTGATTAAGGATAAAAGGAGTTCCCTGTCATGCAATAGGTTAATAAAATAGCGTTCATCCTTCGTTTGCGATGAATGGGCAAGCGTAATGATGCTTAGATTCCGATATACCGGAGAGTCTTGGATTTTTAGGGTCCTGAAAAGGCTATGATCACATTTACGCTGTAAGGTTAAGGCCGATATCATGGTAATTCCCAAACCCGCAGCTACGACTTGTTTAATGGCCTGTGTGCTGCCAAGTTCCATGGTAATATTGAGTTTAGAGGGATCAAGGCCCCTTTCTTCTAACGCGATCTCCATAACTTTGCGTGTTCCCGATCCTTCCTCACGCGTCACTAACCGTTCCTCGGTTAACTCTGCCAATGTAACACTATTGCGGGAAGCCCAAGGGTGAAAATAGGGTACAACGACAACCAGCTCATCCTGCAGGAAGGTTTCAGCGATAAGTTCCTTCTGCTTAGGCACCGGACCTTCGATCAAACCTATATGAAGTTTTCTCTCCAACACACCTTGTTCAATGGACTCTGTATTGGCAATATTCGCTTTGATATCCAGATCCGGTCTCTCTTTATAGAGATAAGGTAAAATATTAGGCAATATGTATTCGCCGATGGTTAAGGTAGCCCCTAAATTGATTACACTTCTCGCATCTTCAACAAGTTCACTGACCTCTTGTTGGGCATTGTTCAAAATGTTTAGTACTTCGCGAACTTTGTCATAAAATATCTCTCCGGCCTTTGTGAGACTTACCCCTTTATTTGTCCTGTCAAAAAAGCGCGCCCCATATTGGTTCTCCAAGTTCTGAATTTGAAGACTGATACTGGATTGGCTCATATGGAGTCTCTTGGCGGCGAGTGTAAAATTCCTCGTCTCGGCAACCTCTTTGTAAACTAGAAACTGTTGTTCGAACAAAAATGCCATCCTCCTTCAATTATAGATTAAACTACATTTTCGGAGACATAGTTAGAATCTTTATTATTATACCACAAAAAAAGCCTTTCTATCGAAAGGCCTTTTCTGTAGTATCTTCATTATTCACCTATTATTTAACCATTATTTAACGGCAACTGTTTTACGTTTCTCCCGACATTGCCCGCGATATTGACAAGCCAGCTTAATCATTTGCTCAGCCCAGCTTGGGGAACCAATCGCATGGATATGGTTATACGCAGCCAGCACATTTTTATAGCATATACCATCATACTCTTCATTGATCCCATGACCGCGTTCTACTTTAAACCCGAAATTCACTTGAGCTACATCCAAGTTAATCACATGGGAATTATGAAACTCATGTCCTCGTACTCGCTCTTGTGTAAACCAACGGTTATTCTCCATAACTTTCATAATCGTATACCCATGTCCTTGGGGCTTCTTCGTCATTTGGGTATCCAGCGGAAGCAAGCCTACCATCTCCTGTTTCTTCCCATCCGCAATAATCGAACGGCCAAGATACATTAAACCCCCGCATTCAGCATAAATCGGCAAGCCATTTTCTCCGGCCTGACGAATCTCTTCACGGAGTGTGGCATTTTCCGTCAATTGCTCTGCAAAGACTTCCGGAAAGCCCCCGCCAATATAGAGCGCATCAAGCTCCTCCGGTAAATGCTCCGTCGTCAGTGCACTGAAAGGCACTATATCTGCTCCCTTAGACTCTAGGGCTTCCAAGTTCTCCGGATAGTAAAAACTAAATGCCGAATCACGAATTATCCCAATCCGAGGGGACTGCGACCCTTTGCCCATAGGATTATGCCCAGATGAGGTTACACCTTCGATTTTGGGTACATAATTTAGCGAAGGTGCAGCTTGGGCTAAAGTTATGATTTTAGATAAGTCTACATTTTCACATATAATATCTGCCAAATGTTCAAAGAAGTTTTCTGTTTCTTCCATTTCGCTTTTTGTCACGAGACCTAAGTGACGATCCGGAATCGTAATCAAAGCATCTTTAGGAATCGCACCGACAACAGGAATATGGCAATATTTTTCGATCGATTCCCGTGCTATTCTCTCATGACGTGACCTTGCAACCTTATTTAATATCACACCGGTAATGTTAATCTCTGGATCTAAGTGTTGACAGCCCATGACAATGGCTGCTGTCGTCCGTGTAATCCGTGTTGAGTCGAGTACGAGGAGCACCGGGGATGAAGAAGTTTTGGCGAGCTCAGCCGTCGAAGAACTTCCTTCGAGATCTAAACCATCGTAGAGTCCCATAGCTCCCTCAATAATGCTGAACTGACTACCCGCCGAATGAAGGGCAATCGAACGACAAATCTCTTCTTTGGTCATCAAGAACGGATCTAAATTACGGGCTATTCTCCCCGCAGCTGCGGAGTGCCAGCTGGGGTCGATATAGTCCGGCCCTTTCTTATAGGGTTGAACCTGATAGCCCTTACGGGTTAAGGCCCTTAAAATCCCCAATGTTGCCGTAGTTTTTCCGGATCGCCCCTGGGGGGCCCCGATGACCAAGCGCGGAATGTCGAGACAATTTGGTTTTTGGGCTGTATATACTGACATTGTTTTCCACAACCTTTCTTATCGGAGCCTCATCGGACGATTACTATGCGTTAATCAGACGCAACCGGTTGGTTTAGGAAGTCCGGCAATTTTGCAAGCACCCTTCCCAGGGCCTGTGGGGAATAAATCATAGATTGTTTTTTGGGTATAGCCCGTATCCTTGAGCATTTTACGAACCATCGGGGCCACTCCGAATTGATCATAGTAATCACGGAGATAGTTGATCAGTTTCCAGTGTTCCTCCGTCAGTTCCTCTACTTCCTCATTGGGGGCTAAGGCTTTAGCTACATCTTCGTTCCAAGTGGATGCATCTTCAAGAAAGCCATCTTCGTCTAATTCATAGGTTACGCCATTCACCACTAGATCTGCCATTTGAATCATTTCCTCCTTTGATTTATCTTGAATTTTAGTTTTTGAAACCGCTTATTTAAGGCATGCTTTTTTGGGGGGCAACACCTCCTTAAATGGATATCAACAAATCATCTAGACTTGTTTTCTCACGGCAATCACAATCTTATAGAAAATCGTAATCAATAAAGCCCCGACGGCGTAGACTCCCAAGGTGATCATAATCTCTGTCCCGGTCGCAATATACTCGGTGACATGACCCAGGGGATTGGGAACAAATCCGCCGAGCACTAAGCCCAGTCCTTTATCAATCCAGCAGGCCAGGAAAACCGAAACTAACGCAAACGGTAAGATCTTTTCGTTCCTGCGGGTCTTGGGAACCACCAAGAGCGCAATGGAGACAAAGGCTAAGATGGTCGCAACCCACATAAAGGGCACGAGATTGTTATGGCCGTCTAAACCGGCGAACAAATAGATCAAAGGCTCTTTCGCTTCCGGGATACTGCTATAGAACGCGGTAAAGACCTCCAGCAGATAGAAGAAGACATTGGTGATCATTGCATAGGTCACAATCTTTGCCAGCGATTGAATCGCTTCTTTATCCGGGCCAAATGTCCCGACCTTGCGGACGAACAAACAGAGCAAAATAAGAAGGGCGGGTCCGGCGGCAAACGCGGAAGAGAGGAAGCGGGCGGCCATGATGGCGGTTAACCATAAGTGTCGGCCCGGCAGACCGGCATAAAGAAAGGCGGTGACGGTATGGATGCTGATCGCCCAAGGGATGGAGAGGTAGATGATCGGCTTCACCCAAGCCGGAGGCGCAAACCCCTTGTTTTCGGCGCCGAGCGTCGTCCAACCGATCACGAAGTTAATGATCAAATAGCCGAATAAGACACACATATCCCAAAACATCATGGAATGGGGGGTCGGATGCAAAATGACATTCATGACCCGGGTCGGCTGCCCCATATCTACGACGATAAAGAGCATGGCCATGATCACGGCGGACACTGCAATGAATTCCCCGAGAATCACGATTTTGCCAAACTTCTTGTAGTTATGAAGATAATAGGGGATCGCGACCATGACGGCGGAGGCCGCCACGCCGACTAAAAAGGTAAACTGGGAAATATAGAGACCCCAGGAGACATCGCGGCTCATTCCGGTGACTCCGAGTCCCAGACGCCACTGTTTGGCGTAGGAAAGAACCGCTATGAAAATTACGACGAGAAGGGCGGCAATCCAGAGCCCGTATTTTTTACTCCCGTTCAGGGCTTTCTCAAGCATGCTCTTCACCCCCGATCAGGTAAAAGATACTGGGTTCGGTCCCCAAATTCGGTTTGCGGCGAATGGTGTAATGGGTATTGAGGATCTTGCGGACTTCCGAATTCGGATCGTCCAAATCCCCGAAGACCATGGCTCCTTTCGAGGCTTCGACACAGGCGGGCTTTAACCCCTGATCAATGCGGTCCATACAGAAATTGCATTTCTCCACGACCCCTTGGGTTCGGGTCGGATATTCCGGGTTAATCTCTTTTAAGGCGGTTCGCGGATCGATGAAATTAAAGCTGCGGGCGCCGAAGGGACAGGCGGCCATGCAGAACCGGCAGCCGATACACCGGTGAAAGTCCATGCCGACGATTCCATCGGGGCGTTTAAACGTAGCTTGGGTCGGACACGCTCGCACACACGGCGGATTATCACAATGATTGCAAAGGGTCAGGAAGGGCAGCTTCTTTGTCTCTTCATCCAGATAGGGGTTTTCGGTCCCCACAAAGACGTGTTCATAACTGTCGCTCCAGATCCACTTGATCTCGTGCTTCGGATCTTCAATCTGGGGGACGTTATGGAGCTTATGGCAGGCGTCAATGACGCGTTGGTAATCTTCGGGGGTCTTGAACTTTTTCATATCAATGACCATGGCCCAACGGGACGCTTTGGCTTTTGGATTTTGCGAAGCAAACTCCGAGGCCTCGGCGGGTTTAGCTGCCTTTAAGCCATTGAAGCCCAATGTGGCGCCCCCTACGCCCAAGGCAGTGATCACTCCTGCTTTTTTCAGAAAATCTCTGCGATTGATGCTCATTTTATCGCCTCCCTTGGGTCGGAATGGCAGTTCCAA
>NZ_JAYFQK010000011.1:0-102820 GCF_034927245.1 Desulfitobacterium sp.
GGCTGCATGGGGTATGCGTTATACTGCGCGCACCCTATTGCTCAAAGAAATTTCCAGTTATAACTTGGCTAAATTAAAACTCCACGTTCCATTTAAAAAGGACTCGTGGAGCTAGGAACAAATCATATTATACGAGGAGGATAAGTGATGTGGTCGAACCCTGAATTAGAGAACCGGATTGAAACGGCGGTGGCCTGGTTGCGTGAGCAGGCGGCTAACGCGAAGGCTCGGGGGTTAGTCGTCGGATTATCCGGCGGAGTAGATTCTGCTGTTGTAGCAGGACTTTGCAAGGGGGCTTTTCCCGAAAATTCGATAGGGGTAATTATGCCTTCCCAGTCAGCTCCGGAAGATCGCGAAGATGCACTGCTTGCCGCCGAGACCTATGGCTTAAAAGTTGTGGAAGTCGGTTTGGAAGAAGTCCATCAAGGGATTCTGGAAAAGGTTCAGGATGGTTTGCAAGAACAGGGGTTAAGCTTTGAGGGACAGCTGAGCCAGGGTAATCTGAAGGCTCGGCTGCGTATGGCAACGCTCTATACAGTGGCCAATGCACTGAATTATCTTGTGGTAGGTACGGATAATGCCCCCGAAAGTTATACAGGGTATTTCACGAAGTATGGGGACGGCGGTGTTGATGTTTTACCCATTTCTTCGCTGACCAAGGCTGAAGTTCGTGCCTGGGCGGCTCAACTCGGACTTCCCGATAAACTTGTGAATCGTGTACCTTCGGCGGGCTTGTGGCCCGGGCAAACCGATGAGAATGAAATGGGAATCACCTATGATCATATCGACCGTTATCTGTTAGGGGAAGAAATTTCGGCGGAAGAAATCGCTAAGATTGAAAAACTCCATCGCCAAAGCGAGCATAAGAGACATACTCCACCGGCATTGGATCTGCCCAAGCTTAAAAAATTATAGACTTAAAAGATTATAGGTAAGGGAGTTTATTGGATTGCGTATCGGTGTAGACATTGACGGAGTAACTGCAGATAGCTTTACAGTGTGGCTTGGGGAATTGAATCGATATTTTAGCAAGAATATTTCCGTTATCGATAACTATGATATCCATCAGGTATATGATGTTTCTTGGGACGAGATGAATCGCTTTTTTAAGGAGAATATGGAGCATCTTTTTATGATGCCCCAGCCTGTGAAAGGGGCAAAACAGGGACTTGAGTCCCTTATCGCCCAAGGCCATGAAATCGTTTATGTGACAGCGCGGGCCGCCGATGAGGAAGAGGTTACGCTGCGCTGGATGGACAAGTATAAAATTCCGTATAAGAATGTTGTATTTTCCGATCTTCAAAGCAAGGTTGATTTGGTGAAACAATGGCAGCTTGAACTCTTCATCGAAGATTATACCAAAAACGCGCTGGCGATTGCTCAAGCCGGAATCCCGGTATTATTGCTTAATGCGACGTATAACCAAGGAGAGCTTGTCAGAGGGGTCACACGCTGCCGCAATTGGACAGAAATTGTTCGCGCGGTTACTTCCCTTTCTGGGGATGGGTTCGCTTATCAACAAGGTGTTGAATTGCGGCGATAGGATGTTTAAAAATCATGCGCGGGCCGGAATACCGCATAATGCCAACGATTTTTTCACGCATCTCCTTTTTATAGCAATGGACTATGCAGTCGCCGCAGACTGTCTTATCTTCTCCAAACTTGCAGTGCTCAAGACGCTGTTGAGCATAATTAAGCAGGTTCTGACAATCCTCACAGAGAATTCCCTGCGGATGATGTTTATTGTGGCAGTAAAGCTCAATCATTAATCCTACGGTTTGTTTTTCTTTCTCGATTCTCGACGTTTTCATTCGTTTCCCTCCGCTGTAGAGTTGTATTTGTTTTTAGTATAGCATTACTGTTTGTAACCGAGTGATGACTTTGATCACATTTTAACCGGGGTTTGGGTCGTTTAATTATGGGCGCACGAAAACGGGGCTGTTTTGCTTTTGAAACAGCCCCGTTTTCCGTAATAAAAATTTACGGCAAGCGTTATGATAAAATCCCCTAATCCTGAAATCTCGAAATCTCGAAATCTCGAAAACCGGAAAACCTGTCTTAGCTTACAAGACTTTGTCCGACTTTATAAATATCTCCGGCCCCAAGAGTGATGACCAAATCCTTAGGGGTCAGCGTTTGGGCAAGATAAGTCTTGATCCCATCCAAAGAATCAATAAATCGAACATTTATGCCTTGACTGCGTATTTGGTCGGCTAGGACAGAGGCGGAAATGGTATTCAGATTCTGTTCACGGGCTGAAGCAAATATTTCGGCGATAACGACTTCATCAGCGGAACTAAACGCATGCGAGAAGTCGTCAAGCAGTTTCTCAGTGCGGCTGAAAGTATGGGGTTGGAAGATAGCCCTGATCCGGCGTTCGGGGAAAGACAGCCGGGCCCCTTCTAGGGTGGAGCGAATTTCAGTGGGATGATGAGCATAGTCATCCACAATAAGGGCTCCGTCGCTCATGCCGATATGCTCAAAACGACGTTTGGTACCGCTGAATTGGCTTAAACTTGTGAGAACTTGAGGTGCGGGAATCCCTAATTCCAAGCTTAAGGCAATGGCTGCCAAGGCGTCTAGGATATTATGCTTTCCGGCAACATGAAGGTGCATCTCACCAAGGTATTGCCCAAAGGCATAGATCTTCATGGAGCTTCCTTCATCATGAAATTTAACATCACGGGCTTGGATGTCTGCTTCCTCGGAAAAACCGAAGGTCGTAATTGGGGCTTGGCTTTGAATATATTTACGGTTAGGTTCTTCCGCCCAAATGAAGACTCGGCCGTCGGCCGGGACTTTCTGAGCCAACTCAGCAAAAGCCGAGATGACATCATCGATGTCCTTAAAATAATCCGGATGGTCAAATTCAATATTCGTTATGATCAAATATTCAGGGGAATAATTGAGAAAATGACGGCGATACTCACAGGACTCTGCCAGAAAAAACTCGCCCTTGCCGGAATAAGCATTCCCGCCAATGCTGGGTACATCACTTCCCACGATAATCGTGGGATCAAGCCCTGCATTAAGCATGCACAGCCCCGCCATAGCCGTTGTTGTTGTTTTGCCGTGTGTACCGGAAACTGCAATTCCTTTCTTTTTGGACATCAGCCGGCCCAAATATTGAGGGTATGTGAGTACCGGAATGTTTAATTTATGAGCTTGGGCGATTTCCGGATGATCCTTGCCATAGGCGGCAGAGGCCACAACAAGATCAGCATGATCGACGTTATGTGCGTCAAAATTTAAGACGGGGATGTGGGCTCGTTCAAGGACAGCATCTGTGAAAAAACGTTCGGATACGTCTGAACCCGTTATATCTGCATTTTCAACCCGGGCGCTTACTTGTGCCAAAGCGCTCATTCCGGTTCCTTTAACTCCTACAAAATGAATATGTAATGGCAAGATCCATCTTCCCTTCAAATTCAAAATCTACTCTTTCCATTATACCCAATATCAAGTCAAAAGGTATCATTTTATCGTTAAAAATTTTTCCAAAAGAAAATTAGCTCTTCAACTTTAATACGAAATATCTTCCCATTTTTAAGGGGATTTAGCGCCACTCACCGCATAAAACAAGAGACGGAATTAAGCAAAGCTTAACTCCATCTCCTGTTTAGGGTAACGAAGTAGACTTAACGAACCCCGCGTCCGGGATTCATTGCGCAATGTCAGGTTCTGGTACGACTTATCATCCTGACTATGACAAAATACCATTTATTGTGTCGAAGTTCAAGAAGCAATTTTATGATGGAAAGGAAAATATGTCCTTGCAAGATGATTATTTTGGGATTTAGCCCTATTTCTGCAGGAATTTATGGTAGGAAGAACCCTCCTTGCGTTTCGGAAATATAATGCAGAGAAGTAAAATGAGGAGGAGAGCTTTTGATGCATGTGTTTCCGTTTCAACCGAATTACCGGGAATTGTTTGTAGGACTCGATGCCTTAGTTCCGCAGGTTAAGGGTGGTTTAGCGCCTGCTATTAATTTCGATAATGCAGCTACAACCCCCCCGTTAATGAAGGTAATGGCTGAAATCAATCAGTTTGCCCCCTTCTATTCCTCTATCCACCGAGGAGCGGGGTATAAATCGGTTCTTTCCTCACAGATCTACGAAAGGGCACGCAAAACGGTACTTGCGTTTGTGGGAGGTTTGTCAGACCTAAATACCGTAATTTTCGTGAAAAATACGACTGAGGCCATTAACAAACTTTCTTATCGTCTATGGAATCCGCGGAAAAAAGAGGTGATCCTGACTACCTGGATGGAGCATCATTCCAATCTTCTCCCCTGGAGGGATAAATATCAGGTTGATTATGTGGAGCTTAATGAGCAGGGTGGTCTAAATTTGGAAGACCTTGAACAAAAACTGCTGCATTATCAAGGGGCGGTGAAACTTGTGGCTGTCTCGGGAGCTTCTAATGTCACAGGGATTATGAATCCTATCCATCGGATTGCGGAAATAGCCCATCGATACCAAGCAAGGATACTTGTGGATGCCGCTCAGCTTGCTCCCCATGCGGCGATCGATATGCGACCCCATCATTCTCCGGAACATATCGATTTTCTTGCCTTTTCCGCTCATAAAATGTATGCTCCTTTTGGGATTGGTGTTTTAATTGGGCCCAGTCAGGTTTTTGAACAGGGAAATCCCGAATACAGCGGGGGTGGAACAGTAAAGTTTGTGACAAAAGATCAAGTCTTTTGGGATGATCCCCCTCATAAAGAGGAAGCGGGTACACCCAATATCCTTGGAGTTGTGGCCCTTGTTGCAGCTATAGAAACCTTAAGAAGTATTGGTATGAAAACGGTCTATAAGCAAGAAGAACGTCTTCTGAATTATACTCAGAAAAAAATGGAGAAGATGACGGGAATTGAGCTTTATGCTCCTTTAAATACGCCAAGAATCGGGGTTATTCCCTTCAATGTTGTCGGAATGGATCATGAAGAGGTTGCCCAAGCCCTTTCTAGGGAAGGCGGGATCGCGGTGAGAAATGGCTGCTTTTGTGCTTCACCTTATGTTCAAAAGCTATTAAGGATATCCGATAGGGAACTGGGAAATATTATTAATAATCCCTTACTTCCTCACCCAGGAATTGTAAGAATCAGCTTTGGGTTATATAATACCCTTGAGGAAGTCAATCAGATGCTGTCCGTACTTCAAGGAATCATCATTTTAGAGCAAAGAAAAACGAAATTATTGTCCAATTCTGTAAAACAAGGGTATACGAGCAAAACGTTCTCGTATTATAATAATAATATATAAACTGCAAAGGATGTACAAGGATGCATGAAATAGCTCAAAAGTTAAATGAACAAATTCTTGGGGCTAACCCCTACATATATGATCTTTTGTCAGATTTAGGCAAGGAGCTCTACTATCCCAAAGGAATTTTGACACAATCCGCTGAAGCAGATCAAAAAGCCTTTCGCTTTAATGCCACGATTGGGATTGCAACCGAGGAAGGTCATCCCATGTACTTACCCGTTATCCAAGATAATTTGTCAGCTTATGAGCCTTCCGAGCTGTATACCTATGCTCCCCCTGCAGGGAAATTAGAGCTGAGAAAACGTTGGAAAGAAAAGATGGAGAAGGAGAATCCATCTTTGAGAGGAAAAAATACGGGCCTGCCCATAGTTACGAATGCCTTGACCCATGGGCTGAGTATTACCGCCGATTTATTTGTGAATCCCGGAGACCCGCTGGTTTTACCGGATAAAAACTGGGGTAATTATAGTATGATTTTCGGGACAAGACGGGGAGCCAGGCAAGTGACCTTTCCCTTTTATAACGCAAATGAGGAGCTTAATATAACAGGGATGAAAGAGGCCTTACTTGCTCAAAAAGAGTATGGCAAGGCGATATTGCTCTTGAACTTCCCAAACAATCCGACAGGTTATACCCCTACTGAAAAAGAGGCTGAGGCAATCGTTGAAGCGATTCGTGAGGTTGCCGAGGAAGGTATTAATCTCGTTGTCATTTTGGATGACGCTTATTTTGGTTTGTTCTTTGGGGATTCAATCACAGAGTCTTTATTTGGCCGACTTGCTGACGTGCATCCCCGGGTTTTCCCCGTAAAAGTGGATGGCGCAACTAAGGAAGAATTTGTTTGGGGGTTCCGCGTTGGGTTTATTACATTTGCTTCTGAATACCCGGAAGTCTTGAACGCCTTAGAAAGCAAGACGATGGGAATCCTCAGGGGAACCATCTCCAATGTTTCTCACTCATCACAGACCTTTGTCCTAGGGGGGTTAAAGTCTCCTGATTTTTGGCCACAGAAACAAGAAAAGGTCGATATCATCAAAAAACGGGCTTTAAAGGTGAAAGAGGTACTGAAAAATGACCGTTATCAAGAGGTGTGGAAGGAATATCCTTTCAACTCGGGCTATTTCATGTGCTTGAAATTAAAGCACGTAAACGCTGAAGCTTTACGGCAGTATCTTCTTGAAAAATATGGTGTCGGGGTGATTGCCCTCGGTCAAACCGATATTCGTATTGCTTTCTCCTGCGTCGAGGAAAATCAGATCGAAGAGCTCTTTGAGCTGATTTATCAAGGCGTGAAGGATTTAGAAGCGTCCTAGTCGCCCTTAGAAATTCATTTTAAATTAAGAATAGGAAATTGTCTCTGGATTGACTTAAAGTTAATGCATTGACAATTTTCTATTTTTTTTCTTTAGGGGGAAGGTTATTTTTTTGCCTTTTGTACAGAGTAATAAGTAATAAGTAATAAGTAACAAAAAATAAGGAAGACGAAAGTAGGATCAAACATTTAACATTATTTAAATAAGAAGGCGAGGGAAAGAAACAATGGATAAGGAAGAGCTCATAAAGTCTCTCAACTGGTTTTATAGTCTGGAAACAAGTCAAGCTGATTTGTACTTTGCTCAGAGTAAAGTATTTAAGGATCATTACGGAGGTTTGGTTTTTGAACGAGCGGCACAGGTGGAAGAAGATCATCGCGATCTCATCGGTGCAAAAATAAAAGAGCTGGGTGGAATCCCAACACAAACAGGAGAAGTCATTTCTTCGATAATGGGGGTTTCTTTAGGAACAATCCTTTCAATGACCGGACTCAACATGGTTTTAAAAATCAATATCAAACTCGAAGAAAAGGCTATGAGTGACTATAGTGAACTTATCACCCGTGTTGAGAAAGAGGGCGAGGGTCCTCAAAGTGAGCTTTGCAAGCTGCTTAAATATAATTATGTCGATGAAGATCAGCATACGGCTATTTTTGCCAAGCTCATTGAAGCCTCAAACGGTTAAAATATATATTTATACATGGAAGTTACATAAAAGGTAAAATGTGATATGATTATTAAATAAATTTTACCGCTAACAATTTAAATAACTTTTAAGAGAGAATTATAATATATAGATTTTTGAAATCATTTCATGTAACATAAATATATATGAAGTTGGTAAGGAGGAAAAGGATGCTTATTCAGTCTGCAGTGGATATTGCCCCATATTTACAACAATGGTATGAAGAGGATATATCAGTTTATGTTTTTGACAAGGAAAAGGCTTTGGCAGCCATTAATCATCCTAAACTAAATCTCGGGGTCTATGTAGGACAACCTTTAGAGGATCTCAAATCAACTATGTCTTATCGAACAATAACGACACAGCAGCGCTTGGTGGGGAAGGTAGATCTCACAAAGTCTCAATTCGGAATTCCGTATGTCGCTATTTCTAATCCAATCTATGATCAGACTGATTTTGTCGGGGGAATGACGGTTGTCATGTCCACCGAAGCCTTTGATACGCTGCTCACTACAGGCGAAGAGATATTGGCAGCCGTCGAGCAAATTTCTGCGGCGGCGGGGAGTTTAGCCGATGCAGGCGAGGAATTGTCTGCAAATACACAAGAGATGAGCAAAGAAACAGAATCAGTTCAAAAAGAAATTATTGATGTCGCCAAGATTACAGGACAGATGAAGTCAATTGCAGCGAGAAGCAACATTCTGGGGATAAATTCTTCGATCGAGGCAGCCCGGGCCGGAGAAGTCGGAAGGGGATTTGCTGTAGTGGCTGAGGAGATACGGAAACTTGCTGATACGAGCAAGGAATCTGCGGTTAGCATTGAAGAAAATATTAAGAAGGTCCAAGAATCGGTGGGCATGTTAGTCGATACTTTTGCTAATCTTGCTGCGGTGAGTGAAGAGCAAGCCGCCGGTATAAGTGAACTAAGCAGTGCTCTGGACCAAATCAGACATTTGGCAGAGAACTTGGTTCAAAACGGAAGAAAAGAAATGTCTATTTAAGAAGAAATGTGTCTCAATAATGGAACATTAGTTTAATATAATCACAAAGCTTGTCGCACTAGGAGGTGCGACATTTTTTTCCGAAATTGTTTAATGATTGTCTCTTTTAAGAGACAAAAGATAAAAGATATCACTTTCACTTAACTCAATTTAGAATGAATGGGATATAAAAGTATAGAATATTCCGCTATTTCAAAAATATATTTCTAACGTAGAGAATTTTCAGAATGTTGGAACCATTTTTGCAATAATAAATGTTATCTAGGAACGATTTGAGGTGGACATGAAAATCAAGGAATACTTTTTTTGAAAAACTAAAGAAACGAGGTGGAATTTTCTGTGGGGATCAGCAAAATTGGCGTTCTAGGTGCCGGCACGATGGGAGCAGGAATTGCTCAAGCTGCCGCCCAGAGCGGATTTAAAGTTGTTTTAGTTGATGTCAGCGAAGAGTTTGTTCATCGTGGACTTGAACGGATGGGAAACGCGCTGCAAAAACTTGTGGAAAAGGGAAAGCTTCCCGCTGATGAAAGAGCGGGCATTTTGTCAAGGATCGAAGGAAAAGTCGGTCTTGAGAATTTTAAAGATGTAGATATTGTCATCGAAGCCATAGTGGAAAATATGGAGCTAAAGAAAAAGGTTTACGCAGAATTGGATCAGATTTGCCCGAAGCAGGCGATTTTAGCCAGTAATACATCCTCTCTCTCGATCACGGAGATTGGAGCAGCGACCCAAAATCCGGGTCGCGTAATCGGAATGCATTTCTTCAATCCCGTACCCGTCATGAAGTTGGTAGAGGTCATTCCCGGAATTGAAACGAGCGAAGAAGCGGTTGGTTTGGTCATGAAACTGGCTCAACAATTTGGAAAGGTTCCGATTAATGCCAAGGAGTCCCCGGGATTTATTGTTAACCGTATACTCGTTCCGATGATCAATGAAGCCATTCAAGCGTATCAAGAAGGGGTCGGATCTGCCGAAGATATTGATATGGCGATGAAGCTGGGGGCTAATTTCCCGATGGGGCCGCTTGCTTTGGCGGATATGGTTGGAATTGATGTCGTTTTAGCGGTAATGGAAGTATTTTATCAGGAGTTTAACGATTCAAAATATCGCCCGGCTCTTTTGCTTAAACAAATGGTTAGGGCCGGCCATTTGGGCGTGAAAACCGGCAAGGGCTTCTATGATTATAGGAAGGTGAATAAGTAATGCGTGAAGTTGTCATTGTAGGTGCACAGCGTACACCTATCGGAGATTATCTTGGTTCATTAAAAGATCTGACTGCGATCGATCTTGGGATAACCGCTTTGAAAGCAGCCCTGGAAAAGGCCTCCTTGGATGCCGGACAGATTGAAGAAGTGGTGGCAGGGAACGTTTTCCAAGCGGGTCTGAAAGGGAACCCAGCACGTCAAGTTGCCTTGAAAGCAGGGTGTCCTTTAGAAACCGTGGCCGTGACGGTCAATCAATTATGCCCATCATCAATGCGGGCCACGGAAATCTTAGCCCAAGAGATTGCCCTGGGTAAGGTGGATATTGGGGCAGCGGTCGGTATGGAGAGTATGTCAAACGTTCCTTATCTTATACCCAAGGCACGGAGCGGTTATCGGATGGGAAATGGGGTAATCGTCGACGCTATGCTCAATGATGGCTTGTTTGACGCTTTCTATGACTATCATATGGGCATGACAGCGGAAAACTTAGCGGATCAGTACGGGATTTCTCGTGAAGAGCAGGATGAACTGGCGCTGTTGAGCCACCAACGCGCAATTCAAGCCATTCAAACCGACAAATTTAAAGAAGAAATTGTGCCGGTTGAAATCAAGACCAAAAAAGGAGTTACCGTAGTTGACACGGATGAGCATCCCAATGCTTCAACGAGTGCGGAGGCTCTGGCAAAGTTAAAAACGGCGTTTAAAAAGGATGGTACGGTTACCGCAGGGAATGCTTCGGGCTTAAATGATGGAGGTTCGGCGCTAATCCTGATGGCGGCTGAGAAGGCGGCTGAGCTGGGTATTAAGCCCTTGGCTAAAATTGTTTCAACCGCATCGGCTGCGGTAGATCCTAAGATTATGGGGATTGGCGTAGTTCCGGCCGTGAAAAGAGCCTTAAAGTTTGCTCAATTAAGCCTGGAGGATATTGATTACTGGGAACTGAACGAAGCTTTTGCCGCTCAATTCTTAGCTTGCAATCGCGAACTCAATATCAGCATGGATAAAGTCAATGCGAATGGTTCGGGGATTTCCTTGGGGCATCCGGTCGGTAATACCGGTGTCCGCTTAATTGTGAGCCTGCTGCATGAAATGCGGCGCCGCAAAGCGAGATACGGCTGTGCATCTTTGTGTGCCGGCGGCGGTCCTGCAGTTGCTACCGTAATTGAACTTCTATAAGGGGAGGAAAAAATAATGGATTTCAAATATACCGATGAACAGGAAGCGATGCGTTTAGTTGCCAGAAAGTTTGCGGAAAGAGAGATAGCCCCGGTGGCCGGAGCATATGATGAAAAGGATGAGTTTCCTTGGGAGTTAATCCATAAGCTTCATGAAGTTGGGCTTTTAACAATCGGAGTCCCGGAGGAATATGGCGGACCGGGTTTGGATCCCACAACCCAGGCCTTAGTTGCCGAGGAACTCGCCTTTGGAGATGCGGGCACGTCCACAACGGTGGTTGCCAGTAATCTGCTGGGTGCAAACCCCGTTTTAGTTGGTGCAAATGATGATCAGAAAAGACGTTTCTATAATGTTATGAATGAAGGAAAACTTACCGCTTTTTGTTTGACCGAGCCGGGGGCCGGTTCGGATGCGGTGAGCTTATCGACTACCGCACGTCGGGAAGGAGATTACTATATCCTCAATGGGACAAAACAGTTTATCTCCAACGGCGGAGTAGCAGATATCTTTACCGTTTTTGCGACAACCAATAAATCCCTGCGCCATAAAGGAATAGTCGCCTTCATGGTTGATGCGCATACTCCGGGGATCAGCATTGGGAAGAAAGAAAATAAAATGGGGATTCGGACGTCTGATACCTGTCAAGTGGTTTTTGAAGATGTCAAAGTTCCGGTTGAAAATCGCCTAGGTGAAGAGGGTGAAGGCTGGTCGATTTGCATGAAATCCTTGGATATTTCCCGTCCCTTTATTGCGGCGATGGCGGTCGGAATTGCTCAGGCTGCTTATGAAGCGGCGGTAAAATACGCAAAAGAGCGGATTGCCTTCGGAAAACCGATTGCCACATTCCAAGCGATCCAGTTTATGCTGGCAGATATGGCCATGGAAATTGAAGCTTCACGTCTGTTTGTGCATAAAGCATGTTACCTGAGAGAACAAGGTCTGCCCTTTACGCAAATGGCTTCCTTCGCAAAAGCTTTCGCAGGAGACACAGCGATGAAGGTTACTGTCGATGCTGTACAAGTTTTAGGCGGGTATGGATATGTCAAAGAGTATTCGGTTGAGAAATATATGCGGGATGCCAAGATCATGCAAATTTACGAAGGAACAAACCAAATTCAGCGAGTTGTCATTGCCAATAACATTTTACGATAAGCAGATTTAGGAAGTGAGTGAGAAGAAAAATATCCAGAGGAGGGGCTTTATGCGTTTTAATGAGGAATACCGGAAAAAATTAGTAACCCCTGAGGAAGCTGTTCGTGTGGTCAAGTCCGGTGATTGGGTGGATTATGGTTCGTTTACAGGGCAGGTTGTTGAGCTTGACAAAGCATTAGCGGCCCGCAAGCATGAACTTTTTGATGTAAAGATACGTGCGGTTACGGCGCTGAGACCTCCGGAAATCGTCAAAGTTGATCCGGACGGGCAACATTTCGTGTATAATAACTGGCATTTTAGTGGTCTCGACCGCAAACTTCATGATCAAGGACTTTGCTATCATACTCCTTTGCTTTACCATGAACTTCCCGGGTATTATCGACGTTTTCTTGATATTGATGTGGCAATGCTCCCGGTGACTCCGATGGATACGCATGGATATTTTAACTTTGGTCCCCAAGTTTCCCATACCAAGGCCATTTGTGACAAGGCAAAAGTGATTATTCTTGAGGTTAACCCCAATATACCGCGCTGTTTGGGAGGAAAAGAAGAAAGTATCCATATTTCAGAAGTGGATTATATTGTTGAAGCCAATTGGAAGATGCCC
Source organism: Desulfitobacterium sp. (assembly GCF_034927245.1). Taxonomy (GTDB): domain Bacteria; phylum Bacillota; class Desulfitobacteriia; order Desulfitobacteriales; family Desulfitobacteriaceae; genus Desulfitobacterium_A. Next base: position 12,411 of record NZ_JAYFQK010000011.1, read on the forward strand.
CAGGTTCCGAGCGGTACCCCGACAGAGATCGAGGAGAAAATTGCAACGTATATCATGTCTGAGATTGAAGACGGGAGCTGCATCCAGCTGGGTATCGGGGGTATGCCGAATGCCGTAGGTCGGATGATTGCCCAATCCGATCTCAAGGATTTGGGTATTCATAGCGAGATGTTCACAGAGTCTATGGTTGATATGGTAGAATCGGGACGTGTGAATGGAACGAAGAAGACGCTTGATCGCTATAAGGTGACTTATTCATTCTCCTTTGGAACCCAGAAAACTTATGACTTTTTACACAATAATCCGATGTGTGCCGCCTATCCCGTTGATTATACCAACGATCCGTTAATTATTGCCCAAAATGATAAGGTTGTTTCCATTAACAACTGTATCGAGGTGGATTTAACGGGTCAAGTTTGCTCAGAATCTTCGGGAACCCGTCAAATCAGCGGAACCGGGGGACAGTTTGATTTTGCCTATGGTTCGTATCGTTCTAAGGGGGGAAAATCCTTCATTGCCATGGAGTCGACCTATAAGAAAGGCGGCGAACTTCGTTCGAGGATTAACCCGATTTTAGCCCCGGGAGCGGTGATCACAACCCATCGCGCAATCGTTCAATACTTGGTCACCGAGTATGGAATTGTGAACTTGAAAGGAAAATCAACCTGGGAACGCGCTGAAGCTTTGATTTCAATTGCCCATCCTGACTTCCGTGAGGATTTGATCAAAGAGGCAGAGAAACTCGGAGTTTGGCGTAGAAGCAAGAGTTTGGCGTAGAAGCAATAAATAATTTTAAAAAATTGAACTTGCTTCAGATGAGGATAATTCCCAAGTCTGAAGCAAGTTCCTTTATCCGATGATTTTATATTTTTGTAGAAGAGGGAAGATAAAATGGCATACTGTCAAGTTAACGGGAAGAAGATTTTCTATAATGAAAGCTCCTCGCCAAGCCGTAACGATTCTGCTGTGTTATTTATTCATGGTGCGGGAGGTTCAAGTGAAGTTTGGGCAAACCAGCTTTCCCAAATTGAGGGATATCGTTTACTGGCTTTAGATTTACCCGGGCATGGGCACTCGGAAGGGAACGCTATGAATGATATCAAAGACTATAGCCGCTTTATTGCGGACTTCATCAAGGCCTTAGACTTAAAATCAGTCATTCTCGCCGGGCATTCGATGGGCGGGGGAATTGTTTTAGAATGTGCTCTGTCTCAGCCCAAATGGCTCAAGGAAATCGTTGTGGTAGATTCGGGAGCGCGTCTTCGGGTAAAAACGGAAACCCTCGAGCAACTGGCAGAGGGAAAATTGCCTTTCAATATTATTCCTTACCTTTATAGCCGGAACAGTGCTCTGGAAATACTCAGCCAGGCGTTAGAGGAGATGAAAAGCGTCCCAGCGGAAGTTTATTTGGCAGATTTCCAAGCGTGCGATGCTTTTGATCGGAGTAAAGACATTCAGAATATAAATATACCTGCCTGTATTCTTTGCGGAGAGTATGATCAAATGACACCTCCGAAGTACTCTCATGCTCTTCATGAAGCATTACCCATGTCTACATACGTTATGGTCCCGTCAGCCGGGCATATGAGCATGCGAGAAAACCCCGAAGCGGTCAATAAGGCGATAGCAGAGTCAATCCTAAACCAATTTTGAACGTTCAAGAAAATGAGTAAGCCTTTCCTCGCTCAATCCATGCTTACAATAATCCTGGAAGATACCTAAGATCCAGTTTATAGCTTCTTCCCCACTTGAGACTTTTCCTGAAGTTTGAGCAAATCGGGGATGCCTTCCTAAGCGACCTCCTAAACTAAGCATCCAGCCTGACTCTTTAGGGATAATTTTTTCAGTAGGGCAACTGCGAATACACATACCACAGGATACACAAAGATTGGGATCAATATTTATTTGCTCATTATGCCAAGTAATTGCATTTTCCGAACAAGTAGAGACACATGTTTGGCATCCCGAACAAAAGTTTTCAGAAAGTTGGGGGGTTATAAAGCCTGTAACACCAATATCCTTAATTTGGGGTTGAGAACATCTATTGGGGCATCCCGCCAAGGCGATTTTGGGAACATGGTGGTAAAGATACACTCGAAAACGTTCTTTTAGAGTCGCATTAAGGTCAAGCTTTTGCAGACCTTCTTCAAGCTCTTGGTTAAACTCTGACCAATCCATTGCTGCTAGTGAACAATTTGGACGGCAATGCTCTATAAAATAATCGGGTAATTTGCTCATTTCATACCTCCAATTTATGCATGAATGATATTCTAGTTTCATCTTACCCATGAATTAAGGAACGGACCGTGTTTTGAATCACATATTCTATGAAAATATAAAAAAGAGTAAGTCAATAAAACCAAAAACCCCGCAATTTCTTGCGGGGTCTACGTTCTACTGGAGCCGATGGTCGGAATCGAACCGACGACCGGTGGTTGTTCGATGCTACTATGTTTTGCTTTCATAATCTGGTGAGGGAGGGGTTAGCCCACCCTTTTAGCATAAAGCTATTATTAGCCATTCGTGTAATGATATTTTGTATCAGTTCTAAATACCTAATTTTTGTTTCTGAACATTTCTCAATCATCAGATGCACCTCCTCTAAAACAAACCCCGCTTAACTTCTACTCGTCCTTATCCGTTTCCCCTTTCAGATATTTGGACATCTCTTTATCAAACTGCGAAATATAATTCTTATCCTGTCGCACACGGAACTGCTCATAAATTCCCTCGGCTTTTTTTACAGCATCCCCATGGGAAACTTTACCTTTCCCTTCGAGGACTTTTCTGCGGTTGTTCTTCAGAAAATTATCAGTTTCCCGAAGCCAGTCAGCCATGCTCATCGGGATCTCATCCTCCGCCATTAACTCCGCATAGTCAATGAACATTGCCACGATTCGGTTCATTCGTGATAGTTCTTTTTCACTTAGATAATTTTTTGCAATTACTACATCTTGCTTAATGATTTTCCCGTCCGGGGCTGCCTTCCAAGTAGTTAGTCCCATTGTTGGATGCTCAGAGTTGGCTCTCTTGGCAATCAACTCTGCCGCAGTTTTTCCTGTGATGGCATAGTGAAGCTTGTTCTGCACAAAGGCATAAAACTCCCGCGTAAGGTTGCTTTTTTTATCATAATCGTAGCTGCATTGTTCGAACACATCAGCAATTTTCTGGTAAGCTCTTCGCTCACTGGCCCGAATCTCACGGATGCGTTCCAGCAATTCATCAAAATAATCCTTACCAAAAGGCCTTCCGTTTTTAAGCAACTCATTATTTAAGACAAAGCCTTTTTGGATATATTCGTGCAGAGTTTTTGTCGCCCACTGCCGAAATCGTGTGGCTTTTTTTGAATTAACACGGTATCCAACGGCTATGATTGCATCAAGGTTATAGAAATCCACTAAACGAGAAACCTCGCGGCTGCCCTCGTATTGAACCTGTGCAAATTTTGCACAGGTTGAGTTTTTATCCAATTCTTCTTCCTTATAGATATTGGAAAGATGCTTTGTTATAACGCTCCGTTCCGTTTCAAACAGCTCCGCAATCGCTTTTTGCGTCATCCAAAAGTCTTCATCTTCAAAGCGAACTGAAACAGCCACTTTACCGCTGTCCGTCATATATAAAATGATTTTATCTTCGTGCTCCAACTCGTATCACCTTCCATATATGAAATAAATTACCCCTGCTGTGAAGTAATTTAGTAGTTAAGATTTTAAATCCATCGAATTCGGGGGGTAAAATCGATCGAGAAATTTGTCTATTTAGATTTATTATACCAAGATATCGAAGCTGACGTTTAGGGACGGGCGGCATTTTGAACACTTGACCAGCCCCGCGAACATCTGAACCACGTCTTTGCTGTTTTCACACCGGCTATTGCACCAATTCCATGCTTGTCTATTATATGGAATTGATTTCAACATATTTAAGTTTATTCCTTCTATATTAACGGGGGAATAGTGGATAAAGATTAGATTAAAGCTTATCTGGTTCTTTAGGTTTGATTACCCTAATTCCTTGTGAAAATATGTATGCTTTTTCCCGTAAAGACTTTATCAACTGATTGTCAAATAAAAGCTTAAATGGCAACATGAACTGGTCAAATTATAAAACCAAAAACCCCGCAATCGCTTGCGGGGTCTACGTTCTACTGGAGCCGATGGTCGGAATCGAACCGACGACCTGCTCATTACGAGTGAGCTGCTCTACCTCTGAGCCACATCGGCATTTGAGACGTGTATCATTTTACTTTATTTAGAGGCTAAAGTCAACAGCTATCGTAAATCTAATTCACCAATCGCTTCTCTATAATAAAGGAAACTTACTTCAGGTGGAGTTTAATTCATCTGAAGTTTAGTTGACTTATCCCCACAGAGGACAAGTCAGCTAAACTTGCAAAGCAAGCAAGCAAGCAAGCTTCCTATGTCCAGGGACTTAGCGCCACTTATCTCCCCCTTAAGAAGTGGGAGTCTCAGTGGTGGTTAGTTATCGGATAAATTTCTTTATCTTTTGCAATATTAAGTCCCAAATTCAGGGATTTGTCATAGGTTTTGATGTCTATATTTGTAGAAAACATTGACTTTAAGCATGCTACGTGATACTTTTTTGTAAGAGTCAGGAAGATAAGCAATCTAGTCCAATAAAAACTAGACGCTTATAATCTTTCAGGCTTGCGCAAAGAATCCCCAGACGTGGGGATTCTTCTATTTGATTCCAAATTTTATTTGATTTTAGATTTTAAACGGAAAGTTAAGTTTTAAATGAAAAGCTGAATTTGCGATTCAAGGGCATCTTCCAGATATTGTTTGGCAGTTATGACTTCTACCTCAGGCAAAAGCTCTTCTTCCTTTAAACCCATAACTTCAACGGAAAGTTTACACCCGTAAAATTTAACGCCCTTCTTACGTGCTCCGTTCAGGAAATCGGTTAAGGAGGGTGTTTTGTCATCCTCCATCATGTCTTGGAGCATTGCTTTGCCTAAGCCTGCGAAGTTCATTTTGGATAAGGGCAAATCTTCTATTCCTTTAGGGGTAACAAGCCCAAACATTTGCTCAAAAGGAGTTTTATCCTCAAAACTAAGCTTTTCGGGATCCCGAACAAGCATGAGCCCCCAGAAGGAAAAGAACAGGGTAACATCCATGCCCATTTCACGACCCGCATTTGCCAGGATCAATGCTGCCAGAGCTTTATCATAGTCGCCGCTGAAGATCAGTAAATTCATTTTCTTATTCATATTGCTTCCTCGTTATTTACTTTAATTTCTATTTCATTTTCTTCTTTATTTTCTTCAAAAGTTTAGAAAGTATACACAGGGTGTATTTTTCTTAAAATTAGAAAAACAGTCTCTTAAGTCATCATAATCCTCGTAATCGTGCACAATATATTATAATCAGCGGAATTCAAGATTTGACAAAATTCGATAATATACAGATATTATAAGTTTAGGGAAGATATTTTTAATTTTCGAAGAAAAATTAGGGTTAAGGAGGGCTAATGCATGAAAATCACAAAAACAGCACAGGCCGGAGCAGTAGAATCAAGTGATGTACTTATCACAGTTGCTCCGAATCTAGAGGGTGGGATTAAGGTAGAACTCGAAACCAAACGAGTTATTGAGAAACAATTTGGTCGGCAAATCAAGAAAGTGATTCGTGAAACGGTTGAAGAACTTGGCTTTGAAGATGTAATCGTTAAAGCTCAAGACAAAGGGTCTTTAGATTATACGCTTCGGGCGAGAGTTCAAGCCGCACTGGAAAGGGCTGCGTCCTAACCAGATGTTATAGATTTAAAATAATGAAAGGGAGAATCGAAGATGAGTCATAACAGAAGTATGCTGATTATTTCAGGAAATAGTCCGAAGCGGCTTCAAGATGCCTCTGTATTTAATCCGGATCTACTTGTACTGGATTTGGCAGAGGGAGTGTCAAACGAGGAAAAAGATTGTGCACGCTTGCTGGTTAAAGAAGCCATTGGGTTTATGGATTATGAAAATGTCGATATTGTCGTAAGAATTAATACCCTTGAATCCGGTTTTGGTGCAGAGGACATTGAAGTTGTAGCCAAGGCTAATCCTGCCGCCTTAATGATTCCTCAGGCAAGTGTCAAAACACTTCAAGATGTCGAGAAACGGCTTGATAAGGCTGAGAAAGAGGCAGGATTAGAGCAAGGTAAAATAAAACTATATCCGGTTATTGAATCGGTCAAAGCGCTTGAAGACGTTTCCTCTATACTTGCCGCTTCAACAAGAGTTGCCGGTGTATTCTTCAATGGAGACGGATTAGCCAAAGAATTGGGCATAACCCGAACGAGAGAGGGCGAAGAAATTCTTTATGCTCGGAGCAAAGTAGCTTTAGCTTGTCGGGTGGCAGGCCTGGACAGCTTTGATACCCCTTATAATGACGGTAATGATCCCGAGGGATTGGAGATAGATGCAAGTAAGGCGCATAACTTAGGCTTTAGCGGCAAAGCAGCCATCAATGGTCGTCAAATCGATATCATTCATCGCATATTTGCTTAATTAACATAATTGAATTGAAACGAGGGGAATGACATGAAAAATAGTGTAGGTCGTGAAATCCCGGAATATATTGAAGGATATGGTAAAGTTAAGCCTTTTGAAGGGGCCTTCGCCAACTATGGAGATCGTTGTAAAACAACTGTGAAACTGCGTTCCAAAAAACCGGGTGAAGTTAAACTGATTGATACGATTGATGAGGTTTTAGATAAAGTAGGAATTCGTGATGGCATGACGGTTTCGTTCCATCACCATCTAAGAAACGGAGACTATGTACTGAATCTGGTCATGGCAGCAATCGCCAAACGCGGAATTAAGGATATTACCATTGCTGCAACAGGCATCTTCCCGATTCATGAACCCTTGGTCGAAATGATCAAGGACGGGACAGTTACGGGGATCAATGTTAACTATATTGCCCCCGGTCCGGTAGCAAAGGCGATTTCCAAAGGACTTTTGAAGAACCCGGCGGTACTTATGAGTCACGGCGGACGTCCTCGCGCGATTGAAAGCGGTGATATTCATATTGATGTGGCCTTTATTGCTGCTCCGACGTGTGACGATTATGGAAACATGAACGGCGTTTATGGAAAGGCCGCCTGCGGAACTCTAGCTTATGCAGTTCCTGATGCCCAATATGCAGACTGTGTCGTAGCAATTACGGATAATCTTGTTCCCTATCCGGCTTGCCCGATTGAGATTACACAGGACCTTGTCGATTACGTCGTGAAGGTCGATTCAATCGGCGATCCCAATGGTATTGTTTCCGGAACCTTGACCGTAACCAAGGACCCCGTCGGTTTACGGATTGCTAAGCTTGCTGCTCAAGTGATCGAAGCGACAGGCTATATTAAAGAGGGTATGTCTTTCCAAACCGGTGCGGGAGGAACCTCCTTGGCCGTTGCAGCTGAAGTCAGGAAATTCATGAAGGAAAAGAATGTCGTAGGAAGCTTCGCTGCCGGCGGAATCACCGGTTATATGGTTGATATGCTCAAAGAAGGATTATTCAGGACGCTCTTTGATGTGCAGTGCTTTGACTTTAAAGCCATTGCTTCCTTGCGCGATAACGAAAAACACCAATGGATGAGCGGTTCACTTTATGGCAACCCGCACAACAGAGGTGCGGTGGTCAATAATCTGGACATCATGATTTTAGGAGCTACGGAAATAGACACCGATTTCAATGTTAATGTTGTGACCGGTTCTGATGGTGTCATTATCGGGGCATCGGGTGGTCATAATGATACAGCGGCAGGTTCAAAAATCTCGATTGTTGTTACGAACTTAACCAAGGGACGTTTGCCTGTTGTGAAAGATAAGGTAACCACGGTTGCTACTCCGGGTGAGACGGTGGATGTCCTTGTAACAGAACGAGGAATTGCCGTCAATCCGCGGCGTACTGACCTCATCGAAAAACTCAAAGGGACGGACTTGCCGCTGAAGACGATAGAAGAGCTTAAAGATTTGGCGGAACGTTTAACCGGAAAACCTGAGCCCATTCAAGTGGGAGATCAAGTTGTAGCTATCGTTGAGTATCGGGATGGGACAGTCATTGACGTTGTTCGGAAAGTACTGGGCTAAACTCCGTTAAAATTTACGCTGAAAAATCTGTGCCGATTCACCTTCGAGCAAACTTTCCACATCTTCTATCCCCAGATGATCTAGAAGTTCCATAACATAGGGATTATTTACCGGCGTGAGGGCATGGGCTGAAAGACCATAAGCATTAACATGGATGGTCCCAAGTTCGGGCTTTAGAAGTGCCTTAGGGCCCCCGACACATCCTCCTTTACAGCCCATGCCTTCATAAAAGTTTGCGGTTATATCTCCATTGCTGATAGCCTGCAAAAGCTCCTTGCATTCACGTGCTCCATTGGCTTGAACGGCTTTAATTTTAATCGGTTTATCCGGTCTTAACTGGTCTAAAGTGTCTGAGATAGCTTTGCTGACACCGCCTGTTCGCGCATAGATGCGTCCCCCCGCTGAAGAATGTTCACTTGGAATATCCTCCATTTCCGCAGGGTTGATGCCTGTCGCCTCGAAGATTTGCTGGACTTCTTCAAACGTAAGAACCGCATCGACAGCATCACGGATATCGGGTTCTTTGGCCTCTGCTTTTTTGGCGATACACGGTCCGATGAAAACAACTTTAGCCTCCGGATGAAGCCGTTTGATCCCTCGCCCACAGGCGACCATAGGGGATACGGAGGGGAGAATATGAGGAACCAACGCGTGATAAACCCGTTTTACCATAGCGACCCATACGGGGCAGCAGCAGCTGGTTAAAACGAAATCCTCGTGGCTATTTACGGCTCTGTCAAATTCCAGGGCCTCTTTTAGGCTGAGAATATCAGCAAACATGGCGACTTCGATCATGCCGAAAAAACCAAGATGCTTAAATGCAGAGCGGAGCTGCCCCATGGTCACATTTTCTCCGAATTGACCGATGATGGCAGGAGCAACGATAGCGAAAACAGGAACCTCTTTTTTCTTAAGAATATCAATGAGGGGAATAAATTCCTTTTTATCGATAAGGTTATTAAGGGAACAGGTTTCAATCAATTCACCGCAGTTCTCACAGTTTCGGTCCTGGACGACAACTTTTCCTTCCATGTCGTAAACAATATCGTCAAAGAGGCAAGGTGCTTCTCGGTGAAGATCTTCTTTCGAATTGTCGTTTTCATCGTTCAATTGAAAAACGACTTTATCCGGATCCCCATTTCCCAGGGCATAATAAACATATTTTTGCGTCGTTGCATCCCCGTCCGCTTGAATTTCCTCAATTTCCTGTTCAAGATTTCCGTTGTAGGATGCTCTGACTAACCGATTAAAGATTTGCGCATAGGTCAGTTTACTCATTCATAATCCCCCTTGTTTGAATCACATCATAGTTTGTCCGAATCAACAAGGAAAAATAAGGGGGATAGACTTTCATACTTTATAAAAAGCCTGACGGAGTAATCATGATTACCCCGTCAGGCTTTTTATAAAGTACTTCTATTGAATTTCTATTAAGTTTCCATTGAGGTTATATTGAATTTATATTTTAGAAGGAGCCCTCTGATTCGGGTTCTTCAGCCGAAATTCTATTATTGCGATAATAAAGCACAAGATCGGCTAACACCATGACAAGGTTAAGAATGTAGAGATAGATTACACCATCAAACCTATAAAAGATTTTGTTTAGAATTCCCGCGATATAGCCAATGATAACTACCATTAAGAAAAAAGCGCTTTTGCCTTTACTTGAGCGTGAGGTATATGATTTATAAATCGAAAAAGGCCAAGCGGCGCCAAAACAAACTAACATGATAATTTCGTAAATACTCATTTAAACCACCTCAAACATATTTTGTCTTTTAGAATACGTTTTTTATTATACAACGTTATGGAAGAAAGGAAAGTTTTTTAGCTAATGTTGCAAGGTTCGAAAAAGATAGTCGATTTACTGCGATCGATAAATAAATTAGAACTAGCTTTAGTTGGATGAGCAGTATAAACTTGTTATAATAACGGTGGAATTATGGAGGCCATAAGAATGAAAATAGCAGATTATCACATCCATTCGCAATTTTCCAGGGATGGAATGCAGACCATGGAGGAGGCTTGTAACAAGGCAAGCCAACTGGGAATTTCAGAACTTTGTTTTACAGACCATCTTGAATTTGCAGACAATGATTGGGTAGACTACCCTGAATATAGACGCTCGATCGAGAAAGCCCAAAGGAAATATCATAAGGAATTGTCACTGAAAGTAGGATTGGAAATTGGTTTTGATAAAAGGGCCAAAAAGCAGATTACAGATTATTTAGAGGGCAAAGACTTCGATTTTTTAATTGGCTCCTTGCACTTTATTGATGAAGTCGATCTTTTTAAGGGGAACTTTTTTAGAAGCGATCGGATCCAAGAGTCTGTCAGAGCGTATTTCCAAGCCCTGCTGGAAAGGATCACCCTCTTTGATTTTTCGGTTTTAGGTCATATCACGTTGTTCAAACGCTTTTTTGAACGGTTGCATGTAAGCCCTGCAGATTTTAACTGGAGTGATTATGATGATCTTATTCGCGCCATTCTTCAGGGCCTGGTGGATCAGGGCAAGGGGATTGAATTAAATACGCGTGTACCGCTCATTGATTTAGATTTTCGGATTCTCCGCTTTTATAGGGAAATAGGCGGGGAAATTATTACCCTCGGGTCAGATGCCCATCATTATCGCTCTATGCACACGATGGAAGAAGGATTTCAAGCCCTTCGAGATACCGGCTTCCGCTATTACTGCGCCTTTGAACAGCGGAACCCTACATTTATAGCGCTCTAACTCCACGTCAGCTTTTCTAAGGCCATATGGCTGCGATACCAATTATCCTTTTGTAAAAGCTCCTCGGGAGAGCCTGAATTTTTGACCTTGCCATTTTCGAGAATGACGACAGTATCACAGGCAATCATTGAGGATAAACGATGGGATATGGACAAGATGGTGTGAGCCTGACTCGCCCTTTGCAAAACAGACACTATTTTTTTCTCAGTGATGGAATCGAGATTCGCGGTAATTTCGTCCAACAGGAGAATGGGAGGGTCTGTGACGATTGCTCTGGCGATGGAAAGCAATTGCTTTTGTCCTTGCGAAAAAAGAGTATCATGGGTGACCAGGGTATCAAGGCCGTTTTCTAAAGAAGCTACATAATCCGTCAGACCGACAAAAGCTAGCGCTTTTTCAATTTGTTCGCGTGAAATGCTCTCATCCTGTAAACTGATCTGCTCGGCCACTGTTCCTTTAAACAAATTAAAACTCTGGCTGACATAACCGAATATCCTGCGCTTCTCGAGGTTAGGGATAGAATAAACATCAAATCCATTGAGGGTGATACTCCCTAAAGAAGGCTTCATAAGTCCCATCACCAACTTGAACAAGGTGGATTTGCCAACCCCTGTTCGCCCTACAAAGGTGACTTTTTCCTGGGGGCTTATATGAAGATTGATGTTTTTGAGAACTTGAATTCCTTCTTCATAATGAAAGCTCACATGATTGAAGGATAATTTAACATCTTTCCGCGAGGGGATAATCCTTTCGGCACTCAGCTTTGCGTCTTTCAAGTTATCTTCCGGTTCACGGTAAAATTCATTGACCCGTTGAATACCGGATAAGGATTGCTGAATGTTTTGAAGCTCCATCCCCAGATTCTCAACGGGTTTAAATAAATCGGAAACTAACTCGATGGAAGCGGCAACCATCCCTAATGAAATTCCTAAATAATTCAGCTGTTCCGAGGAAAGAATGACGATTGTGGCGATGACAAGCGCGCGGAGAATCAGGATGATGGGGGAATACACTGAGTCATAAAAATTGATTTTCTCAACAGTCTTATAGTTATCCAATAAATATGCGGTATAATTCTTTTCCATATAATCTTCTTTGCTGAAAGATTTGATCATTCGGATATTGTTTAAACTCTCGGAAATATGGTTATTCACCTTGCCCACCAAAACACGGTTAGCAATTTGGGCCTTAAGCATCCTTTTTTGAAAAACCCGCGTAATGGTGTAAATAATAGGGAGCAGCAAGAGAACGATCAACCCTAGTTTCCGGCTGAAGAGGCCGATTGAGATGACAATACCAATGATTTTAAAGCAGTCGATGATCAAGCCGACGATGCCGTCAGTGAACATGGAGTTAATTGTATCGACATCGTTTGTAAAACGGGAGACCACGATGCCTGATTCATGGTTAGAGAAGAAAAGAGAACTCACTTTTTCTAGTTTTTCCATCATTCCGGTTCGAATTTCGCTGGTTATTTTTTGACCGAAAATGGTCAGTCCACCATCTCTGAGCGATCCCAAAACACCAATCAGAAAGAGTGCGCCGAGATAGGCGAAGGCGAAGCTAAGAAGGTTGTCCTTAGTTTTAGGGACAAGGTTATAATCAATAATCTGCTTTAAGATCTGGGGCGGTATGAGCGAGACAATAACGATGCCGCAAATCGTAAAGACAAGTAAAATATCAAGACGAGGGTTTTTCTTAAGAACGTTTAGTATTGATTTTTGGACTAAATTAGGGTTCAATCCGGCCAGCCCCCTCGGCATATTGCAAATTAAAGATCGTGGCATAAAGTGTGGCGCTTTTTAGCAGTTCTTCATGAGTCCCATAATCGACAGTCTTGTCCTCATGGAGAAGCATAATCCGGTTAATCTGATTGAAAATGGCTAAGCGGTGCGAAATCAGAAGGATGAGGCTCTGTTGGTAATGCTTTTTTAGATTTTCAATGATTTTTTCTTCGGTTTTCATGTCAATGGCTGAAAAAGGGTCGTCTAAAACAATAATTTTATTTTTATTTAACAGGGTTCTGGCCAGGGCGATTCTTGCTTGCTGTCCGCCGCTTAAGCGAATTCCGCCGTTACCCACTAAGGTATTTTCTCCGTCAGGCATTGCGGCTAAATCCGTATCGAAGCAGACATCCGCCAAAACAGCCGTGATGTCTTGGTCCTGACCCAGTGTAATATTGTTATAAAGGGTGTCTGAAAGCAATTGAGGCTTGTGGCCGAGATAGGAAATCATCTGACTCCGTTCGTAATCAGAGTAATCTTTCAGCTCCTTGCCGTCAATTTTGATGCTGCCGTGATAGGGATATAACCCCAATAAGGCGAGTCCGAGGGTAGACTTCCCTGAAGCGATAGAACCGGTAATGCCAATGATTTCGCTTTGTTTTCCTTCAAAACTGATGTTTTCAAGAATAGATGACTCACTGTCCGGGTAAGAAAAACTGAGGTTTTTAACGGAGAGTTGGGTGTCGCCATCACCGATGTTTGATGCAGTATCTTTACGTTTGTATTCGGTAAGATAGGGTTTGATCCGCTTCCAAGAGACTTGTGATTTTTGGATAGAATTAAAGAGTTTTGCGGCTCGGCCTCCTTTACCGCTCATCAAGGTAAACATCGTGAGATAGGTCGAAAAGACACCGACCGTCCAGCCTCCTTCAATCACTTTTGACCCGCCGAGGTAAATGACCAGAACAATGCCTAACGATCCGATCACTTTGTAGAGGGGCATCATCGAGCTTTCTACGAGATTGGCTTTAATCGCCTTGTTCTGCAGATCTTTTAATTCAACGGTATATTTTGCTCTGTTTTGCGCTTCCATGCCGGTAACACGATAGACGAGCGCGTTTTCAAGGGTATCATAGGTAATATCGGTTAATTCACTGCTTTTTTTGCGAAATTCAATCGAATAGGAATATATGAGTATTTTTAGTTTTTCCGCAAGCAACATGGCAACCGGGATGAAAAGGGTGGAGAGGATCGTGATTTTTACATCATAAACCATCATCGATAGAAGGTAGGCGATCATAAGTACACCCGTATCAAAGATCTCGGTGGAAAACTTACGCATCCCTTCGACACAGAGGTCAACATCGGAAATGGCCCGGGTCATTAAGTTGCCGATGTTCTCTTGATCCAACGCGGCAATGTTTTTATTCATGATATCGTTATAGATCATGAACCGCATAACGGCACTTGTACTATTAGCAAAGCGTCGTATGTAAAAGCGCTTAAAATAGCGCATCAGTTGAATCATGGCGATAACGGCAACGAAGGTAACGGCAACTTTGAGGACAGCGCTTAAGCTATCCCCTCGGACAAGAGCATCGATCATCTTGCCTTGATAAATAGGACCTAAAATGGTGGCACTGTTAAACCCAAGGCCAAATATGATGATGCAGGCGACAACGAATTTTTCCCTTGTCCAATAATTGATGATTCGATCGGGATGCTCCATAGGCTCTATCCTTAAATTTGCCATAAGTCCACCTCATTTCCAATGTTTATATCATAGACAGAGATATTGATTATGTAAAGATAAACACCGGATGGAATCATTATTGTGTAAAAATAAAAGGGACAGGCTTACTCACTCAAAAGCCTGTCCCTGTAATAATAAAAGCCTGCAATCGTTTGCAGGCTTATGCTTCATATGGAGCCGATGGCAGGACTCGAACCTGTAACCTGCTGATTACAAATCAGCTGCTCTACCAATTGAGCTACATCGGCATGTCTCAGTTGTCCCGTGACACTTGCTTATAATATCATAAGGTAATTTGATTTTCAACTCTTTTTATGAAATATCTTTCTTGAATTCACCTGAATCGGATATATTAAATTTATTGACGAAATTTATCAATTTAAGTTTGAATGTAGTAAAATGAACATGTAATGAACTAAAGAAAAATCTTCGGATATAGGAAACTTACTACAGGTAACCTGTAGTTTAGTTGACTTATCCAGGGACTTAGCGCCACTTATCTCTAAATTAGGAAGTGGAAGTTTTAGTGGCGGTTAGTCATCGGATAAAACATCGGATAAATACATTAAATTAATTGGAGCTTAATATGTATCTACTGTTTTTTTTAGTCAGTTTTCTGGCATCGACGATAGGACAAATCTGTGGAATTGGCGGCGGTGTTATCATCAAACCGGTACTTGATGCCACTGGAACGATGAGCGTCAGTGCTATCAGCTTTCTGTCCGGATGTACGGTGCTATCCATGTCGACTATTTCCGTTCTAAGGAATTTTTTAAGCAAGAAGGAAATTATCGATATTAAATCGAGTACACCCCTTGCAATAGGCGGAATAATCGGCGGAGTGCTGGGTAAATGGATATTTGAACTGGTTAAGGCTATTTTTCAGAATGAAAATCATCTGGGAGCAGTCCAGGCGGGTCTATTGATTGTTGTTACCTTAGGCTCCCTTTTGTACAGTGTGAATTCTCATAAAATACATACTCGCAATATTAAGAACGTGATGTTATGTGCTCTGATAGGCCTGGGTCTGGGTATGATTTCAACTTTCCTTGGAATTGGCGGAGGCCCTATTAATCTTACCGTTTTATTCTATTTCTTATCAATGGATACAAAAAAGGCAGCGGCAAATTCCTTGTATATCATTATGTTTTCTCAATTCGCAGGCCTTTTTCAAACTGTAGTGGGCGGAACTGTCCCACAGGTCAGTGCTTTGATTTTAGCATTAATGGTTTTTGCAGGTGTAGTTGGCGGAGTAATAGGCGGCCGTATCAATAAGAAAATCTCCGCGGAAGTCGTGGACAAACTGTTTATCGGATTAATGATTGTAATTGTCGGCATAAATATTTACAACCTAGTCAGATTTACAATCTGATCATGTAAAATCAGCAAACAACAGGGTGAGGGAGTTGAAGACAAATATGAAAGAAATATTTATAAACCTTAAACGGTTTGATGTCCCTCGTTCTAAAGGCGGTGTTTGCCCAAGGGACAATGCTAAGGAGTGGATAGAAGAGGTCATTTCCGAAAGTATGAAACTGGGAATCGGCTCTTTAGAAAATGTGAATGTTGTGTACATGGTGCCGGAAGCCCTAATTATTCCCGCGCAAGAAAAGCTTAGGGAATATCCGGAAAATATGAGAGCCAATCTGAAAGTGGGCTGTCAAAGTGTATTTAGGAACAATATTAAGGCCGGAGAGAATTTTGGTGCTTTTACCGCAAATATGCCGGCCGCCAGTGCTTATCAAATGGGATGCCGATGGACGATCATCGGACATTCCGAGGAACGTCATGATAAGCAGGAAATTATCGGAGCATTTCAACCCGATTGGAATCAGTCGGATGTTCTTCGGGAGCGGTGTGCTGTCGCCGTCGATAGTCTTATTAACCGTGAGGTATTGTCTGCTCTGGAACAGGGCATGGATGTCCTGCTTTGCATCGGTGAAACTGCCGAAGAGCGGGGTAGGGGCAACTTTGAAGAGCAGCGGAGGCGTACCCAGAATGTCCTTTATGGCCAATTGAAGCGCGGTCTGTGCGGCGGAATAGACTATCTTCCCAATCGAAAGATTGTTATAGGTTATGAACCCATTTGGGCCATTGGCCCGGGCAAAACACCTCCCGGCAGGGAATACATCGCCCAGATTTCCAAGTTCATAAAGGATACGGTCAAGGAAATTTACGGTTTTAATGTTCCGGTCGTTTACGGCGGCGGTTTAAAAGAAGAAAATGCCGCAATGATTTCAAGCATCGAGACGATTGATGGCGGTCTGGTGGCACTTACCCGTTTCTCCGGCGAAATAGGATTTTATGTGAAAGACTTAAAGAAAATCATCAGTCAATATATACGTTGACTTCTCCCCGCGGCTAAAGTCGGGGGATTCCTGGTTCATATCGCCGACTTATGCCGTACAGTCCCCAGGCGTAAAGAAAAAAACAAAGATAGGGAGCGATCATATGAAACTGGAGTTTGAATATGGTCAAGGTACGATGTCTGCCGATTTGCCGGATACCGCCGATGTTTTTATTCCGGGAATCACTGTTCCGGATCCTCCGTGTATTCCGGAAGATCAGCTGGTTGCCGCCACTCGAAAATCCATTTTGCATCCTATAGGGATGGAACCCCTCTCTCAATTAGCAAAAAAAGGTTCCAAAGTTGTGATTGTTTTTCCTGACAGGGTAAAAGGCGGGGAACAGCCCACGTCTCACCGTAAAATATCAATTCCGATAATTCTGGAGGAACTTTATAAAGCCGGTGTTGGGAAAAAGGACATTTTACTGATTTGTTCCAATGGTCTGCATAGAAAAAATACGAAAGAAGAGATTTTCAACGTATTAGGGGCAGATCTTTTTCATGAGTTTTGGTATTCTCATCAGATTATCAACCATGACAGTGAGGATTATAAGCATTTGGTCGATCTTGGTACAACAGATCGCGGAGATCCGGTGCTGATGAATAAGTATGTTTATGATTCTGATGTCGCTATATTAATCGGTCACACTCAGGGTAATCCTTACGGGGGTTATTCCGGAGGCTATAAACACTGTGCAACGGGTATTACCCACTGGCGCAGCATTGCCTCACACCACATACCGGAAGTGATGCATCGCAAGGACTTTACTCCTGTCAGCAGTCACTCCCTGATGCGGACTAAGTTTGATGAAATAGGTCAGCATATGGAAAAATGCATGGGTAAAAAGTTTTTCTGTTGTGATGCTGTTTTGGATACGAAATCAAGACAAATTGAGATTAATAGCGGGTATGCGAAGGAAATGCAGCCCATCTCGTGGAAAACCGCGGATAAACGTACTTACGTCAATTGGGCGGAGAAAAAATACGATGTCTTGGTATTTGGCATGCCACAGTCCTTCCACTATGGGGATGGCATGGGTACCAATCCAATTATGATGATGCAGGCGTTATCGGCCCAGGTGATTCGCCACAAGAGGATCATGAAGGATAACTGTGTGATCCTATGTTCCTCAACATGTAACGGTTATTTCCACGAAGAGTTATGGCCATATATCCCGGAGCTTTACCGTATGTTTCAAAAAGATCATATGAATACGCTGGCAGATATGAGCCGTTACGCTGAATATTTTGCAACGAATCAAGAATATATTAGAAAATACCGTTATGGCAATGCATTTCATCCTTTCCATGGTTTCTCGATGATGACCTGCGGTCATATCGCTGAAATGAATACCTCGGCGATTTATATCGTTGGAGCACAGGAACCGGGGATTGCCAGGGCAATGGGCCTGAAGACGAGGGCAACCTTTGAAGAAGCTTTAGTCGATGCCAAGAAGAAATTCGTTGGTGAAAACCCAAATATTTTGGCTTTGCCTTTGACCTTTAAAACCGCCGCCGTTCATCTTTGTATGAAGGGCGAAGGTCAATAGAATTTTGTTGGGTTTGTATAGTCATTTTGGTAACTTTGAATATTGGCCTTATATCTGACTTCCTATAAACTGATATCATAGAATATCATTTTTATAGGAGGAATTCATATGGCAGCCATTACCTTTAAAAATGTAGTCAAAAAATTTAACGAAAATACCGTTGTGCATGACTTCAATCTTGAAATCCAAGATAAGGAATTTGTTGTCTTTGTCGGACCTTCGGGTTGTGGTAAATCAACGACGCTTAGAATGGTTGCGGGCTTGGAAGATATTACAGAAGGAGAAATCTACATCGGGGATCGACTTGTAAATGATCTTCAGCCTAAGGATCGTGATATCGCGATGGTATTTCAAAGTTATGCTTTATATCCTCATATGAACGTTTATGAAAATATAGCTTTTGGCTTAAAATTGCGTAAGATACCTAAACAAGAGATCGATACCAAGGTAAGAGAAGCGGCGCGTATTATGGATATTGAACATTTGTTGGACCGCAAGCCAAAGGCTTTATCCGGAGGTCAAAGACAACGGGTTGCGTTAGGCAGAGCTATTGTTCGTGAGCCGCAAGTGTTTTTAATGGATGAACCCTTATCAAATCTCGATGCTAAGTTGAGAGTTCAAATGCGTTCGGAAATTGCGAAGTTGCGTCATCGTATACAGACAACGTTCATTTATGTTACCCACGATCAAACTGAGGCTATGACGATGGGTGATCGTATTGTTGTTATGAAAGACGGTTTTATCCATCAAGTGGATACGCCAATGAATTTGTATGATCATCCGAAGAATATGTTTGTTGCCGGGTTTATCGGTTCTCCATCCATGAATTTTCAGAAGGCAAAAGTTGTCGAGGATCAAGGACATTACTGGCTGGAAACACCTGTTTTCCGAGTACAGGCCCTTGACGAACAAAAAGTTAAATTAGCTCCTTATGTAGGCAAAGAAATTGTGCTTGGCATTCGTCCGGAAGACATCTATGATGATGAGGTTGTCACAAATCATCCTGAATGGAGTTTTCAGGTTGAAGTTGAGGTTGTGGAACCCATGGGTTCGGAGAATTATGTTCATTTCCCGGTGAATGGGGTCAATATTACCGCCCGTTTTGAAGCAACGAGCAAGGCACAAGTAGCAAAACCACTTCAAATCGCCTTTGATATGCAGGCGGTTCATTATTTTGATGCCGATACACAAGGGTCTCTCCATTAATTAACCCTAACAAAAAACGAATGATGCATCCTAACTAAGGAGTAAGCGGAAAATGGATCAACATCAGCTTGATATTCTATGTCTCCGTTTAAGCGAGAAAACAGGACTTCGTTTTTTTCAATGGAATTTGCGAAATCAAACATTACAAGGCGAAAAACCAATCATGATTTCGTTTCAGGTGGCCAAGGAAAACGTCGAATTGGGGTATGTCCCCGATAATGAAGAAAGTACCCATGAATTCTCTGTTCAAATACTCACGCTTTTGGCGGAGGAAATATCGATGAATATTCTCCAAAGTGCGGACGGTGTGGGCAAAGAGAAGAGATGGACGTGGGAGATGATGCTTGCGGCAGCTGTTCAAGGGGAATGGAGCAACGATTTCTTTGAACAAAACATAAAAATACATCATCTGCCAACGCTTGACAACGGATTTCCTATGCTTATTCGCCTGCGTAAATGGAATGAGGAAGTACCTGTCGTTTTAAAAAATATATTGCCCAAGTATAAAGTTTTTTGGGTGAATCAACTCGATATCTTTGTATTTATATCAACGCGTTCCATTGCTTTAGAATACTCAAAACCTACAGACTTATATCAATGGTGTGAATCCTTGATTCAAACCATTCATTCATTGATGGGTGATGAATTGGGAATCTTCGCTTCGACGTATGTGGGCTATCCGGATTCCTCAAATATATGGCTAGGGTATAAAGAGGTTCTCAATCTCGCTGATTTACAACCCCATTTTTTTCCGGGCGAAGTAGGCTTGGTTTCTTGGAAATTAGGACTTTACAGACTTATTGAAAATTCGTCTTTAGAAAATGTTCATCGATTTTTGCAAGAGGCTTTTAATGGAGCAGATCTTAATCAAGAGCTGCTGGAAACGTTGGAGACGTTTTTTGCTTTGAACATGAATCTTTCTGAAGCATCCCGTGTACTTTATATTCATCGTAATACCCTGATTTATCGCCTGGATAAGGTAACAAACCTTACAGGGCATAATCCTCGCGACTTCAAACAAGCCATTGATCTTTATCTTGGTATTTGGTTGCAAAAGACGATCAAGAAATAGTGTATAATTTTGGGGGACTTGATCATTTAAAGGAAATAAAATATAATATACAATATTGTTAACATACAATAGTATATAGAGGCGAGGTTTAGTAAATGAGTCTAGATAAGAATGCCCCCATTCCTTTGCATTACCAATTAACAAACGATCTTCGAGGGGAAATAATCAAAGAAAAATGGGGTGTCGGCGAATTATTTCCGACGGATAAAGAATTGATGGAGAAATACAATATAAGCAGTACAACCGTAAGACGAGCCGTAGCCCAATTAGTTCAAGAAGGATTGCTTGAACGTAAACCGGGGAAGGGGACTTTCGTAAAAAAAGCACCCGTCGAAGAAACATTAGGCAATTTAACCGGTTTTTTTGATGAAATGATCAGTCATGGATTTCATCCCAGCGCAGATATTCTGAACCTTTCCGTGGTAAATATCGATGATAAAGAATTGGAAAAGGTTCCGCAACTCAGGATATTTAACGAGCAAAAAGTCTTTTTGATTGAAAAGATACAAAAGCTAAACGGTGAACCGGTTGCTTATGTCAGGAGTTATTGGCCGTATGATTATGGCTCACGTATAGCCGAATTTGATTTAACGACAAGGGGCATTTACGACATTATCAAAAAGGAATTAGAAATAAATTTAATCAGGGCGGAAGAGTTTGTGGGTGCCGATATTGCCCATAAAAAGACGGCGGAATATCTAAACGTGAGGAAAGGATTCCCTATTTTAACGATGCAACGAATTGCTTACGATGATCAAAACTCGCCGCTGGAGCTTTCAATCAATGAATACCGAGCCGACAGGTATAAATACAAAGTTCTTTTGAAGCAAAGTGATCAAAGGGTAGCCGGTTACTTTATCCATTAACAAGAATGGGGAGTATCGTTAAAATGCGATACTCCCCATTCTTTTATACTTATACGTAGTAATATTAACTTCAGAATTAGGCTTTACCCTTATTCCCGCAAAGAGCGATCTTATGCCGGACAACTTCACGAACGGCGGCACGCACCTTGACGGCAACTTTCCACGGTTCTGTTTCACTTTTTAATGTTTCGGTTATTGAGCGTGCCCAAGCGACTTTTAGCTCAGTCCCGATGTTTACCTTTGTTATGCCTTTAGCAACAGCTTCCAGGACCATTTGGTCAGGAACACCGGAACCACCGTGCAAAACAAGAGGGACTTGAATAAGATTATGAATTTGTGCTAAACGATCATAATCTATTTTCGGGGTGGACTTATAGATGCCATGGGCAGTACCTAAAGCGGGAGCGAGAAGATCAATGCCGCTTTCAAGAACAAACCGCTGTGATTCATAGGGATCGGCCAGCCCGCTTGGCGAGTGGCCTGTTTCAGCAGAGTCCTCAACCCCGCCGATACTCCCTATCTCAGCTTCGATAGTAACCCCGGCCGCATGAGCGGCTTTTGTCGCCCGCGTGGTAATGGCGATATTTTCATTAAGGGGAAGCCGGGAACCGTCAATCATAACAGAGGTAAAGCCATTGGCCAGGGCCCAAATGATCCATTTTAGGTTATCACTATGATCCAGGTGTAAAGCAACCGGAACTTTTACAGCGGCCGCAGCTGCTCTAGCCATCCCTGCGGCCGCGGATGCCCCCATGTTTTCTAAATAGGTAGGAGTCGTTTGAATAATCACGGGGGCCCTCTCAGCCTCGGCTGTTTCTAATATGGACTGCAAAATCTCGAGATTATGGAAATTAAACGCACCGACAGCATACCCGTTTTTTTGAGCCCTTTGTAAGATTTCTAGTGAAGTGGTTAACAATCGTTCCAACTCCTTCCGAATTTTTGTTTATTATCTGCAACACATTTAGACTCAATTGAACATTACCATATATAGAATATAATCAAATCAACAATATTGCAATATTATAAATAAACAATAATTTTTGTCTAAAATACCTTGACCTTTTATTCACGAAAAGGATATAATTAATCCGCAAGAACAAATATTGCAATATTACTACTATACGATATTTGGTATTAGGTGGTGGTATACTGCTGATGAGTTTAAACAAAGATACGCACATTCCTTTACATTACCAGCTGACAAATGTACTTCGCGAGGGTATAAAAGCAGAGAAATGGGGAGTGGGCGAATTATTTCCAACGGACAAGGAATTAATGGGGAAATATGAGATAAGCAGTACTACCGTAAGACGTGCTGTGGCGGAATTAGTTCAGGAAGGATGGCTTGAGCGTAAACCGGGAAAAGGTACATTCGTGAAAAAAGCCGCGATCGAGGAAACGCTAGGGGCCCTTACCGGATTTTTTGATGAAATGATTATTCATGGATATGATCCTTGCGCCGAAGTATTAAACGTTTCCGAGGTCAAATTATCCGCAAGTGAACTCGAAAAAGTACCGCAGTTGAGGATTTTTAGTGATCAAAACGAAAGTATGTTTTTAATCGAAAAGATCCAAAAACTCAACAATGAGCCTATTGCCTATGTGAGGAGTTTTTGGCCATACGAATACGGGGTTCAAATTGCCGAATTCGATTTAATGAAGCGAGGAATCTATGACATTATCAAAAATGAACTGAATCTATGTTTAATTCGGGCAGAACAGTTTGTGGGTGCGGACATTGCTCGTAAAAAAGTAGCTCAGCATTTGAATGTAAAAGTGGGGTTTCCGGTTTTGACAATGGAGCGCATTGCTTATGACGAGCAAAACCGGCCGATCGAGCTTTCTATTAATGAATACCGGGCCGATAGGTATAAATATAAAGTCCTTCTGGAAAAGAGTGATCAGAATGTGGCCGGGTATTATCTCGCGGGGAATCCCAGTCCGTAAAATACAAGACTGAAAGGGGTGAAACTTTTAAGAGGCATATTCCTAGTCAAATAATAAATGGAAAGGGGAAGCCACTGTGTTCAGAAGAAAAAAACAAACCATTGCTCTTCTAGCTGCATGTTCGGTTTTTCTTACTTTCAGCTTGGCAGGATGCGGCAGCCAATCCAATCAAAGTTCTTCTCAGGGATCTCAAAAGGAAGAAATCACCTTTGTCAATTGGGCAAGTGCCGAAGAATCGTCTCGACCCTATATCAATCAAGTCATTCAAGACTTTGAAACCCAAAATCCTAACATAACCGTGAAAAGTGTTCCTATCGCAATTAGTGATATTGCAAATCAGTTAACAACAATGACAACCGGAGGTAGTGCTCCGGATATTGCTCAAATCAATATTAACGAAGGCGTTACGCTGGCCAATATGGGGATCTTGACTCAAACGGACAGCCTGGTTCCTAAAGACTATGCCTCAGATTCCACATTTAAAAAGTCCTGGGATTTAGGAGCGGTCAATGGCAAGCATTATGGAATGCCTTGGACTCCGCAACCCCAAGGTTTCTACTACAATAAGAAGTTAATGCAAGAAGCCGGTCTTGATCCGAACAACCCGCCGAAAACGTGGGATGAGTTCATGAAAGCGATGGATACCGCACGTCAAAAGCTTCCGAAAGAGGATCTAATTATTGGCCTGGATACCACCGTTCGTACAATCGGTTTGGATCAACAATGGCCGATTATGCGCAGCTTTGGTGTCAACCCGGTCGATGGCAACAAAGTTCAAGTCAACACTCCCGAAATGGTTAACTATGCGACTTGGTTGAGAAAGATGGTTACAGGCGGTTACACATTGCCGGGTAAGAAGTTCGGTGAGTTCAGACCGATTGCGGCACAACATCATCTGCTGTTCATGATTGATGAACCTCAATTTAAAGGGATTCTGCAAAGTCTTGATAAAAATCTGACAGATGAAGCTTTTTATCAAGAATGGGGTGTGTCGGCTCTTCCGGCGGGAATCGATGGCAAGCATTATTCGGCTCCGGATGATCACCATCTTATCCTATTCAAAGATTCCAAGCATCAAGAAGCAGCCATGAAATTTGCAGAATTCTTAATTAATAGCGAACAGTCTGCCAAGGGATACAATGCGAAAATCGGCGTATTGCCGGCTACAAAAATTGGCTTTGATCAATATCAGGATGTATTCGGCGATCCCGTTCGGGCGACCTTTATCAAAGATGTAATACCGAGTGTTGTATCTTTACCGGTCGGACCAAACTTGCCGAAGATATCCACCGAAATTATGACAGGTGTGCAACAAATTATTACGACCAATGATCCAATCCCTACAATCTTGAATAACATGCAGACAAAACTGGAGGGAATTGTGAATGGCAAGTAACCCATCGTTTTCTAGAAAACCGATGGGAAAGGGCAAATGGGGGAGACCCCATTTGTCTCTCCCTTTCCTGTTAATTTTTCCGTCAATATTGATCCTCAGTATTGTTATTCTATATCCGCTTATTAGTTCAGCAGGGCTGTCATTGTTCCACTATGAATTAACAAGACCGGATGAGATAAAATTCGACTTTTTAAAGAATTACCAAACGATGTTAAATGATGACACCTTCTGGCTTTCGTTAAAAAATACATTGGTTTTTACTGCGGTTTCTGTCGTCATTAGTTTGGTTGTCGGCTTATGGGGTGCCATTGTTGTGGATCAATTATCTCAGAAATTTTCATGGCTGCGGGGATTCTTACTGGTGCCGTGGATTATTCCGGGCGTCATTGTCGGTTATCTGTTTATGTTAATCTTTGATGTTGAAGTTGGCGTAGCGAATGTCATTATGGAAAATGCCGGTCTCATCCAGAAATTCTTGCCGTGGCTGATGCGGGCGGATCTTGCAATGATTGCTGTCATTGTCGCCAATATCTGGAATCAGATCCCCTTTTACATTTTAATGTTTACCGCCGGTTTAAAATCGATCCCGATGGATGTTAAAGAAGCGGCAATATGCGAAGGCGCAAGTCGCCGGCAAGAATTCCGTTATGTAACATTGCCCTATTTAAAGGGAATTATTGTGATTACCAGCTTGCTTATGGTCATTCGGAATTTTAACAACTTCCCGATTGTTTATACGATGACGGGTGGGGGCCCGGTTTACTCAACGACAACGCTAGTGATCTATATTTACCGTTTGGCTTTTGAACAATTTAATATTGGTTATGCCTCCGCAGTAGGTATCGTATGGTGCCTTGTTCTTTTAGCCGTATCACTCATTTATGTAAAGGTTTTATATAAGCAGGATTAGAATTCAAGCCAATTGCAAATGTGAGGGAGGGTATGTGATGTTCCGAAGGAAGTTTACGCTGGGTTGGACGATTTCAGTCAGCGCAACGATTGGAATTTTACTTTTATGGACTTTCTTTCCGATCTATTGGATGCTTTCAACATCTTTCAAATCAAATCTCGATGTTTTTCAATTGCCGCCGGAATGGTGGCCGGCCAATCCTACAATGGAGAATTACGCGGGTTTGTTTTCACCCGAAACCCCGATTATGAGATTCTTTTTTAATAGTTTTGTTACATCCGTTCTCACGGTTCTTGTTACGCTTGTTCTGGCTACTTTTTCCGGATATGCTTTATCAAGGCTTCGGTTCCGTTTTAGAAATCAGATTTTGGTCAGCGTTTTAATTACTCAAATGTTTCCCTTAGTTGTTATGCTCGCACCACTCTATGTTTTATATAACAAGGCTCATTTGCTCAATACGTATGTCGGCATGGTAATTGCCTTTACATCGTTCGCTTTGCCGTTTGGAATTTGGATGATTAAAGGGTTCGTTGATACTGTCCCTGTTGAAATAGAGGAAGCAGCCATGGTCGATGGGTGTACGCGTTTTCAGGCGATGAGAAAGGTCGTTCTTCCGCTCACCATCCCGGGAATTGTATCCACCGGTATCTTTGCTTTCTTGGATGCTTGGAACAATCTTCTGTTCCCCATGGTTTTAACGAATGATATCACGATGAAAACGTTGCCTGCAGGCTTAGTTTTAGTGTTCACAGGTGCGTTCAAACATAATTGGGGCGGCATGATGGCAGCCTGTATCTTCTCGACCATTCCTGTCGTCATTATTTTTATCCTCTTGCAGCGTTACCTTGTTGATGGGTTAACAGGAGGCGCGGTAAAAGGCTAACACCTTTAAAAGAGAATATAGCGTAAAGAATAATTAAAGATTATTTCTTTATGTTGATGTAAGTGAAAAGGAGAATAAACTGTGAATAAGAGTGCAAATAAAATCGGATTATTGATGCTTGGACGCCCCCAATTTGAAATTTCCCTAGCTGAAAAATATTACGAATCCGTAACCCAGGTTGTTAAACAAGCAGGGTTTGATGTCGAAAAGATTGCGCAGCCGATCACGGTTGAAGCTGAGGTTTCCGGGGTTGTAGATGTTCTTAAGAAGGCTCGGCTAACGGCGGTTGTTGTTGTACAAGGCACTTTTACAGATGCCTCAATGGTTCTTTCTCTTGCGCATAGCATTGACCTCCCACTGCTCATCTGGTCTTTTAAAGAAGAACCGACCGGTGAACGACTCAGCCTCAATTCTTTCTGTGGTTTAAACTTAGCCGCTCACGCCTTAGCAGCTGCCGGCAAAAAGTTCAAAGGAGTCTACGGAAATCCGGATTCGGCGAAAGTGTGTGCCGATGTGCTTGCTTTCCTCAGGGCGGCGGTTGTTGTTAACTCGCTGAAAGGGAAGAAGATCGGGATAGTCGGGAATCGTCCGGGTGGTTATTATCCGTCGAACTTTAATGAAATTGCCCTGGCCGGTATCTTGGGAATAACCGTCAATACCATCTCCTTACAAGAAGTTTTCGATCTAGGAAATTCGATGTCCTGTGATATTCATCCGTTAGTGGATAACCTGGAAGGGCTGAACCGTGTCGATACCGCGGCCACGCAAAAATCTGTGAACGCTTATTATGCTTTGAAAGAGGTCATGGCAAAGAAATCCTTGGATGCCATAGCCGTAGAATGTTGGCCTGATTTTATGGTTAAGTATGGCGGCGCGGTTTGTTTTGCCCTCAGCCAATTAAATGATGACGGTGTGGTTGCCGCATGTGAAGCCGATGTGAACGGAGCCGTATCTATGCAAATCGGTCAAATATTGTCCGGACAGGCAACGTTTATCGCTGACCTAGTCACGGGCGACTCAGAAAAAAATGAACTCATCTTTTGGCATTGCGGGAATGGCCCTCGTTCTTTACTCTCTCCGAACTACCCACCGGTTGCCGGTGTTCATCCTAATCGCAAGATGCCGTTATCCGTTTACGGTCCTTTGAAAGACGGTCCGGTCACCATTTGCCGCATAAGCCCTGATCAAGACGGAAAGCTTCGTCTTTTAATCGGAAAAGGAACCGGGCTTGAAGCACCCATGCTTTATAGCGGCAATACGCTTCCGGTTCACACCGAGACACCAGTGGAGGGCGTTTTGCAAACTTTACTTAAGAAAGGTTTAGAACACCATTATGTTGTTATCTACGGAGATTATGTTAAAGAGCTGCAAGAATTAGCCCAATTATTAGATCTTGAAACGATTGAGTTTTAATAATAGTTAAGGATCTGAATGATATGGCAACGGAACCGAAAGTCATTACGAAGTCATATGCTTTAATAGCAACCGTTCCTGCCATCTTGGCTCTTATTGCGGCAAGTCAAGTGGGCTTGCCGCTGCAAATCCCATTTATTTTTGGAATCTTTCTTTCGGGTTTTATCGGGGTCCGTCTCGGTTATCATTGGACAGATATTGAAGGCGCGGCCTTGGACGGAATGGGTCAATGCAGTTTTGCCGTCCTTATCATATTGCTGATTGGCGCCACGATTGGAATATGGATGGCGGCAGGGATTATCCCGTCCTTCATATTTTATGGACTTCAGTGGTTATCCCCCCCATTTTTCTTGACAGAGTCCTTTATCTTGACGTTTATCATGGCCCTTGTCACAGGTTCGGATGCCGCGGCCTTTGGTACTATTGGGGTTGCTTTGCTGGGATTGGGAACAGCCTTGGGTTTACCGATGCCTATTATTGTGGGGGCGATTACTTCCGGAGGACTGGCGGGTCACCTTGTTTCACCCCTGAGTGACTTATCGGCATTAGCCATTAGTCAAAATGGGGGTCAACTTCCTACATTGATACGGTTACTCTTGAGACGAGGTCTTCCCGTGTTCTTGATCTCGGCGGTTCTTTATCTTCTCTACGGTATGGTTGGGTTGAAAAACACGACCCTTCCGGATGTTTCATATCTTCGTGACGGTCTTTTATCGTTATTCCAAATTAGTCCGTGGTTATTTTTACCGGTAGTCGTCTTGTTTTTACTCATCCTCTTCAGGGTTCCGATTATTCCGGCTTTAGGCGTTAATTTACTGTTTTCATCGGCAATTGCCATGAAAGTGCAGGGCCTTTCCTTGATGTCGGTGATACAAGCCATGAGTTTTGGCTATACCCTGAATCAAAATTCGCTTTTGGGTCAAATACTCACGCGCGGCGGGGTTATTAACTTTGGCAATGTGGTTGAACTGATGTTATTGGCATCGGCCTGGGCCTTAACAATGGAACGGATCGGTGTGATTAAACTTATTTTAAACAGTCTCATGAATCGGAAGATATTTCACGGCAAGATCAATGCTTTGGCGACGCTCCTGGGAACGCTGATCTCAGCTATGACCTGCGCGATTATTCCCGCTATTCTTGTCCCCTCTCCTTTTCTGATGGAAAAATATCGTTTGGCCGGTTGGCAAAGCGAACATCTGTCCAAGGATTTGATTGAAGGGTCCTTTGCGATTGCAGCCCTCGTTCCATGGTCAAATATGAACTTCCTTGTTTTAGGGACACTGGGAATAGGAGCCTTTCAAACTGCACCTTATAACTTCTTTCCCATAATTTTGTTGTCGGTTGCTTTTATTTCGGGATTTTTCGGAAAAAAAAGTGTTGATGAAACGGAGTGACTGGAATTGGTGCAAAAACTTGGGGTGGGTATGCTCGGCTATGGGTTCATGGGTAAAGCTCATACCAATGCTTTCAAAAAAGCAAATTATATATTTTATCCCATGCCTGTCGAGACGGAGTTAATCAGTATCTGCGGACGTAACGAAGACAAAGTTCGAGAGGCGGCCCGACGTTACGGCTATCAAAGATGGAATACGGATTGGCGAGAAATGATTTGCGCCCCGGACATTAATATTTTTGATAATACCGGAAGCAACAACGTGCATGAGGAACCCTGCATTGCTGCTTTGCAGGCGGGTAAGCATGTGATCGTTGAAAAACCTTTCGCGCTTAACTTAGAAGAAGCGAAAAGGATGTCAAATGCGGCAAAGGAAGCCGATAAGAAAGGGATTAAGAGTATTGTTGCTTTTAATTACCGGTTTGCTCCGGCCTTAAGACTGGCCCGCCGGATCATTGCGGAGGGCCGGTTGGGAAGGATCTATCATTTCCGTTCCCAATACTTGCTGGATCGTTTCTCAGATCCGCAGGCGCCATTTATATGGCGTCTGGATAAAAAACAAGCCGGCAGCGGAGTGCTTGGGGATTTGAACTCTCATGCGATAGATATGATGAGGTTTTTACTTCAAGCGGAACCCCTGTCGGTCATGGCTTGGAATACCACTTTTATTGATAAAAGATACGATTCTGACGGTATTGTCCATCCGATTGATACCGATGATGCATCCGCGCTGTGGCTTAAACTTGAGAATGGGGCTATGGCAACGTTCGAGGCGAGTAAGGTCGCCACAGGCTATAAAACAATGTGGCGCATTGAAATCCACGGCAGTAAGGGCGGTATTGTCTTCGATTTATCAAAGGGCAATGACCTCCAATTTTTTACGAAGGATGATCCCCTTTATTTGCAAGGAATGCGAACCATCAATGCCACAGAACCGGAAGCTCACGATTATGCTAAATATTGGTGGCCGCGCGGTCATAATCTCGGATGGGAACATTATCACATCCATATGATTGAACATTTTTTACGTTGCATTGCCACAGGGGAAGATATAGCGCCCTGGGGAGCAACATTTGAAGATGGATTGCGCTGTCAGGAAATTATTTCGGCAGCATTACAGTCTTCTGACGAAGGCCGCTGGATTAACGTATAGGATATAAAGGAGACGATATCATGACTGAGCAAGAGTCAGAAGTGGACCAGAAGCTACGGAAAATTGAAAAGCTGTTGGCTAAGCTGAATTTACAAGGGGTTTGCTTATCAAAAGCTTATAATTTCTCATGGATAACGGGTGGCGGAATTAATCGAGTCGTTACAGGGTCGGAAACCGGAGCGGCTGCGATTGTCATACTCGGCGAGAAGAAGTATGTGATTGCCCCTAAAAATGAAATCAAACGGTTTATGGAGGAACAAGTTCAGGGGCTAGGCTTTGAACCGTGGACCTATGAATGGTATGAAAGCAGAGTCAATGCGATCAAGAAATTGGTAAAGGAGCGGAAAATCGGGACAGATACGCCGATGGGCGAATGGCCGGTACTCGGGGCTGAGCTGAATCGGCTGCGGTATAGTTTAACGGCAGAGGAAGTAAAAAGGGCTGAAGAACTTTCGGAGATTTGTTCAAGAGAAATAGCGGCGACGTGCCTGAGTATTGTGCCTGGGCAATCTGAATTTGATATTCAGGCTGAACTCTCAAAAAGACTGATGAGCCAAGGTGTTCGACCGGCCGTTCTTCTCGTGGCAGCAGACGAAAGGAAAAGGTTCCGTCATCCTGTAACAACGGCGAAACGGCTTAAAAATTATGTCATCATCGGTTTGGTAGGGGAAAAAGGCGGGCTGCACAGCGCTCTTACCCGTTCTGTTTATTTTGGAAGCTTGCCTGATACACTGAGAAATAACTACAAGGCTGCTTTAGCGGTGGAAAAGACCTTTTTGGAAAATTGCAAGATTGGCGTTGATTGCAATACAGTGTTTGAAAAAGGGAACGAAGCCTATGCAAATGCCGGGTTCCCTGATGAATGGAAGCGTCACCACCAAGGCGGAGCGATTGGCTATATCCCCAGGGAATACAGAATAGGGGAAACTCAGCATGAAGTTTTTCAACCGAATCAAATGCTGGCTTGGAATCCGACAGTGGACGGGACAAAAGTCGAGGAAACAGTATTGCTCATGCCCGATAATCAACTGAAAGTTTTAACCTCTGTTCCCGAGTGGTGGCCGCAAGAAAAGATAACCCTTCCGAATCAAGAAATCCAATTACCACTTGTTTTGGAAAGGTAGCCCTATGCCATATCTGCATAAGTTGAGGTGAGAATATGGGAAATATTGCTGTTGTTCAAGCGGGTGGACCGACATCCGTGTTGAATTCAAGTTTGGCAGGGTTTATCGAAGAATGTAAATCTGATCATAAAAATCAGCAGATTCTTGGTTTCCAAAACGGGATCGAGGGAATGGTCAAGGGCTGGACACTGGAATTGAGTGGAATCAGCGATCGGGAAATTCAAGCCTTAAAACGACAGCCCGGGGCGGTGCTGGGGTCCGGGAGATATCCGTTAACTGAGGAAAGGATGCAGCTCGTTAAAAATGTCTTACGCGAAAAGAAGATTGATCAGCTTGTGTTCATCGGTGGGAACGGAACCATGTGGTCCGCTAATCAAATCGCGGCCGTTGCACCGGAAGTACAAATCGTCGGGATTCCCAAAACGATTGATAACGATATTTGGTTTACGGATCATGCCCCCGGCTATTTAAGCGCCGCTAAGTTCGTCGCCGAAGGTGTGAGATCGCTGGCCTTCGATCTCTGGTCCATGCGCAATTTTGAGAGGGTTCGTATCGTTGAAGTGATGGGACGGAATGTTGGATGGCTGGCGGCCGCGGCTGCACTGACAAGAAAGAAAATACCGGGATTTCTTCCCATTGAAATTTATCCTCCGGAAAAGGCATTTAGTATCGAAAAATTTGTGGCGAGAATAAAGATGCTTTTGAAAACCGAACCTTGTGTACTTGTGGTCGTAAGTGAGGGTGTTAAAGATGATAACGATGCGGCGATTGCCGACCAAAGAATCGGCGGAGACGAAAGCAACACTATTCCCGGCGGTGTTGGCGTATTTTTGGCAAATGTTCTGCGTCAACAGGGAGTTTCCTGCCGCAGTGAAAACTTTGGTGTTTTACAACGATCAAACACATGGACTGTTGCCAAACGAGATCGGGAAGAGGCGATTTATTTAGGACAGAAGGCTTATGATGTTTTAAAGCAAGGAGAAAACAAAGTCATGGTTGGACTGAAAGGTCCGGGGTTAGATTTAAGGGGTGATGCGGCGCATTTAATCCAATTGGCTAAGGTTGCCTCCAAGGAACGTGCACTCGAGCCACGCTTCTTAACTGAGAATGGGATTGCGGATTGTTTTGCCGAATGGTTGGAACTCGCTTTAGTGGATCCCTTGATCGAAGAAAACAGTGCCCTGCGAGTCTGGAAGCTTGCGGCTTGCCAATAGAAATCAAACAAGTCACTTTGAGGAATAAGTAATGATACAATGAAAATCGACTGGAGGAAAAGGATTGTGTACAGCGAGATTAAAAAGTCACTCTTTATTGATGGAGAATGGAAAGAGCCCATTAAAAAAGAAAAAAAGGGGATCGTTAACCCTGCGACCGGAAAGGTATTTTGTGAGATAGGTTACGGCGGAGTTGATGATGCTTTAGCAGCGGTTGAGGCTGCCAAGTCCGCTTTTGTATCGTGGTCTTCAACCTCTGTACGTGAAAGGGCCAATATCTTAAATCGTGTGGCTGATCTCTTGCGTCAAGGGGCAGATCATATCGCCGAAATATTGGCCGCCGAATCCGGAAAACCAATTCCCCAGGCAGTTGGGGAGATCATGTTTGCGGCGGAATATTTTCAGTGGTTTGCTGAAGAGATCAGAAGACCTTATGGTGAAATGATCCCCAGTGATGCGGTGAACAAACGTCATATTGCCTATTCACAACCGGCCGGGGTTGCCCTGTGCCTTTCGCCTTGGAATTTTCCGGTTTCGATTCAGGCACGAAAATTAGCACCCGCCCTGGCGGCAGGCTGTACTGTCGTATCAAGGGCTTCTGAATTAGCGCCGTTAAGTGTAGTCGAGTTATTCAAATGTTTGCAAGATGCCGGTATTCCAAAGGGAGTGGCGAATTTAATTCAAGGTCCGGCTGCCGCGACAACAGAGGCGATGATGAAACATCCTGCCGTACGTGTCGTGAGCTTTACAGGTTCCACTGCCGTAGGGCGGAGTCTGATGCATCAAGCGGCCGAAGGAATATTGCATCTATCGTTAGAACTCGGCGGAAATGCACCTTTCATTGTATTTGAAGATGCGGATATCGAGAAAGCGGTTAATGGTGCGATGATTACGAAATTCAGAAACAACGGCCAATCCTGCATCGGTGCAAATCGCTTCTATGTTCATGAAAAAGTCTATGACAAATTTGCCGCGGCCTTTGCTGATAAAATATCGAAAATGAAGATCGGGAACCCCATGGAAGAGAAGAATCTTGATCTGGGACCTATGGTTGATTTAAAAAGCAAAAACAGGGTTGAAAAAATAGTCAGTGAAGCGGAAGCACTTGGGGCGACATATTTAGTACCCAAAGCCAAAGTCCCTGCGGAAGGTTATTATGTTCCGCCGATTATTATGGAAAACGTCCCGGAAAGCGCAACACTTGCCCATGAAGAATTATTTGCTCCGGTTGCGCCGATATTCAAGTTCACTGATGAGAATGAAGTTATTAAAAAAGCAAATCATTCGGATATGGGGCTTGCGGCCTATGTCTATACCCATGATTTAGCGCGATCCACCCGGGTTACAGAAGCCCTGAAGTTTGGAATTATCGGTCTCAATAACGCCTTGCCTTCAGTCGCCTATGCACCGATGGGGGGTGTCAAACAAAGTGGTCTGGGTCGTGAAGGGGCAAGAATGGGTCTGATGGAATTTATGGAAATCAAGTACGTGGCAGCAGAATTTTAACAGCGTGTCGAGTTGTGCCGCCTGTGGCAGCGGCGGAATGGAGGTTCATATGTCAGTACGTGTTGCAATTAATGGTTTCGGACGAATCGGTAGACTAGCCTTGAGAGCATCCCTCAAGAGTGAATCCCCCCTTGACATCGTCGCAGTTAATGATTTAGGAGAGCCAGATCTATTAGCACACCTCTTTAAATATGATTCTACCCATGGGACTCTTCCCTTTGAAGTTAAAGTCAATGGGAAAACAATGAGGGTTAATGGACAATCTATCAGTTTATTCGCTGAAAAGGACCCGGAAAAACTCCCCTGGAGAGAACTGGGGGTAGATATTGTTATAGAGGCAACCGGTCGCTTTACACAACGCGATAAGGCAGCCCTTCAT
The DNA here is from genome assembly GCF_034927245.1 of Desulfitobacterium sp. GTDB lineage: Bacteria > Bacillota > Desulfitobacteriia > Desulfitobacteriales > Desulfitobacteriaceae > Desulfitobacterium_A. The sequence continues at coordinate 47,079 of NZ_JAYFQK010000011.1, forward strand.
ATAAAAGGAGGGGCTAAAAAAGTCGTTATTACCGCTCCGGGAAAAAACGAAGATATTACCATCGTAATGGGAGTGAATGAAGGTCAATATGACCCTAGCCAACATCACATTTTATCGAATGCCTCCTGTACGACGAACTGCTTAGCCCCTATTGCTAAAGTTTTACTTGAAGAGTTCGGAATTGAGCAGGGGATGATGACCACAACTCATTCCGTAACCAATGACCAACGAATATTGGATTTGGAACATAATGATTGGCGCAGGGCACGTGCCGCCTTCCAATCTATGATTCCAACCACAACAGGAGCGGCTAAAGCAGTTGCGTTAGTCTTACCTGAACTCAAGGGAAAACTTACAGGGTTAGCTGTACGGGTTCCCACTCCCAATGTTTCCCTGGTTGATTTTGTGGCTAACGTATCAAAACCGACAACGGTAGAAGAAGTCAACGCTAAATTAAAGGAAGCATCAGAAGGAACGCTTAAACGATATTTATCCTATACAGAGCTTCCTTTAGTCTCCCGTGATTTTAACGGAGATCCTCATAGTTCGATCGTGGACGGTCTTTCAACCCGAATGATTGGCGATCGGATGGTTAAAGTTCTGGCTTGGTATGATAATGAATGGGCCTATTCCAATCGTGTCGTTGATCTTGTGAGATATATTGCAAATAAGTAATGATAGAACCGGATGACTTCCTTTACAGATATCATCCGGTTCACTGTTTGAGTTATGAATAAATAAGATAGGTATGGAGTTAGCTTTTGGATGTCTTGAACTTAATATAGAAGGTTGTCCCTTTAGAAGAAGTTTCAATATCCATTTCCGCGTGATGACGTTTTATGATATTATTGCAGATCGCCAGCCCTAAACCTGTGCCTTTTTCTTTCGTTGTAAAAAAGGGAACGCCGAGTTTAGCGAGTACTTCGGGTCTAATACCCGGGCCTTCGTCACGGATGGCTAGGATAACTTGTCCCGAATCCATAAAGGTCTTTAGAGTTAAACATTTGCCGGGTTCAGTCGCTTCGATCGCATTGCGGAATAAGTTAAGGATGAGTTGACGGACTTCTTTCTCACCCAGCAGGATATCTTCAATTTCTCCTAATTCCAATATTAACGTAATGCCTGCATTTATAGTATCGGCCTGGACTAAAGGGGAGAGGGTTTCAATAATGGTGTTGAGATTTTGAATACGCATATCCTGAGTTGAGTTTTTGGTGAGGGACAGAAATTCAGTAATCAGCGTGTTTGCCCGCTCCAGTTCCATTATCATGATATTATAATAATCCCGATATGAGCTAAACTCATTTTTCGATCCAAGGATCTGAAGAAATCCTTTGACAGTCGTGATTGGATTTCGAATTTCATGAGCAAGGCTTGCAGCCATTTCAGCAAGCAGGTTAAGACGGTCGAAGTGGGCATAGGCGTTTTTTTCAGTGATTTCCTCGCCGCTCTTACAAATATAGGGGATATTGTCCGGTCCAATAAAAAGACGTTCGTTAATATTAAATGTTCTTGAATCCAGAGTTTCCATTTCCCATTGATGAGGACCTGTAGAAACTCTGGTTTTAACAGAGGGACAGTCTGAGCAGGGATGATCACATTTCTGAATGAGCTGGAAGCATTTTTTCTGTTTTGGATCTCCAAACAATTGCCGAAAAGCGAGATTGTAATAGGGTATTGTAAAATCGGGGGCCAGAAGAAAGACAAAATCGGGCAAGGTATCGAGTAAGTCAACAAGGCTCTCTTTATTTATGACCTGTTCGAGAGATGCTGGATAACCAAGCAAAGTCAGGACCTCCCAATTAAATATCCTTTAAAAACCAAGTTTAGTATTCGACTTAAAAAAGAAAAATCCTTTAAAGATCAAATGATTTGAAATGAAGTTATCAGAAGATTTATGATATGCCCGTATTCTATGCATTTCCTTTTCTTCCCGAAAAGTTTAAACTGATGGTGTATTTAGGACAGTTTCGTAGGCGGCGAGTGTCAGTTCGCCAACCTTGGACCAGGTAAAATTATGGCGAATGTGATTCGTTAAAGGTTCCGGTGAAAAGTCTAAAGAAGTTTCCAGAGCAGTTTTGAGGCTGGCTTCTTGGAAAGGATTCATATAAACTGCCATATCTTTAAAGTATTCGGTGGTCGATCCTTGGTCGGTAGATAGGACAACAGCGCCACATGCTCCTGCTTCAAGGCTCGAGAGTCCCGGCGTTTCAAACCAACTGGGGAGCGCATGGATTTTTGCGGAAGCATAGGCAGAGGCAAGAAGACGTCCCTGTAAGGTTCCCAAATAGATCACATTGGAATATGACTGAACCTGTTCAAAATAAGAAGGGTCATTGATAGGCCCCGCTAAAACGAGGGTTAGCCCGAGCTCATAACAGTATCTTGCCAGTAAGACTTGGTTCTTGCGAGAGGAAATACGAGCAATGGAAAGAACAAACTGATCCGGTAAGCCGGGGCATTTCTCTCGGAAAAGAGTTTCGTCAACCGTGAGATATTCCTCGGGAAATCCATTCGGGATAACCTGATAGGGCGTATTGATTTGGAAATCTTCCCGGATCATGTCCATTTCTAATTGACCATTAGGGAGCAGCAGATCACAGTCTTTGAGTAATTGGCTGCGCCAAGGCTGATGTTCTTCCCATTGTCTTAAGGCCATAGAGTTTGCATCCTGCTTCTCTAGATATTTTTGCATATTCCAATAGATCGGGGAAAGAACGACAGGCTTTTTCTGGCGTTTGGCATTTTCAATATACATCGAAGCATCAGAAGCGCGAGTGGCATTGAAAATATGAACTAAGTCATATTCACTGAGTTCAATATGGGGATCAGCTGATATAAATATTTGAACGCCGAGTTTTTGCAGGGCTTGAGCTGTGCCCAGGAGTTGGACAGTATCTCCCGCGGGATTCTTTCGATAGTCTGATCGAAGTTGGAAAAGTACTTTCACATTGAAAAACCCCTTATTAATTGAATTCAAGGTTTAGATTTAGCATGGATTTTTAAAGCTTTGATTAAGGTCTTAACATTCACATTGTATTGCTGAGCAACCTGCCCAACACTCATATAGAGTAGATAGCGTGCTTTTCAACCGGCGGCCGGAATACCATGTCTAACAAGGATAGATTTTAGTTCCGGATGCTCCTTTAACAGTTCCCCTAAATTCATTCTTTCATGGATGTTAACCATCGTGCCCAAAATCCTTTCTTCCTTTTCAATTCTTGAGAATCGATCAGATCGTCAACTCTTTTCTCTAGGGAAGTGAGGGCTTCCTGTGTTTCAAGGCTTTGCAGGGTAAGATATTCTATCGTGTCAATAAGTGAGGCTGTTTTTTCCTGAAGGAGTTCCCTCAAGGATTCGGGAATACCCTCGAGTTTTTCATTAATATCACTGAGCAGTGCGGCGGAGTCACTCCCCTTCCCGGTTTCATGGGTGGTCTCAAGCCCGGGTTCGTCAAGCACGGGTTCGGGCTCAACAGCGGTATCAACAGCGGTATCAACAGCGGTATCAATAGCGGACTCAAGAGCAGATCCAACTGCAGTATCAACAGCAGGCCCAACTGCAACCCTAGCTTCTATTTCTGTTTCTGCCCCTATCCCCGTCCCTGCTATATTCCTATTACCCGAAACCTTGGCTAGGGAACTTTCTGATTCATGAACCGCCTTGGGGAGGGAGCGGGGATCGAAAGCGGGCTGAATTTGCGAGGAAGCCGTTTGTTTAAAGACGGGGACCGAATTTGAGGCTTCTATGGGCGCTTGAGGGATTGAGTTCTTAGGCAGTTCAAATGAGAGCTGAATTTCATGGGGAAATAACGGGGTATACGGTTCCTCGTGATTCAACAGCCATTCCGTGTAATTGATTACAGACTCTGTCTTTTGAATAAGGTGGAGTGTTGAATGCTTAGGAGGGGAACTTGCTGCGAAAGTCCAGTGTTTCTGTTTAAACTGGAACTGAAACAGTCTTTCTTGATCGGTATTGAGGAGCATATTGAGGATTCCTTCGGAATTGAGTACGCCAAAGCCTTTCCACGGGCCGTTGAGATCATTGACGGGATTAGGTTCAATCCGCCAAGCGCTCGTAAAGTCACACATATTGGGTTGAGTTGCAAAGCCGATTTCAAATTTGTCAGAGCCGGGTTGTTTTGCTCCCCAAAATAGGCAGCCGGTATTATTAGGGGTGATAAGGGCTGCCATATCGATGACTTCGCGTGGGATGGTTAAGGATTCTTGGTTTTTGGCCCAAATATGATAGCTTCCATTAAAGAAATTGGATAGGAGGACAGAGTGATTGCCGAGAAAAGTCATCATAAGAAGATGGAGATTTGATTTTGAATCCAGAAAGACATGATACAGGGGATGACGCGGGTGGACGACATCACCTAATTGTGCCGATTTCCAAGTTTGCCCGTTCCATAAAAGATGATTGATGCGCCAAACATCGGGAAGGGCGTCATGCGAGGCGGCATAAAAGATATGTATCACCTTTTCCACGGGAAGAAGAATGAGGCGATCATAGCGGCTGTTCCGGGTATCGAGTTTTCCGAGTGTCATGGTTTGATGTTCACCGGTGATCGTGACAATGGAATAACAGAGCTCCCCCGTCTTTTTAAGATAAGCGAGATGAACTCGGTTAGGGTTTTCGGCGATCCCTTGGGCAAGTATGACAGGCTCTTTCAACTCGAAGAGCATCTGCTTATTTGAGTTGGAGCATAAAGAGAGTCCTTCATTATTGATATCAAGGAAGAAGGATGCATGTTGATTAATGATTAACGTTTGTGAGACCGGAAGAAAATAGGGCAATGGATACACCTCCTTGTTATAGGCTAGGGCTGTCCTGAGACAGCCCTAGTGTTTTTACAGATTAAAGGATTAACAAGAGAAGGGACTATTTGTTGAGATCCTTAAGGATTTGGGGTAATTGAGGCGGGAAGAAATCGGTTGGGAAAGGCGTTAGGTTTGGATTTAAGAAATCGACGCACGGTGTTTCTGACGGGAATTCTTCACAGAAAGGCGGCTCAGGGCAATAGCCGAAAGCATCAATTGAAAGCTGCACAAATCCGGTGAGTTTTGAGATGACAAAGGAACCTACCGTAAGAACAAGGTCATCATCGGAAACGACTGCGGGAACTAAGAGTTCGCTGCGGGTTTCGACGCGAAGGTTAAAGTCGAATTCTGAGCGTGTCGGCGGATGGAAAATAACGATGTCTTTTTGAATATCCGGAAGGCAGCCAGTGATAGGGATAAGGGTGCCGACGGCATTCCTAATGGTAACTGTGAAGCAAATGCGAACGGTGAATTGAGCTCGGGCAAAGTTTGGACGCCCGGGGATTGGGGTAATGACAATGCTGTCGGGGAGAATTATACCATTGTTAAAGGCGATACTGACAAAGGTAAAGGGTCCTCCTGACTGCGGAAGTTCGACTTCAAAGTCGGGGAAACATTCTCTTTGTTGGCAGCTGAAAAATACTTTCTCGACAATGATACAAACCCTTTCTTGATATGGATCGAATTGAAATGCATCTGTCATGGGTTATATATCCCTCCTTTAATCCTGGTTTCGGGGTATCATATTCATTCTGAAATTAAGTGTGACGAATTAGAAAGAGGGATCAGAAGCAATTTCTGGGAGATGTTTTTGAATTTCCATAGCCCGTCTCTGCCAGTCGTTTTCGTGAACAAAGTCCCCGCCTAATGATGTACTTTTTGCATCGGATGCTTTGCTTAAGGCTGCGGAAAAGAGGGCGGAATCGGAAGCTAGATAAAGGCCTGAATAAGAAATAGAAGTAAACCCCAGTCCAGCCACGGTGCGATTGCGTCGCTGTAGCCAATGATCGGTTTATAGGTAATGGTGTATTGCTTCTCGATATAGAATATGTTCGAATAGTGTGATATAGAGTATAAACAAGCTAAATTTTGGCTGTGGCTTCAGATAATATAAAAAAAGCGCGGACTTGCCGCGCTTTGAATTGACTCAAATTTTATTGGTAGTTTATTCGATAGTTTATTTAATATCTATTCTCTGGCAAATTCCTGAACAAAATACGTTCCGGAACTGCTGTAAACGATGCCGACACCGACGTGGGTGTAGTTTGCATTGAGAATATTGGCTTTGTGGCCGGAGCTGCTCATGAAGGCAGCCATGGCGGCATCAACAGAGATGTTGCGGGCGATATTTTCACCGGCAGAATAGTATTGGATTCCGGCCATTTTCATCATGTCATAAGGGCTGCCGTACGTCGGAGAAGTGTGACTGAAATATCCATTGGTTTTCATGTCATTGGCCTTAACCTGAGCAACACCCACTAGGCGAAGATCCACTTTGAGCGGTGCCAGACCGACATTGGCTCGTTCTTTGTTAATTTCATCAATCATCTGCTGCTCTTGCGTGCTGATTGAAGTTGCGGCCGGAATTGTCTTTGAACTAGTTGGGGTTGTTGGAGCAGGAGTTGGGGCCGGAGCCGGAGCCGGAACAGGGGTACCGGGTGTAGGTGATGGAGCAGGAGCAGGAGCAGGGGTAGATGGGGTAGTGTTGGTTGTCGGGTAACTTAAGAAGTATGGTTTTAAGGAAATCACACTTGAGCCGGCACTTGGGGTTGCTTGTGAGGCGACCGGTGGTGTTATAGTTGTATTAGCACCCGTATTGGTCGTTGTATTCGTGGGGGTGGAAGCTGCTGCTTGTGTGGGAGATGTATAAACATAGCTGCGTAAAGGTATGCTGTATCCGCTTGAAGAGGAATAATTGTTCGCTGCATAGATTGCTGCTTGTGCGGGAACTGCTATTCCCATTGAAAAAATGAATGTTAAACTTATTGCGACTTTTGAAAACTTCTTCATTTAATTATTACCTCCTAAAACTTTTAAAAGAAAATGAAGTTGTCTGTTCGGATCGTCCTTAGTATAACATTAGCGATTAAACAAGCCTACCGGTACATTGTTCCATTTTTTCGGGCAAATTTTTTCGATCTGTAATAAAATAAGTGTATAATATTTTAGCATTAAAATTGCATGGAGGAGTTATGCAGCCGAAAGTTGTTGTGAAATATTGTCCGGAATATACTGCCGATGTCGAAAAGATTCTACGCCAAGGGTTGCAAGGACTGGGCGAAATGTCAGTTTTTGTAAAGCCTGGTCAAAAGGTATTGCTCAAGGTGAATCTTCTCATGAAAAAAAGACCGGAAGAAGCGGTTACGACGCATCCCAGTGTCGTTGAAGCAGTGGTTCATTTAGTACAGGAGGCGGGAGGTATTCCCATCATCGGCGACAGTCCCGGCGGGCCTTATACTACAGGCGCTTTGCAGGGAATTTATGCACGTTCGGGAATGAAAGAGGTTGCCGATCGCACAGGGGCCCTCTTAAATTGGGATGTGGGGCAAACGTTGGTTTCTCATCCGGAAGGCAAAATTGTGAAGAGCCTTGCCGTGACGAAGAGCGTGATTGATGCTGATGTCGTGATTACGTTATCGAAGCTGAAAACCCACGGGATGATGACCTTTACCGGTGCCGTAAAGATTTTGTTTGGGGTTATACCCGGACTTTTGAAAGCAGAGTATCATCTCAAAATGCCGGATCTGAAAATCTTTGCCGGGTTGTTAGTAGACATTGCGACTTGCATTAAACCTGCTTTAAGTATTATGGACGGGATCGTAGGAATGGAAGGAGATGGCCCTTCGGGAGGCAAACCCCGTTCTGTTGGTGCATTGTTGATCAGTCAGGATCCTTTTGCCCTAGATGTTGTTGCAACGTCCTTGATTGGGTTAAAACCGGAAAAGGTTCCCACGATTATGGCCGCCCGAGAACAGGGACTGGCAAGCCGTTTGGAAGAGGTGGAATGGATAGGAGATCCGCGTTCCCTTTGGCGGATTCAGAACTTCGTTCTTCCGAAAACATCTTCGGTTAATTTTATCGACAGGGTCCCTTTGCCGAAAACGGCACGAGGCTTTATTATGAATCGGGTTCGACCGCGTCCGTATTTCCGGCATGAATTGTGTGTCGGATGCAAAGATTGCTTTAATAATTGCCCGCCTAAAGCATTGGTCATGAATGAAGAGAATCGACCGGTTGTTGATCTTGACGCTTGTATTCGCTGCTTTTGCTGTCAAGAGCTCTGTCCTCATCAAGCTGTTGAAATCAAGAAACCAAGACTGGGGAGGGCAATTTTTAAGTGATTTTCCTTTAATTATAAAAAAGGGTATAATAAAGTAGTGTGGCTTTTCCTCCTAAATTTAATAAAAACTTTATTTCAATTGTGATAATAAAAGTGTAAAATTAATTTTCGAGACAGGCAAGGGATTCTCCGTTAGGCCGTAGAAAGAAAATGTAGTAAGAAAATAACGAACAAGATTTTTCAGATTAACAAAGGAGGTAGACCGTGGCCCAGTTTCTTTCGCAGATCCGCGTACCATTGGATTGGCGTAATATCATAGATATTGTTGTTGTTGCGGTCGTGCTCTATCAGTTAATCATGCTGATAAAGGGAACTCGTGCCGTACAACTTTTGAAGGGACTTGCTGTTCTCCTTATTGTTTCGAATATTTCAAAGTCCCTGCATCTGAATACGATCGATTGGCTTTTGGATAGAGTTTGGACGATGCTCTTTGTGGCCTTGCCGGTTGTATTCCAACCGGAGCTGCGTAGGGCGCTTGAACAAATTGGCCGTGGTCGCTTTTTTATAAGTCATACCTCAGCTTTGGGACAAGAGGCCTTTGAGCAAGTGGTCGAAGAGTTAGTGCGCTGCAGTCAGGTCTTATCGAAAAACCGGATCGGAGCATTAATGGCGATTGAACGGGAGACAGGTGTGCAGGAGTTTATTGAAACCGGCATTAAAATCGATGGCGTAGTTTCATCAGAGTTCCTGGTGAACGTTTTTATTCCGAATACGCCGCTTCATGACGGAGCTGTGATTATTCGCGGGGATCGTGTGGCGGCGGCGGGCTGCTTTTTGCCTTTATCGGAGAATCCCAATATTCAAAAGGAACTGGGGACTCGGCATCGGGCCGCAATCGGTTTATCGGAGGTCTCTGACGCACTGGTTATTATCGTTTCTGAGGAGACAGGCGCTGTTTCCGTTGCCATAGATGGTATAATCACGCGCTTTTTGGATGAAAAAATGCTGAGGGACTTATTGATAACGAAATTGCAAGTGAAAACGAGCAAGAGCTATGTACCTTTTTGGAGGTCGTAAAAATGCATGAGGTATTAAAAAGGAATCTAGGTTATAAAATAGTTTCCCTGCTCTTGGCCATATTATTTTGGCTCTGGGTGACAAATACAAATACAACACCCACGCAAACGTTGAATGGAGATCAAACATTAACGGTAACGTTGGTGACTAAAAATATTCCGAGTAATTCCATCGTGATGACAAAACTTCCCTCTGTTCGTGTTCGGCTGAAAGGAAATAATCCAAGCGTGAATGTCAATGATCTGTATACGTATGTTGATCTGTCAGGGGCGGATCCGGGTGAACATCAATATACAATCCAAATGGATCCCATCCCCGGGGTTCAAATCGTCGAACTGACTCCTAAAACGGTTAACTTAACGATTGATACAGTTCAGGAAAAGATGCTTCCTGTTCAAGCGAATATTACCGGGACTCCTGCGGAAGGATTGATGGCAGGGGAGCCTATTATTAAACCTTCCATTGTCAATGTTCGCGGGCCGGGTTCTGTTCTTGCAGGCTTAGACAAAGTTACCGTTGAGATGAGCATAGCCGAAGCTACGGAGTCAGTGACGAAATCGCTTCCCATTATGTTTAGAGATAAGCAAGGGCAAAGTATCTTTAGCTCAGCCCCGAATATGGAGACACTCTTTGCCAGTCCGGGGAGTGTTGAGGTTATCGTACCCATTATGGCCAAGGATGCGGCCAGTAAGACGATCCCCGTAAGCATTAAAAGTGAAGGGGAACCGGCTGTAGGAATGAACTTGCGTTCGCTTCAGGCGGTGCCGGATCGGGTTCAGGTTTGGGGAAAACCCGGGGATTTGAATGCGATTAATGCACTTGACCTTGGGACGGTAAGCATCGCGGGCTTATCAGAGAATAAAACCTTTCAAATTAACTCCGAAAAAGTGAACCTTCCCGCGGGGGTTTCCATGAGTTCGGGCACAAACTTCACCGTGGTTGCCAGTATTGGGAAGGCAGCTCAAACGAAAACGCTGACAGATATGAATGTTGAAGTCAGAAATATCCCCAATGAATTGGTGCTTGATCAGCCCCCAGGTAAGATTGAGATTACGGTGGAAGCGATACCGGAAATTCTAAACCAATTAACAGCGGGTCAAATCTTACTCTGGGTTGATGCCGCAGGCCAAGCAGAAGGAAGCCATTCGGATGTAAAGGTCTATTGGCAGCTTCCCTCGGGAGTAAAGATGATATCCACTCCCAGTGTTTCCTACAGTTTAAAAGTGAAATAGTTAACTCGATGATCAAGTTATAGGAGGGTATTGGGTTGGACCTCATTTGGACAAACTTTCGTGTACCTGTCGAGGAGGAAGAGTCCCTTCTCCCTTCCCAGATGGCCCATAAATTGAAAGTCCCGCCTCAATCGATTTCAGGATTAAGAATTATCCGACGCTCACTGGATGCACGGAAGAAACCCCAGCTTTTTTTCTCCTATACCGTAATTTTTAACCTTGAATTGCCGCTTAAACAAATTCAACGGGTTTTAAGCCGAAATAGAGATCTGAAACAAAGGCCGGTTGAGGAACCGGTTTTTTTCCCATGTCCGGAGAAAAGATTAATCCATCGTCCTATTGTTGTCGGAGCCGGTCCCGCTGGTTATTTTGCAGCTTTAGCACTGGCCAGAAACGGGTATGCTCCGCTCGTCCTTGAGCGAGGCGATGAGGTTATCGAGCGGACGCGGAAAGTAGACGAATTCTGGAAAACAGGGAACCTGGATACGGAAAGCAATGTGCAATTCGGGGAAGGCGGAGCAGGGACTTTCTCTGACGGCAAATTAACGACACGAATTTCCGATCGCCGGATTACAGATGTATTGCAGGCTTTTGTCAAGGCCGGGGCTCCGGCCGAAATACTCTTTCTCGCGAAAGCTCATATCGGAACGGATATTCTTAAAGAAGTGGTTCAAGGACTTCGCCAAGAAATTATTGCGTTAGGGGGAGAGGTCCGCTTTCGAACGAAGCTGACAGACCTCATAAAAGCAAATGGCAAAATGAAGGGTATCCGAGTCAATGGCAGCGAGGAAATCCCCGCAGAAACGGTGATACTGGCGATTGGGCACAGTGCTCGGGATACTTATGAAATGCTTTGGCACCGGGAAGTTCGCATTGAACAAAAGGCTTTTGCTATGGGGGTTAGAATTGAACATCCCCAAGAATTGATCAATCTTTCCCAATACGGAGTAGAGGAACATCCAAAGCTTGGCCCGGCGGATTATCAGTTAACCTATAAGGATCAGCTGACAGGTCGGGGTGCCTATGCTTTTTGTATGTGTCCGGGAGGAAAAGTGGTTGCCGCAGCGTCAGAGGAAGAACGATTGGTGACCAACGGTATGAGCGAATATCGGCGGGACACAGGTGTTGCCAACAGCGCTCTGGTCGTTACCGTCGGTCAACCTGATTTTGGGAGCGGCCATCCTTTGGCAGGAATTGAGTTTCAGCGCCATTGGGAACATGAAGCCTTTTTAGCAGGCGGAAGAAATTATTATGCACCGGTGCAAGGTGTTCCCGATTTCTTAGCGTCTCGGGTGAGCGCAGATATTCCTTTCCCTTCAAGTTATATCCCAGGGGTAACCCCGGTTGATCTTCATCGCGTTTTAGCAAAACCGGTGAGTGAGGTCCTTGAGCGTGCCCTGATTTCTTTTGATCATAAGATTAAAGGTTTTGCGGGTGAAAATGCGGTGTTGACCGGTGTTGAGACGCGGACTAGTGCACCGATTAGGATGACGCGTGATGAAAACGGGGAATCATTAGGAATTATGGGCCTTTTCCCCGCCGGAGAAGGAGCCGGTTATGCCGGTGGAATTGTCAGTGCGGCGGTGGATGGCCTGCGGGCGGCGGAACGTTTGATGGCCCGGTATGCTCCACCGACTTAAATGTTTGCTGAAAATCGTAACTTGAAGTAGAATAGTGAGCAGATACGATAACTTGGCATAGGATAAGATATGAAATTTCGAAGATAGAACATATAACTCAGGAAGGGGTATAAGCTTGGGTAGATTATTTGGAACGGATGGAGTTCGTGGTATTGCCAATCAAGAATTAACGCCGAACATTGCTTTTCGTTTAGGGCAAGCGGGGGCATATGTATTAAGCAAAGAACATCCCCATCCCCGGATTATTATTGGTAAGGATACACGAATTTCCGGGGATATGCTGGAAGCGGCATTGATTGCCGGAATTTGTTCCGTGGGTGCCGATGTATTACGGGTCGGCGTTCTGCCGACACCGGGGATTGCTTTTTTGACACGAACAATGGATGTGAGTGCCGGTGTTGTTATTTCGGCCTCCCATAATCCGGTGCAGGATAACGGAATTAAGTTCTTTTCCTCCACGGGATTTAAACTGCCGGATGCTATAGAAGATGAAATTCAAGCCGTTTTTGAAAGTGAGGAAAAACCCTGGGATGTCCCCATCGGCGGTGAGGTGGGCCGGGTTATTGAAATACGGGATGCGGAGCGGCGTTATATCGATTTTCTAAAGTCTACGGTGGGCCGTCTTGAAGGACTTCGAATTGTCTTAGATACGGCAAACGGTGCTGCTTCTCGAGTAGGCCCAATGCTTTTGGAAGAGTTAGGCGTAGAGGTTATACCCATCTGCAATCACCCTGATGGCGTGAATATTAATGCCGGCTGCGGTTCAACCCACCCGGCGGCATTGCAGAAAGCCGTACTTGAGCATAAGGCTGATTTAGGGTTAGCCAACGATGGGGATGCGGATCGTTTGATTGCCGTAGACGAGAACGGTAAGGTTGTCGACGGTGATTTTATTATGCTGATCTGTGCGCTTGCTCTAAAGGCTAAAGGTAAATTAGCCGAAAATGCGCTTGTTGTGACCGTTATGAGCAACCTTGGTTTGAAAATTGCCCTTAAGAAGGCGGGAATCGATGTTCATGAGACACAGGTCGGTGACCGCTATGTTATGGAGGAACTCCTGCGCAGCGGTGCTAAACTCGGCGGGGAACAATCCGGGCATATTATTTTCTTAGATCATAATACGACAGGTGATGGCTTGCTTACGGCGATTCAGCTTCTTACCGTTATTAAGGAACAGGGAAAACCTTTAGGAACCCTGGCCTCGCAGATGCAGCGGCTGCCGCAAGTGCTGATCAATACTCGGGTTGAAGACAAAGAAAAATCGATGAACCATCCTGTGCTTTTGGAGAAGGTCGAAGAAGTTAGGGCAGCTTTAGGGGATAATGGACGTATTCTTGTCCGTCCATCGGGAACAGAACCGCTGGTCCGTGTTATGGTGGAAGGCCCTGATCAGGAGCACCTTAAAGTTTTGGCTCAATCGGTTGTTGAGGTTATCCAAAAATTGGTGTAGCTATTTTAAGGAAATCGCGTATAATGGTTCGTGTACTTTGATATTATGAATTATATTAATGGCATGATTATAAGTACATGAACCTCAACTTTTTATTAATTATATTAGTTAAATAAAAAGTTAAATTTTGCACTAATTAAGGAATGAGGTTCTGTAAAGGAGTGATGCGGCAGGAAGAAGAGATATTTTAGAAGGTATAAATGAGGTATAAATAAGGTAAGGGTTTAGAAATAATTTTGGCTGTTCCTTAAAGCGCCTGAACCGTAATTGGACTCCGGGATCGAAGACAGATCTGGTAGAGAATGCGGTTGACGAGGAAGAGGGTTATCGAAGTTTTCGGCGGGTCCCTCTCGGTGATTTGACATCGTAAGGCTTATGACAAAATCGCGAAGCAATTTGCGACACAAAACGTAAGCTTCAAGACAGGGGGAAAGTGTATTCATTTAAACCCCTTAGTTAATTGTGGCCAAGATTTTTTCTAAGTCGCCAAAATGGTGGCTTTTTTTGTATTTAATATTTAATAAGTTACTGTTACTGTTGAGAGGAGAGAAAAGATCCATGTGTGGAATCGTTGGTTATATCGGAAAACAACCGGCTGTCCCTGTACTTTTGGAGGGGCTAAAAAAACTGGAATATCGAGGTTATGACTCTGCAGGAGTCGCTGTTTTGGATGACAAGATCATGACGTGCAAGACTGTAGGAAAATTAGCCGCTTTAGAGGAAAAACTCGGTCAGAACTATTCGCAAACCAGTATCGGAATCGGACATACTCGCTGGGCAACCCATGGCCGTCCATCGGATATTAATTCTCATCCCCATATGGATACGGCTGAGCAGTTTTCAGTTGTCCATAACGGTATTATTGAGAACTACCTTGAATTAAAGGAAGGATTGATGGAAGAAGGTCATCAATTCATTTCGGAAACAGACACAGAAGTTCTTCCCCACCTTGTCAGCCATTACTATGAAGGGGATCTGGAGGCTGCTGTTCGTAAAGTTTTAAGGGATGTGCGGGGTTCTTTTGCCTTTGTTGTAATGAGCCGTCAAAATCCGGATATGCTCGTGGCGGCACGTAAGGACAGTCCTATGGTTGTCGGTTTGGGTGAGGGAGAATACTTTGTTGCCAGTGATATTCCGGCGATTTTGAACTATACCCGTAAAACCTATATTATCGAAGATGGAGAAATGGTTGTTCTGACCAGAGACGGGGTCAAAGTCACCGATTTTGACGGTAACCCTCACTCAAAAGAAGTCTATGAAGTGAAGTGGGATGCAGTCGCCGCGGAAAAAGGCGGTTATGACCATTTCATGCTTAAAGAGATTTTTGAACAACCCAAGGCATTGCGCGATACGATGAGCGGTCGTTTAGGGGAACAAGAGGTCAAACTCCAAGAATTCAATCTGAGTGCCGAAGAGGTCAATGATCTTCGCAAAGTGTTCATTGTCGCTTGCGGAACGGCATGGCATGCCGGTTTAGTCGGCAAAACATTGATTGAACGATGGGTGCGCATTCCGGTAGAAGTAGATATTGCTTCGGAATTTCGCTATCGTTCTCCCTTAGTGGATGAGCACACTTTAGTTGTGGTTATCAGCCAATCCGGAGAAACGGCAGACACGATGGCAGCGCTTCGTGAAGCGAAAAAACTGGGGGCTCACGTTGTCGCGGTGACGAACGTGGTCGGCAGTTCTGTTTCCCGCGAAGCCCATGATGTGATTTATACTTGGGCAGGGCCTGAAATTGCAGTAGCATCTACGAAAGCCTATACTACTCAGTTGGAAGGTATGGTCTTACTCGGCCTTTATCTCGCGCAGACCCGCGGAACCATGACGCCTGAGAAGATCGGGGAAGTGGTCAGCGCTCTCAAAGAGATACCGGATCAAACAGAAGAAATATTAGAGCAAGCTAAGGATATCAAGGATTTTGCTCAATCTTTCGTAGAAGTGGAAGATACGTTCTTCATTGGCCGAAGCCTGGATTGGAATGTAGCTATGGAAGGCGCTCTGAAATTGAAGGAAATTTCCTATATCCATGCGGAAGCTTATGCTGCCGGGGAGCTCAAACATGGTACCCTTGCTTTGATTACCGAGAAGACGCCGGTTATCGCCATAGCTACCCAAATGGATGTCTATGATAAAACGGTATCAAATGTTAAAGAGGTCAAAGCCCGGGATGCCAAGGTTATCGGGATTACCTTCAAAGGAAACAGAGATTTAGGTAAGTCGGTGGATCATGTGATCTATTTGCCAAAAACAGTGGCTGAGCTCGCTCCTATCCTGACCGTTATTCCGCTTCAGCTTCTTGCTTATTATGTTGCTGTGGCAAGGGGTTGTGACGTTGATAAGCCAAGAAATTTGGCGAAGAGCGTTACGGTGGAGTAGGTGGGGAGTTTTTAAATCGGATTGTTGTTGTGAGTTATATTTAATTTTGTCATAACTTATAACTATATTTGTCGTAAGTTATAATACCATTTTGTCGTAGAATTTATGCGATCCCGTAACGGCTAAACCCGCACCGTTATGGGATTTGTATTTATCATTGGTTTCCAATATACATATGTTTTAAATTCAACTTTTACAAAGAAGACACATGAAAATGTATGAAGTTCAATTATATTTATTTTTGTCATAATCTGAGAAGTGTTAAAAAGGAATAGAGTTGTGAACCGACTAATAAAGTGCTAACTGGATATAGTTGTAAAAAGGCGTGAAATTAAAATCTGTAGATTTGGAATAAAGTTTGTCCAATCTTCCCTATCCTTTAATTAGGAATAGTTTAAGAGATAGAATTTGAAGCCCCATTCCGATTGTTCAATATAATGGGAATGGGGCTTCAAAAAATATCGTAGTAATTTCTTTGATAGAAATAATGGGGGAGTAATAGTTTCAACTTTTATTTACGGCTAGTAATAGTGGATGAAATGAAAACCATATTTTTTTGTACGTGGTAAAATCTCAATTGTTCTTCAACACTAGGGCAGAATATAGATTTGGATGGGGTGAAATTTCCCTCGCCTCCACCAATCGTATATACAAAAGAAATGATAAGTGTTACTTAACCCAAAAGTTTGCCACGTTGGCAAGGTTATGCTTCCAATAATAGGCCTACTTCTGTGGGTCTATTTTATTTGTACTTTGGGAAGTTACATGCTTCTTGATAGGCAAATGAGGATTAAGAAAGAATCAAAAAAGGCCATTTAATCCTACATGCCTAGAGAACGACTGGAGGCAAAGCAATGGGAATCTTTATGTGGAGGACAAAGAACCTAAAGTCAATTTGGGTTCTTTGTTCATTTTAATACTTAAACTGTTTTTTCTGATTTTCATAAATATCCTATCACCGCATCCGAAGCAAAGATTGGTGTTCACTCTGCAAAGTTAGCGGATGGCCTGGTGTGTCGAAAGATGAGTTGGTTGAATACGTAAGATCCTTAATATTTGTAGAAATTTTTTTATATAAGACAGGTTTCCCCTCATTTTGCAAGTAAGATGTGAGATGATTAGGTTATCTTGAGATATATTGGCGTGTCAAAGCCCTAGAGTACGAACCGAATCTTGCCCTGGAGATGGATATTATGTCTATAATGCGAACCTTATAAGTAGTACGGGATGCTTTTGTTAATAGCAATAATGCGATATTCGACTTTAAAAATGGCATATTATCAAACTTGGAGATAAATAGATAACAATCTAGGCCGAAGGAGAGGCGGATATGAGAATTTCATCTATAAATGTTCAGAATTTCCGAAAACTACAACAATGTCGCTTAGATTTCAGCGAAAATACCACTCTGTTTGTTGGGGCTAATAACAGCGGAAAAACATCAGCCATGGATGCACTTGGTAAATTCTTGGCAGGACGAGGCTTTGTTTTTAACGATTTCACTATCTCAAACCGTACCACAATAAATGCGATTGGTGAAGAGTGGGCAGACAAAGAATGTAAGATGCCGGAGGATTTAGTGAAATGGGATAACCTTGTGCCTATGATGGACGTTTGGTTAAAAGTTGAGCATAGCGAAATTCACTATGTTGCCAGTATTATTCCAACACTAAAATGGCGCGGCGGAAAGCTTGGAGCTCGCTTGGCCTTTCAGCCTAAAGATATTTCAAAGTTATTTACAGAATATCGGGAAGCATATTTTGCGGCTCGTACTACTGAAGCTGCTGGGATAGGAAAAGATGCACATCTTATAAATCTATATCCAAAAGATTTATGCGATTTCCTCGACAAAAAATTAACCACATATTTTTCTATCAAGTCATATGTGCTCGATCCCAAGCAGTCAGAAGCGGAAGTGCCGCAGCCAACCCCGTACGGAATGGAATGCTTCACTGAAAACCCCTTAAAGGGTATCATTAGAATAGATATGATTGATGCTCAGCGTGGCTTTTCTGATCCGGATTCTTCTGATGATACTGAAAGATCACGAAAACAATTGTCTACCCAAATGCGCAGCTATTACGACAAACACTTAGATCCCGAGAAGCTCCCTACCCCTAAAGATTTAGAAATATTGGAAGTTACCGAACAAGCGAGAGGCGTCTTTGATAAAAACCTAGCTGATAAATTTGCTCCTGCAATTTCGGAACTGGAAGGCTTAGGTTATCCCGGCGTAACTGATCCTAAAATTACAATTACAACTAAAGTTAGCACGAGTGAGACATTGAAACACGATTCTGCTGTACAGTATGCTCTTAGCAAAAACGATGGGACACTGAAGCTGCCGGAAAAATATAATGGTTTGGGTTATCAGAATCTTATTTCAATGGTTTTCGATCTCATGAGCTTTCGAGACAGTTGGATGAGGGTGGGAAAAGCCAGGCAAGAACAAGACACTACAGATACAATTGAACCATTGCATCTGGTTCTAGTAGAAGAGCCGGAAGCACATTTGCACATGCAGGTACAGCAAGTATTTATACGGAAAGCCTACTCAGTGCTGCGAAATCATAAGTTTCTTAAAGGCAACAAGAATTTTGCCACACAGCTTGTGATTAGCACACATTCCAGTCATATTGCGCGCGAGACGAACTTCGCGGATTTGCGCTATTTCAAGCGACTTCCTGAATGCGCCAGCTGTAATGTTGCCACAGCAAAAGTAATTAATCTATCCGATGTATTTGGCAAAGAAGATGAAACGGACAAATTTGTAACGCGATACCTGCAAACAACTCATTGCGACTTATTCTTTGCAGATGCTGCCATATTAGTTGAAGGTTCTGCCGAAAGTATGTTAGTACCTCATTTTATAAAAGATCATTATCCGGAGTTACATCAAAGATATGTTTCGATACTTAATATAAATGGCCGTCATTCACATCGACTGAGTCCTTTAATTGATAAACTGTGTTTACCAACATTAGTGATTTCCGATTTAGACTCTGTCGAACCAGAAGGTCACCATAAGGCTGCCCGCCCTGTGAGAAACAGGGGGCTAATAAGCAGCAACTACGCAATTACTGATTGGATGATTAAGGAAAAAGATTTGGACAAGCTTCTTGATCTTCCGGCAGAACGAAAAGTGTTTACGAATGAAACAGCTTATAAATATTCTATTCGTATTGCCTATCAGACTCCAGTAAAAATTGATTTTGATGGAACGCCAACAGAAGCATTGTCGAGCACATTTGAAGACTGTATGGTCTACATAAATTACGAATTAATTAAGGGCCTTAAAGAAGGTGATATTGGAAGTGATGCTGGGAGCCTTATTAAGAAGGTAAATGTTGCTCTTAATGCTGCAAGATCATTTGATGAACTCCACAAGCAAATATATAGTGAACTTCGTGATGGAAAATCTGATCAGAAAGCTGAATTCGCTTTGGATTTAATTTATACTATTGATCCCAGTGAACTCACAGTTCCTCCGTATATTGCGGAGGGCTTAGAATGGCTTCAAACTTTTCTGCGTCCGGAGGATTGTTGAAAGATGGAAGATATAAAAGCTGCTCACCAATTATCTGATAACCACATAGATGATCATGTGGACGACGAAATAAAGCTGTGCCTTTCTGAAGATAGTCCCAAAAGCTTCTTTATGTTTGCAGGCGCAGGTTCCGGCAAAACGCGGAGCTTAATTAACGCACTATCTTTTTTAGACAAAGAAATGGGATCAAAATTATCTGCACATTCCAAACAGGTGGCCGTTATAACTTACACAAATGCCGCTTGCGACGAAATTTCTAAAAGGCTTCAATATAAACCTGTTTTTGCAGTGTCAACTATCCATAGTTTCCTATGGGAACTGATTAAAAATTATCAGTCCGATATAAAAGCCTGGGTTATTGAATCTTTAAAAAAAGATATTGCCGAGCTGAATGAAAAACAGGCTAAAGGACGTGGCGGTGATGCCGCCGTTAAAAGAGCAGAAGAAATTAAGAGAAAGACTAATCGCCTTGCTAAGATTGAAACTGTAAAGAAATTTTCATACAATCCTAATGGGGATAATGTGGGCTATGATTCTCTAAGCCATAGTGAAGTTGTCAAAATGGGTTCTGAATTTATAGCTATTGAAGAAACCATGCAGGAAATCTTAGTGAGTAAATATCCAGTCTTATTAATTGATGAGAGTCAGGATACAAAGAAAGAACTTGTTGATGCGCTGCTTATTGTTTACGAGAAATACAAGGACAGATTTGTTATTGGCATGTTTGGTGACACGATGCAGCGGATATATATGGATGGCAAAGACAATTTAGAAGGTTGTATCCCTAATGAATGGGAGAAACCAGAGAAGGTCATGAACCACCGTAGTGCTACGCGAATAGTGGAATTAGCCAATGCAATTCGGAAGACTATTGATAAACAGCAACAGCGTCCACGCTCTGATGCCGAGACGGGAATAGTGCGTCTATTTATAGCAGACGCTTCGGCTAATAAAGAAGAGATGGAATATCGAGCAGCTCAAATTATGGCTGAGAAGGCTAATGATAAAGACTGGCTCGATGCTGCCAAATATAAAAGTCTAATACTGGAGCATCACATGGCAGCCAGTAGATTTGGTTTTTTTGACCTATATGCACCGCTTAATGAATCTAAATCTTTTGACACATCTTTACGTGATGGATCAATATCTGAAATATCATTTTTGTCTAACGTCGTTTCTCCATTAGTAAAAGCATACCAAAACAGCAATGACTTCGAGGTTTCAAGAATTGTACGGCAGCGCTCTCCTCTTTTAGACAAGAAGGCTTTCCAGGAAAACTCTGCAGATCAGACCAAGTTACTAGAAGCTGCAGAAAATGCAGTCGAAGAATTGCTTCTTCTTTGGAAAGGTGGAGTCACTCCTACTTGTGTTGAAATATTAAAGGCCATCAAAAAAACTAACCTTTTCACCCTCAACGATCGTGTAGACGATATCCTACCTGAACCAGTAAAAGACGAGGATAAAAAGGTAGCAGCTTTGAGGAAAGCACTCTCTGTGCCTTTTGATGAGTTAGAAAAATATTCGGCATATGTAACTGACAATACCCAATTTGCTACGCATCAGGGAGTGAAGGGGCTAGAGTTCCCCCGAGTCATGGTTATTATGGATGATACTGAGGCCAAAGGATTTTTATTTAGTTATGAGAAGCTTTTTGGTGCAAAGTCTAAAACAGAAACGGATATTAAAAATGAACGCGAAGGCAAGGATACGGGAATTATGCGAACGACGCGACTTTTTTATGTAGCGTGTACGCGAGCAGAAAAAAGTTTGGCAGTTGTAGCATATACAGAGAATAAAGAAGCTGTTAAAAACACAGCTATTTTGAATGGCTGGTTCTCAGTTGAAGAGATCGAGTTCTTATAATGCCACTAAACACATTACTTGAACTACTCATTATGTTTATACTGTATCTACATGAAATAAAAAATTCTCGTTATTCAAATACAGGTTAGGCTAATAATGAATATGAACGATTAAAGTGGAATTACTTATTATTTATATTATTGGAAACTGGAGGGTGAAATGAAGAAAAATCCATATGAGTTTCATGGTAAGCCTTTTGTAACAGCTTGTGTAGGTATTAATGGAGGAACAAATGATGATTATATTCGAACTGGGTTTCATGAAGCTTTAAGAGGAATAGTGGAACGTATTAAAGAGACAAAATATGAGGATGTACTTGTCTATCCGTTGATTTTCTGTGCTCGGCATAGCGTTGAATTAGGACTTAAGATAATTTTAAGGAGACTTTTCACAATTCATGCAATTAAAGACAAAATTAATGTTAGGAATCAACTTTATGATTCAATATTAAAAAAAGCTCATACTCATAATATTCAATCGTTAAATGAACAAATACTCAAGTATATTACAGTTGATGAAAGGGTAGAAAAACAATACCAATCTATAATAGAATACCTTGAAGATTATAACATTGACCCAGAGGGTGATGCTTTTAGATACACAACTAACGTCAGTGATACTCCACACATGGAAAGTAAAAATATTACTCATATCAGTCTGGATGTTTTTACAGAAAATTATTACAGTCTCTATGAGATGATCGATAATCTCTCTTATTCTTTATCGGAAATTATTGAAGAATATAAGCAAGGTATATTTACTAAAAAATTATCACGAACGCAAATTTCTGAAATATCTTTACTGATTGGAGATATCAAGGACTGGAAAACAAGTAAAGATGAGATTAAGAAGAAGTATAACATTGGATCGAAAGAACTAACCGACGCTGTAAATATAATAAAATCTCATCGAGAGTTTTCCATGAATATTGGAAAAGAAATCAAATTTCATAATATAAGCTGTGCGGCCTTGGAGGCATATAAAGAATACCAAATCAATGCAGTTAAGCTCATGCATAATCAAAAAGTTAAAGATCCACTAGGATTAGAATATGAAAAGATTGTCCAGGACGGAGATGAGCTGAAAAAACTTGAGGATAAATTCCTTTCTATTGTTTCTTATGACGATCTTATTTTCTTCATAGCGTGCATAGAAATCAGTAAGACCAATCTGTATTCTGAGCAGTTAGATAGCACATACGAAGAACTTTTTGAAGCATATCATAACTGTTCAGAAAGTGCATTATATAAACTCGGAGGTGGAAGACTACACGGCCATTTGAAAGCGGGCTTAAAAAGATGTGGTCAAATGACTTATTGCAATAAGATTATTTAATCATATTATCACGGAAAGGAATCAAGGCAGGCATTACCCTGATGAACGTATTGAGTTTATTCTCGATTCTGCTTTTTGGGAAGCCCAATTTTTATCTCTTTTCTTATTGTATGATCAATTATGAGCTTAATGGCATGTTAATAGATTCAGGACGTGCTTCACATTATCCATATTTGATGAAGACTGTTCCAATCAACGAGGAAATATTACTTTGGTGCGATCGAGGAAGGTAATTATGGCTAGTGATAACATAAAATTCTTAGAGAATTTTATTGGTCGAGATTGGCTTAATGCAGAATTCGATAAAATCAACACAAAATCACCACTGAAGGGAGCGGGTATTGATTTTGCATCTTATCACCCATGGGTTCACTTCATGTATGAGATAGAATACTTATTAAGAAGATCTGATGTTGAAAACCGTGAAGATGTTATCATGGGACGATATCATTATATTCTAAATAATGCAGGAATGCTGTTAAAAGATAACTTTAATTATATCGTTGACAAAAAAGATGCTCAGATGAAATTGAGAAGCCCAGAACAGTTCTATGATTTTATATGGGAACTAGAAGTAAGAACGATGCTTTCACGACGAGGTGCTTGTGCTGATTTCGTTGATCCAAAGAGTGGAAACACTTATGATGGTATTGCTATTATTCTTGATCATAGTATTCCCTATGAATGTAAAAACAAAATAATCGATAATAACCAATATAACAACAATTCTGTATTCTCACAGATACTTGCCAACAAGCTTGGGGATATTCCTTCTGTACAAAACAAGATAATACAAATCGAATTTGAAAATGGTCGGCTCGAAGATATTAAGACTATTGTTGCAATTGTTCGTGACAAGTTTGATATCTTTAACTATCAGTCTATTTTGGGTAGATATAAAATTCGAACTTTAAAGTTACCAATCGACACCCCACCGCAGTATTTAATAAACCGAGAGGGAATAAACCAGATATTTCAGGTTAATGAAAGAAGGAAAAGTGAATTATACCTTGATAAAGCCCCAAGCGATGTGGTAAAAACAAAAATACTGATTAAAATGCCAGAACAAGTATTTAAATTACATAATCTTAATGGTGTTTTAAAAAAAGCAAACGCGCAACTTTCGACGGGGGGAATTGTGTTCCTGCAAGTACCATATAGTACGTTCGAGAGTGCAAAAACTGAAGTAGCAAAAGAACTCTCACAGTGCTTTTCAAATATCAGTGCTGTTAAGCTCATAGCTTTAGGAATAGAATTTTATGAAAACAAAGGTGTTAAAATTAGCCGATCAGAGGATCTGATTGTTTCACCTAGAGGAAAAATTGCATTATTACCAAAAGAAATTGAGTTTCTCTCTCAGCCAATGGCGTTTAGCAAATACGCGTGGAAATCATAGATTTTCCTTACGGTAAGTGAGTTATGATCTAGCTTCCCATTATGTTTAGAATCTGCCGGATGTTAATAAACAGTGAATTTCCCATTATCCATATTATAAGGTCAAGCTATACCAGATTCGGGAGGAGCGTTACTTTGTTTACGGAACGAAAAGCAGAAGAAATGTTACAAGAACAAGAAAATGAATATTATAAAGAAATGGCATCAGATGCTGAAGAGGACTTTAGAAAGCTAGAAGTTTTAGCAAATGAATGTTGTGAATCCATGTTGGATAACAAAATCTATATTGTTGATAATGAGAAGATATTTGAAACAAATATCATTGGAAAAGATTTATCTATAGGAAAATTTGGTGAATTGCTCGAACTCTTAAGACATGAGGAGGATATTTTAAACTGTCAAGTTTATGTAAAAGAAAAGAATTATAATGAGCCAGATATTAAGGGTTTCACAGTTTTTTATCCTCAATATGAAAGGAATGATATATCTTCAATTAAGGTTGAAATAATAGAGAGTGTGTCTGAGTTTATTGAGAAAGTAATATATAATGAAAAGGAACTGAAGAATAAAAAAACATTTTATCGTGGCCATGGTGATTGGCGGTATGATTTACTTCCTGGAATATATAGACCTCAAAATGAACATATTTTATTAAATGAAAGTGAATATATAAAAGAAATAATATCGTCATACCCTCAATACTTTATGGAATGTAAAACAGCTTTAGATTATTTATCCGTATTGCAACACAATGGTTTTCCTACGAGGCTTTTAGATTTTAGTGAAAACCCATTAATTGCGTTGTATATGGCATGCAATAACGATAGTCAAAATCATGCCGATACTATGAAAATTACTGTTCCTAAAGAATATTTCAAGTATTATGATAGTGATACTGTAAGCATATTGGCTAATATTGCTTTTGCTGAAGACGATTTTTCCATTAAAGATTTTAACGATATCCATCATTTTGAGGAAAGTCTGAACATAGAAGAATTTAACCGGAGAACTGATGTAACAAAATTGGTGCATCTAATTCGCAACGAAAAGCCCGCGTTTAAACAAGCTATTGACCCTAAACATTTGAATGGAGATATTTTGTTTGTGAAACCTAGGCGGGTCTTTGATAGAATATCGCATCAAAGCGGTCTATTTGCACTATTTGGAATATCAGGATCAAAAAAAGATATGCCTAAGATAGAGTATTTGAGTCCGCCTTGTGATATAACTCATTATATAATACCGTTATATCTTAAAAGGAAAATATTAGAAGAATTATCACGCATAAATATAACAGAAGCAAATGTATATTGTGATATGGAACATGTTGCAAAGCACTATATTAATAAAGCGAAAAATAAAGAAATAGAAAAAATCATTGAAGAAAATGAAAAGAAAGAACGGGAGTTCAGTAAATCCTTGTTTAAATAAATATTGATCATACAAGATTTTAAATCTTAACATGGTATACCTGCCTGTAGCAGGAACAATGAACTTTCATTTATGGGGTCGAGCAAACACATTCAGGTTGAACTAGGATAAGTTGATACATTATCGAAATTCCCATTATCCTCCTACTTCGTAGAATAGACAATATAATGTACCAAGTGGTTTACTGACCGGAATGTTAGCTCTGAAATTCAGGAACTGTGGCTTTCACAACGGAATCGTGGCTCATTTTGACCTGGAGTATTCACCCTTTGATGTTATGAGTAAATGGATACATGAAAATCCTGGTGAAATATAATGACGAAATAAAAAAATCTACTATAATACTCAACCTGTACTAAAATGTGCTCCATACAATAGATACAGATCTTTTCGAGGTGTTATGTGTAGAAGTCCGAAGACCTGAAGATTGAGAAGGTTGAATATCGACTACGGCCGAAGAACAGGATTATTTGGTAGAGATGTTAATAAAGATAAAGAATGGACGATCCGGAGTGGACCGCCCATTCTTGTATTAATACCTACTTCATGCGTAGATTAATTATGACCTTGCAATTATTGTCGAAATAATGTATGATCCTAAATTGTAACGCTTATATTCCATAATATAATATCATAACAGTATAGTATTGTCAACTATACTATACCAATGTTTTTGGGGTTATAGCTAAAAAATAGCTCAGTTTAGAATTAATTATTGAAGAATGATTGGGAGAGTTGCTAAGGAAGAAATTAAAGCATATGAGAAACGAGGGTTGATACAATATGAATTCCTGAAAATGGTATTCTGGAAAGAAGTTGAAACATCTATTGGCTGGCTAAAAGTTAGTTGGGGTTAAATCACGGTTATTTGACCTAGGAGTGGCGCCTAAATACTCCAAATGCATTATAAATATAAAGATTTAAGGTGAGTTTAGCGTTCTACCATAAATAGGATGTTCAAATTCAAATATATATCTTCGATTAAAAGGCTTCGTTGAGTTTGAGACCGAAAAATGGAGGGAATAACGTGGATTGGAAGAGCAAGACTTGGGAGACGGAAGACGTGCTATTTGCACAGAAAAGGAAAGTCACTAACAAGGGTAGTAATAAAAGACCGCATTTCATTGGCTCTTTCCCCAGCAGGAAAAATCCTAACGCAGAATGGATTACTCAATGGGAATCACTTAATGAACGTCTATTTTACTATTTGTTAGAATTAGATCCGCACACAGTTAGGTACTATACACAGCCGGTTGAAGTACAGATTCCTTTTCTTAATAAAGAAGGCGAACAAGGGACATGGTTACATACTCCTGATGTACTGTTCTTTCGACAAGGCTTAAAGCCATACCTTTGTCAAGTCAAGGAATCCCCGGCAGATATTACTCCTAAGATGGAAACGTGTAATAAACATAGCCGTTTATTTGCGGAGAAACAGGGGTGGGAATATTTGATGGTATATCCAAAAATGATGCCAGAAATAATTAAAAAAAACTTAGAATTCTTGATGGGTTGTATTAAAAAAAGGCAAGGATATAGGGAATGGATCGGGATGTTACTGCGCCGAATTCAGGACTTGGGGAAGATTCCCGTTAAGGACATTTCTCTTAGTTTTAAATTTCAAGCTAATCCTTTGTTTATTAACACTATAGTTTATCATATGATCGCAATTGGGTTATTATCTACAGATATTTCACTGCCATTAACGCCAGATAGTTTTGTTTGGCCAGCAGATGACACAAGGTATTATTTAACCGACAATTCCGAAAAGGTAGGTGGCGTTCTTGAATTGTGCTCAGCTCAAAGTAAACTCCAAGTTCTATCTTTACGGTAGGGCACAAGTCGTCACTTCTATTGATCCCCCTAACGTTACCTATGCCGGACTAGATGGTACAGGAGAACCTTTTGTGGTAGATTTCATTTCATTATACAACAATCCCTATTTTCAGACCGATGAAGAAGTTAAGAAAGAAATCAAGAAAGAAAAGAAAGTGGAACATTATATGTTGGAGACGCTTCCAGAACATAAGCAGAAGCGAGTATACGAAAGGTTAAATATTATTAAACCCATGCTCCTGCTCGAAAGAGTAAAAGCGCATGAAACGCCTGCAATTGTACAATTCATGAGTAGTTATAATGAATTTCTTCCGAGAGGCGACATTGACGCGCTTCAGAAGCTCTCCCGAGAAAAACTACTTTCGATGTTGTCGGACAAATATACAGTTTCAGTTAGAACGTTGCAGCGGTGGATAGAAAAATTTAAAGAAGAGGAAAAGGAGACTGGCTTAGGGGTCGCTGGTTTGATGACAAAGAATGATAAAGGGTATATAAGGAACGATGATAAGACACTCGCAATTTGTCAACCTAAGCATCCTGAAGTTGTTTTATGCACTGTTCAGACAAGGCTACCTGACGCTTATTTACCAATAATTAAGAAGGCCATTGAAGAAGAATACCTTACGTTGAAAAAGATAACCCCTGTGGCTCTATATGATATCGTAAAGACGCGATGCGAACTAGAGGTTCCCGGACTTCCCGAGCTTCCCGAGATTACACTTCGAAAGCTGTTGGACAGACTTGATCCGCAAGTGGTGACCCAAATGAGGAGCGGAAAATCCGCCACGCAAAAGTTAAAGCTTGTAGAACGCGGATTTTCGAACAAAGAAGCTTTATATCCTTTACATATGGTTGAGATTGATCATACTCCAATTAACCTAGACGTTTTAGACGATCTTCATACTTTTGTAGTTGGGAGACCTAATCTTACTCTAGGTATTGATGTTTACTCAAGAATGATATGGTGCATGTATATCACTTTTGAGGAGAACTCAACCAATGTAATGAGAAAGGCGCTTGAGCAAGGTATGTTTGTTAAGCGGTCTAAGGAGCGATATGGCACTTTAAATGAGTGGGATATCCATGGCAGACCTCAAATGATTTTCACTGATAATGGGAGTGATTTCAAAAGTGCCCATTTCAGACGGATGGTAGAACACACCTTAGGGGCAGAACTCCGATATAGACCAGTTCGAACTCCTCATGTTGGGGGAACAATTGAACGCCTGTGTGGAACTTTCATGACAGAATTCATTGATAGAATTGATGGCGCGCGTAAAAGCAATCCGAAAGAGTTAGGAGAATATGATGCCGAAGGTGAAGCTTGCCTTACACTAAGTGAATTGATTAAAATTGCAACATGGTATGTCACAGATGTATATCATCACAGTGTGCATAAAGGACTACCGCCTGAGACACCTACCCCAACTACTCGATACTACGAAGGACTCAAAAAGACTGCTTTTCTTCCGGAGTACTTTAGCCCAGAGTATGAGGATTTTTTGAGGATGCAATTATTACCAATAAAAGATAAACGAATTACCCGAGATGGAATACGTCTAGGTAACGTAATTTATTCTTCAAATCAATTGGCACCCTACGTCGGAAAAAGCCAGACTTACAATATTAAATATGATATTGATGATATCTCGAAAGTCTATTTTCAGTCTCCGGAGACTTCTGATTATATCGAAATATCAGCTATATCCCCTTCAGCGAATGAAGTTCAGGGGATGAGTCGATTTCTTTATAGTAAGATACTTAAGAGACTTAGGGAAGAAGGCAAGGTGAAGAGTAAGGAGATACCAGGTACAGGGATGGTGACGCAAGGACAACTAAGAATACAAGATGAGGTTGCACAGCTCTACAAGAAAAGTAGAAGGTCCAGAAAATTTGCTGCAAAGACAAACATGGTGCCAATACTCACTCAAGCAAATACCAATAAAGATAAACCAAAAGAGCCTTCTTTTGCGAATTTACTTGAAAAGGCAAAAGCAATTGAGCAACGAAAGAAAGAGAATGATTGATAATAAATTAGCTCTGGTGTACTAAACGTTTTAAATGAAAGGATGTAAGCTTATGGATTATAACTTAAGTGAGGACTTAAAGCGAAGGGTCGCCAATTTACATATTGCACATTCCGAAATTGAAAAGGTTTGGTCAATGTTTGATTCTACCCGCAGACATCGAAATTTAGCAATGGTCAATGTTGATGGAAGTCAAAGGAAATCAGAAATGATGAAAAAACATCGACATATTTTACTTTTTGGTAAGAGTGGTACAGGTAAGTCTGAATTGGCTATGAAATATGCAATGAGAGAGAGCCCAATTGAGACCTATTACGATGAGGAATTAGAAGCAGATATAGACATTATGAAAGTAGTTTACTTGGAGACACCGGAAAACTTCGGACGATTGGAATTTTACCAAAAAGTTTCCGGTGCACTTGGCGCCCCTCGTCTTCCAGGTCGTCCAGATGTGGGAGAAGTGAGAGACCGAGCTATTAATCTATTGAAAAGACAAAAAACGGAAATGATGATTTTAGACGAAATTGATTATCTTATCACTTCAAATGCAATTGGTTTACGACCAGCAATGGAAGCCATTAAATATGTGACTAATAATGCCGGTGTATCATTAGTCTGTATCGGTTCCCCTGAGGCGAAAAAACTGAGAAACCTTGATCTTCAATATTTTAGGAGATTCACTCCTGTTGAACTTCATAGGTTTGAGTCTTGTAATGAGGATTTTTGTGGTTTTCTTCAGGCTTTGGAAGAACAAATGAAGCCTATAAAACCTATTGGTTTAGGAGATGAGAATTCATACTTGCCTGAGCTTCTTTATAGTGCATGTAAAGGAATAGTCGGTATTTTGACTCCTATAATCATAGAAGCTTATAACTAATTGGGGATTTTTAATGAGGGCTTTAAGGACTTCGATAGTGTAAAACTTACCGTGGAATCCATTGAAAAGGCATACAATATTATCGTTGGAGATAGTGCGGAAAAAGAATTTGATAAATTGCTTGCACGTTAACATTGATCCCGAATATTGAAGTTGTGTTTAATTTCTCTTCTCTTGGGGTATAAAATCTTTAATAACCTTTTAGGAGAGAAAAGATGGAGCCATTAACTATTCGGGTAAGACCTTACCCAGATGAAGCAATTTCGAGTTTTATGTTCAGGTTAGCGGAAGCCAATGGCATTAGTATGCTTAGCCTTTGGAAGTTAGTCAGAGAGAAACGAAAGCATTATGCTCAGAGGGCAGACATAACGATTATTGATTTTGCTCCAGTCAATGTAATTAATGCGGAAAAATTAGCTTATGCTGCAATGATTGGTGTAGAAACGGTATTTCAAGGTAGCTTATATTATGTATTAAATAAATTTTCGCTTGGGGAAAGGTTGGAAAGAGCAAGATTCTTGAGTGGAGTAATTCGTGATTATGTGGCTTATTGTCCTATTTGTTTAAATGAGCATCACTATTATAAATTGCTCTGGAGACTAAATGAGATAGATATATGTTTAAAACATAAAATTAGATTAAGCAAAAATTGTCATGCATGTAATCAGATTATCGAGTATAAAGATGTTTCTATCTTGGATGAATGCCCCTATTGTCATGAAAAATTGAGTGCTGCTCGGGACTTTAAACATGTATTGAAGAACGAATATCTATTTCAAAAAGACTTACAAGATGCATGGATACAGTTGCTTAAGCCAGGGGTTTTAAAGCTTAAATCCTCTGAAGTAGCTACTAGAATTTTATATTTGGCGAATCAAAAGAATCATATTCTTGATAAAGTTTTGGTAAAAAACAGTATATTAAGTAAAAATTCATTATCTACAATTTTGCAACAGGCCAGAGGGTCCCTATCTAATGATCGGGCTTTTCATATCTCTTTAGTGCTTAATTCCCTTAAAATGTTTAACATGAACGTCAATGATTTCTTAAGTATGGAGGTTCCTGTTCTTTTTGTAGACTCAGTCAGGCAGCCTTTGGAAGAGAAGAGGCATCAATATTCATGTTTAGCTCCTTGGTGTATTAATTTTGGTAAGACCAGAGTTTTAGTAAAGACGGGCACATCGTTTAAAAGGAAAGTAAATGGTGAGACGCTACATTATTATCTTTCTTGTCCAGAATGTGGCTGTGAATATGCTGTTAATCAAGACGGGCGATTGGAAGAACGGACTTATTTTATAAGAGGATATTATTATTTAAAGGGGTTATTTAATAATGAGTATGATTTAAATGTTTTAGCTGAAAAGTCCGGTTTGAGCAAGGATAGAGTACGTAGATGTTATGCTTATTTCAGAACTAGGGGATTGCTGAGTGTTGACAGCCATAAATCTTTAGAAGGTTGGGCAAATAAAAAAATTCAGATAGAGGAGGATTTGTTAAATAAGGTTATTATAACTATTAAAGATTGCATAAATCTCAATATAGTTAAGAGATGGAGGCTATGGGAAAGTTATGATCAATTTCTAACATATCGCTTCCATCCTAAGGTGGTAAGGGCTATAATTCAACAAAAACGCGTTCTTACTAAAAGAGGATCAAAAGTAACTCTAGAAGATGTTCGACAATTGTTAGAAGAACTCTCAGAGGCAAATATCGAAATTTCTATCGATAAAGTAGCTCAATCACTTAAAGTTTGTTCAGAAACATTAAGAAGTATTAATGGCAATTCACTTATTGCGGAATATAAGGAGATACAAAGGAGAAAAACATTAATAGATCGAGCAGAAGATTTGTGCCGATTAGCAGATAGCTTTTTTTTGTTAAATCAAAACAAGAGGATTACTTCTACCGAATTATATAAATATTTGGGAGTTTCGCGACCAATATTATGGAGAACAAATTCTGAAATTACAAATCAATTTATTAAACGTTTAAGAGAGCATAATCGAATGATATAAAGTAAGTGGGGGAAGAGATGCCTAATGAGCGATTTACTATTCGACCCAAAATTATTCAAGGAGAATCATTGACTTCATATTTGTCGAGGGTGGCGTTGCGAAATTGCATAAGTCCACTTCAAATGCTTAAATTAATTGAGTTTAAAAATGTGAGAAATGTAAAATTGGGCTACTCAATTGATTTATATCCAGGTTTGGTTTCTAATTTGAAACGGATTGAAAACTTGACTGACCAAGCTATATGCGAACTAGAGTTGATGACTTTTTGGCCACTAATAAGGAAATTTTGTCAAGTAACTAAAGGTCAATGGTCTATAATAAGAGAGGTAACAGAAAAGAGATTCCTAAAGTATTGTTCACTTTGTTTGCAGGAGACAGGCACATTTAAACTTCTTTGGCAAGTTTCAGAGATACAAATATGTAATATTCATAGAGTAAAATTACTTCATAGTTGTCCTGAGTGTAATAAAGAAATTAATTACTCTCTAGTACATCCACCTTTTTGTTCCTGTAAATCAAGAATTAGGAAGGGAAAATCTGAAAAGTGTGACGTTACTTTGACTAAGAAGC
Source organism: Desulfitobacterium sp. (assembly GCF_034927245.1). Taxonomy (GTDB): domain Bacteria; phylum Bacillota; class Desulfitobacteriia; order Desulfitobacteriales; family Desulfitobacteriaceae; genus Desulfitobacterium_A. The sequence continues at coordinate 79,856 of NZ_JAYFQK010000011.1, forward strand.
AATTATTAATTTATGAGGAATGGGAATACTTAGTAGATCCTAAAACGACAATTTCCCCTAAAATTAAAGGACTAAATTCTCAAAGAGCAATGGCAATTGGATTATTATATTTAAACAGTACGAATGAGTATAAAATCACTTCAACTAATTATTCCATTTCCTTAAGGAATATAGCAATTGGGGAAAAGGGCAAATATGTTATAACTATGAAGAAATTCCTAGATATTTTGAGAAAAGCGGGATTAACTCCAGAACAATTTTCAAACCTTGAAATACCATTGTATTTTATAAGGGATACTTTGGTGGCTAGGAAAAATATAAATATGTCTTGTTTAACTCCTTGGTGCAAATCTTTTGGGAGTGCTGACCAAATGAAAAGAATAAGTCATCTCGACTGTTTTAAAAATAATAAATTAAAATTTTCACAACCGTCAATTTGTTTGGATTGCGGTATTAAATATGGGGTGGGGACACATGACGGTCTTTGGCAATCTATAGACGATTTTTTTACATTAAGTGAAAAAATTAAAGAGTTAATGCTGGATGGCAAAAGTCGAAGACAGATTCGTTCCATCGTGGGAATCGGTGATTTTTTACTAAATAGAGTTGTTGGTTATTTGGCTTTTCACCGATTGATACCAAATGAGGTTATAAGAAAATTAAAGTTGGAAGTATGTCCCAAAGATATTGTGAGCTATTTTAAAAAAATAGTGGAATGTGCAACAGATAAACGGATTGGTTTCTTTTCAAGTGCTCATAAATTATTCGGATGGACATCCTTAGAATATTATTACTATTATTGTCATCCTGAAGTCCAAAGATTTCTATTTCTATTTCCAAATCGACACATAAGAAATAAAAATATAGCAAAATTGCATGAAGATTAATAGAGTAATTAGAAGAACTTTCTAATCAAGGCAAGCAAATAATTCTACCAGTAATCAAGAAAGTATTAGCTGTGGTATTGGAATTTTGAACGAAGGAAACTCAATGGGACTTTTAAGATCAAGCCCAAAAAGATCAAATTTTTCAACTGAAAAAGAGTGCCCTTGAATCTAAAATACTGGATTATATAAATCTTCAAAAAAGCTTTGGATTGACAATTTCAGAAACTAGGTAAATATTTTATTTTTTTAATGCACTTTGTTCGATGAGCAAGTGAATCAATCTCGGAAAAATACTCGGGGTACACTTCTTCATAACTTGGGAAAATTAAAAGTAACTAATTGAATTTTAAATAAACCGGGAAGGTTGAAGAGAATACGGTGATGTGTTTTAACTTTTTCATTTTGGCGATTATTTTTTACGACAAGTATTATTCGGCCTGCGCTGGAGTGGTAGGTTTTAGGCTGAGGAGCTTCGGGCTTATTTCTTTGCTTTTTCTTTATATTTCCCTTATTCAGGAATTTGCTGGATTTTTTCGGGGCGGTATTATGACTATGTTTTACTGAAAGATATTCCTGGTCTACTAATTCCTTGTGGACTTCCTCAAGTTCTGAGGGAGTGGAGGCCTGCTCGAGGCTGAGAATAACGGATTCTAAGTAGTTAACCTCATTGAGGCTTGCGGTTTTGGGTGGTTCAGTCTTTTGTAAGGTGACTTTAGCTTTGTTATAAAGTCGATAGTAACGCTGGGAGTTGTCAATTCCGCTGAGTTGGGGATCGAGCGGAATCGTGACTTGGGGAAGAGTCTCCCCATTATAGTCCTCGACGACGATTTCCTTCATCTCCGGAGTTATCCGATAAAGATTAGCGGTAATTAGCTCACCCCAGCGCTGATATTTAAACGCATTCTTAGCATTTTCTATTGTTATATGCCATTTCTTTTACAGTATAAAAGGGAAATGGCGTTTTTTGTTGAATAAATGATCGATGGATAATTCAGTCAATTGGATATATTTACAGGGACATTTTAAAGTTAAATTTTGATATTTTTTAAGAGTTCCCTATGTCAAATGAAATAAATAGAATGGAGCTTTGGATAAGATGAGTATTGACTTTAGTAAGTTTAGAAAAAAAGCGGAAGTTTCAAAAGAAACTCATCCTATAAAAATATATGATAGTTTAAGAGGGTTAAATGATCTTTGGCGTGGACAATACCTTGCCCTAGAAGAGTGGTATCGTTTAAGGGAACAAGACAATCACGTTATAAGTCTTAATACCGGCGGTGGAAAAACAATTATAGGTTTATTACAAGCTCAATCTATTGTAAATGAAACAAGAGGTAGAGTGTTCTATCTTTGTGGTTCAATTCAACTTATAAAACAGACTGAAGAAGCAGCCAAAATGATAGGATTATCGGTTGCAACCTATTTTTCAAGACAATTTTCGAATGAAGCTGAGTTTAATAAAGGTAATGTATTATGTATAACTACTTATCAAGCATTGTTCAATGGCAGGAGTCGTTTTGCCAAAGACGAGATTTCAGGACTAATATTTGACGATTCTCATGTAGCTTCACATATTATTAGAGATCATTATACACTTCATTTAGAAGAAGATACTTTCCCAATTACATATTCAACTCTTGTTGATTCGGTTAAAAGTTATTTTGAAACAGTTCATGCTTATCAATTATTTGATGAGGTAATATATCAAAAAACAGATTCATCAACTCTTTTTATACCAACTTTTTTATGGGATCAAATATATAAAAAAATTATTGAGGTATTAGTAGATGAGGGAGTTTCGGTTAATGCCAATACAAAATATTCATGGGAACATCTTCGCGATTATTTAGATTTATGTGCAGTATTTATTACGTCAAAAGTTATTGAAATTACTCCATTTATTCCACCAGTACATCTTCAAACATTTATGGGAAAGGAAACAAAAAAGATCTTTCTGTCTGCTACCATTCAAAATGAGCCGGATTTTATACGTTCTTTTGGTTTTCCTTACGGTGAAAAAATCGAGCCAGAAACACGTGCAGGTGAATCAGAACGATTGATAATAACTCCATATGTAAATAGTCCTTTAATAGATAATTTATTTAAACATATAGAACAGTTATCTAAAGTTAATAAAATATTAGTTATCCCTAATAGTGAAAAAAGAGGCCGCCGTTGGAGACAGATTGAATCATCTTTTTCTAGTTCAGATTTTGCAATTAGAGTTGAGGAATTTAAAAAATCACATACTGGTCTACTCGTAGCTCCTGCAAGATTTGAAGGTATGGATTTTCCAAATGATACTTGTAGAATACTTGTGATCGATGGTTTACCTTCAGGAACCGGATTGTTAGAAAAATTTTTATGGAATACTCTTGGTGAAATTAAGTCGCTTCAAGGAATAATTGCCTCTCGCGTAGTACAATCGCTTGGAAGAATATCAAGAGGTAACGATGATTACGGAATTGTATTTTTGTTAGGTAATGATTTAGCGGATTGGATAACACGAAGAAAAAATCGTGATAGAATTCCTCGGTATATTGAAGCACAGCTCCAACTGGGAGAGCGTGTAACAGAGCAATTAGCTACGATTGAGGATTTAGAAAAGATTGAAAGTGCCATCTTAACACGAGAAAAGGAATGGATTGATTTACATCAGGAGGAGGTTAATGGGCAAGACTCCTTTAGTAAAGTAGAAGAATCTAATGAAAATGAACTAATGGTTAAAGTTGCTGAAGCAGAACGAAAGTTTATTAATTACTTATGGGAAAGAGAATACCATAAAGCTGCAAGAGTATTAGAACAAACTTTGGGCGAGTTGTTCAAGAGTGATAAAGGCCTAGCTGGGTGGCATTGTCATTGGATTGGTTACTGTTATTTAAAGGAAGGAAATATTACAGTTGCTGAGCAATACTTTAATAGAGCTGGTAAAAATTCAAAAGCCTTGGGTGTTCTACCAACAGAAATAGAAAAAGCGGTAGGAACAACTCTTATTTTAGATGAGGAAACACAAGTCGGACGTATTATGAAGGTCTTAAATGAGCGTGGAGAGATAAATTATGGATCTTTTTCGCAAATGAGTGACAGACTAGCAGCATTGTCTAATGCTGAGAATGTTTCTTCGAACTCATATGAGGAAGCATTACGATGGTTAGGAGCCTATTTAGGGTATCAAAGTTCTAGACCCGATCATGAATCTGGAATTGGAAGAGGACCAGATAATTTTTGGGTATCTGATAAGAATGCAATAATGATTGAATGTAAAAGTGATAAAAAAGGAAAAGCATTTTATTCGAAAAAAGAAATTGGACAGTCTTATAACCATATAGAATGGATTAAAGAAGAATACCCCGAAAAAGATCTATTATGGAAACTTATGATTGCAGGACCTGATGTCATTGCAGACCCTCCATCCAGTCCATCGGATCAAATGAACATTTGGCTTCCTGAGGAAATATGGGCTTTAGCTATGAAGATTCGAAATTTATTATTAGATACATGGAAGTACTCGACGCTTGCTACATACTATTCGAATATTGAAAGAAACTTAGCTGAAGCCCTATTAACACACGAAGATATCTTTAATGGATTACCAACGAGACCAATTAAAAAATAAGAAAAGTAAGTTCTCTTTGAAAAATCGAGGTGCTTTATTTGTGGTATATAGCGATAAGTTATCGGAAAAAAATAGAGTGGGTTTAGAACACTCAGGCTTTTCGGATAAAACGAATATCGACCTATTTTTGAAGAAGGGCTAGCCGAAGAACTATATTTTAGTACGTTGAATGTTTTTACAACCGACAACGGAGGCACCAAGCATTGGGTAATTCCGGAAGTAGTCCGAGTAATACTTAGATGTGTTCTAACGGGAAATGCTTATGACATTATTAAATATAATTATGCAGTTAAATGACAAAAGTAATTATAATATAAGACAGTATGGTGATATAAATTTACCTAAAAACCGGTTTATTTTGTGACAAAATTAAATATAACTCACAATAGAACTGAAAAATGCCCGAAACCCTTGAAAACAAAGGGGTAGAGAAGGATTATCGAAAGTAAAATCCTTATTCTACCTCTTTTTGCTTATATTTGGTGTAATATGGACGGAAAGACTTCATTCCGTTTTCCCTGTAATACTTAAACCTACTTCACGGTAAGATTCTATTCCATGGAAATAGATAGACACTACGGAAATCAAGGGTTGAAGATTGGCGGAGGGAAGGGGCGTTTTTTAAATATACAGCATTCTTGGGACTAAATTATAAGTTATCTGTCAAAAAACATATTATTTATCCGCCAGAATATCTAAAGAAGGTAATTAGCAACTCTGATAGAATATTACTAGATATGATGTAGGGAGATTTAAGGAAGGAAATTACAGTATAATTCCATATAGAGCTAAGTGATCATAGATCTCGTGGGCTCAAGCGCCATCAAAATACTCTTTCATCTTTTCACATATTTCAATGGGTTGCTCATATAAATCGTAACCATCGGTCTATTCGAATAACGCTCATATACCGTGTATCCTGTGATTTGGAATTAGTGAGAAGAAAAAGGATGGAGTACGATGAGGTAAATGAGATTAAGGATAACCTCAAGCAGAGTTTCGAGATTATCCGTGAAACAATAAACAGCAGGGAATCGCTGCTGGATGAACAGATATTTAATGCGTTGGTTAAGAAGATTGAAGTTCTCTTACCAACGCATTTTGCTTTTATTTTGAAGAATGGGATTGAGTGGAGGAAATTATAGATTAAAGGTGGGTTTAATTTGGGGGCATCATGTTGAGTGATGCCTCTTTTCGCCATATTTAAAGAAGTAAGTGAAATGGACATATTCTGTCCATGATATTTGCTATTCTTAACACAAAAATAGAAGCGGAGGGGACTGCTTTGTACATGAAAGAATGCTTTCAATGTGGTAAAGCCTCATATAGTTCAAGTTCAGATAGAACCTGGCTATGCCCTTATTGTGGTGCCGATTTGTCTAAGGAGAAAATCAATGATGTTGATAATTCTAAACCAGTTTTGATTAAAAATCACGGTTTACTAGGCTCGATATTACAAGATAAAAATCGACAGGGGAATCCCTAAATCTGTAGACTCCCATTGGTTATGGAAAAATAATGAAGGAAAATGGATTTTAGTCTAGAAATTCTTTGAGTAAGATAGAAATTTAGTTGCTTAACTTAGTGAGGAAATTAACATGAATGGAAAAAGGCAAAAATCAGATGAACAAGAAAGCTGTTCAAAAACAATTCGTATTCTTTCCATCTATGATATCCTAAATAGAGGAAACACTGTTAACAAACAGCAGGCGGCGGTAAAGTTTTCCGTAAGTGATAAAGCAATTCAACGCGATCTTGATGATCTGAGAGCTTATTTAGATATCAAGAGTTTGGACGAAGGCAGTTATAACGCAACAATTGATTACAATCGTGTAAATAGGGGATATACATTAAATCAGGGTAGTACTTGGTTAACCCAAGAAGAGGTCTTAGTTATTGCCAAAGTATTATTAGAAAGTCGGGCATTTTCTAAATCAGAGCTTAACCTTTTGTTGGACAAACTCATTGCTCAGTGTTTACCCGATACACGAAAGCATGTGACAGAAGTAATTCAGAACGAAAGATTTCATTATTTACCCGTTGCTCATGGTCAACCTCTATTACATAAAATTTGGGATGTGAGCTTGGCTATTCGTGAACACCGAAAGGTGGAAATTACCTATCTAAAACCTGGATCATCAACTTCTATTTCCAGAAAGCTAGAGCCATGCGGCTTGATTTTCGCAGAGTTTTATTTTTATCTAATAGCCTATATTAAAGGGTTGGGCCATGACTTTCCTACTACTTATCGGCTGGATAGAATTCAGTCCTATTTCCTTACTAATCAACATTTTCGTATTCCCGAAGTTAATAGATTCGAAGAGGGAGAATTCCGTAAACGAGTACAGTTTATGCGAGCTGGGAGACTTATGCGCATAACCTTTCGCTTTTGGGGGCCATCGTTAGACGCTGTTCTTGATCGTTTACCAACCGCACACGTAATTGGTTGGGATGAAAACAAGGCGATAGTTGAAGCGGAAGTGTTTGGTGATGGTATTAAAATGTGGCTGCTTAGTCAGGCAGAGTTTCTCGAAGTATTAAAGCCTGAGACTTTCAGACAAGAAATGAAGGATACTCTGTTGAGGATGATAAATAACTATGGAAGGTTGGTATAATGTGGAATTTTTAAACGAGTCTAATGGGTACATTACTGTCGCATGTAAATGCGGTCAAATCATTAAAAAGCATAAGAACTATTGTAAGCAATACGGAGATGAGTATCATTTTAATCCGCCAATAACGTGTGTATGTGGGAATACAGAAAGTATTGCTTGCAAGAAGGTTATTGATAATCCAGACCCATCTAAGTCATATAGTAGTCCGCAAGAGATAGGTAGAGAATTAAAAAAAGCATACGTGAAAAGTTTACCGCTCGCCAAAAAGATCTTTTTAGGTGCGGGTTTTGCATTTGATGAACTCAAAGAAGAAGTAAATGAAGGAGTGCAAGAAAATGTAAGGAAAACACCCGTATACAAATTGGGGGCTTTTGAAGGGGAAAAAAAGGGATACACAAAAGCTAGTAAAGAATATGAGGATAAATTACTAAAACAGGCTTTGATGTTTGAAGAACAAAAAGTATCGAATAAAGAAAATGGTGAAGAATTAAAAAAGCTTTTAGATAAATATGAGAAATATATAGAAAAACTAGAAGCTGAATTGGGGCAATTATCAGATGTTCAACAAAAAAGAGTTGAAGAATTGAAAAAACATTATGAAAAACTTCTAAAGATCAAGCATTTAAAGGAGAATTAGCATGAGCTTAGAAGAATTAAAACGTAAGAGAGAACTGATAGATAAAAAGGAAAGAACTATTTTATCTAATATGGACATGATTATTCAAGAAAATTGTCGTGTTGCCGAAGTTGCGCATAATGCTGAACGAATAATCAATGATTTAGACAAAGAGTTTGAGAAAAGAACTGGCCTTGACGGATTAGATGTTACTTTTCTTCTATTTGCAACTGCACTACAATGTGCAAGACAATACTTGCTTTCAAATAAAAAAGGTAGATTCACTAAAGATAGCGAAGGAAGTAAACCTTTAAAAAAGATAGTTCCAAAACAATATCATGAAATATTATTGGGATCGGTTCCTTATGATGCATTTAGAAAGAGTAATAATCTTCAAGATATAAATACAGGGGTGAGTGGTGTAAATCATAGGTATACCGTACTTGGACATGACCCGCTCTTAGGTTGGTTTTTTGGGCCATTAAATATATTGACGGATTCAGTAACAAAAAATAATTTAGTCTTAGAATCATATAGAGTTATTAATTCTAAGACTATAGATAAGCCTGTAGATATAATGACATTAGTGGATGAAGGTTATAATCAAATAAGTTGTGACTATAAATTAATTATTGTTGCAGTTATTAAGCAAGCATTACATTTAGGGTCTGATGCTTTTACAAAAATGGGATTACCTGTACCAATAATTAACAACGTTTCTCCTAATCTGACTTCAACCTTAATGAAAAATGGAATTGATACATATAGCATTAGTAGGGGGGCCACATTATCCGTATTAATTAATTCTATTATCGCAGCCATACATGGTCTTTTTTATAATGATGAAATATATGAAAATAAAGATATTTATGAAGTAAAAACGCGTAAAATTTTAAGCTATTCCAACATTATTGCAACAACAAGTAATGTAATTTACGTAGCTATGAATGCAGTGGCGGGGAATGAATCTGCATTAAGTAAATTAGATGTTGGAGGCATGGTTGTAACAATATATCGATTGGTTAATGATTATGAGTTTATTAGAAAAGTAAAAGAAGAGTTTGTTTTTGGTAGTTTTAATAAATTGATTCAAGGTGAAGAATATAATTTTTAAAGGTGTACCTGTTCTTCAAATCTGGAGAATGACCGACAAGCGATAACAAAGTAAGGAAGTCAAATAACAGGTAAGTAGTCGGATTACTGCATAGTACTGATGAAGCAGAGTAATGTCTGCAGAGGAAAGGCGGTAACATCCTATCGTCCTTGTAAGGGGCATACAAACTACACATACGGAGGTAGAGAATCTGTGATAACAAAACTTGCAGGGATAGCAGAAGTAGCCAAACATAAACCAAAGGAAAAGTTTACGTCCTTAGCCCATCTAATCAATGAGGACATGCTTCGGCAATGTCATATTGAAATAGATGGGAGGAAGGCTATGGGAATCGACGAAGTTTCAAAAGGAATCTTCAATGAAAACCTGGAAGAAAATCTGAAGTACCTCATAGAAAGAATAAAACGGCATGCCTATCAACCCCTACCTGTACGTCGTGCTTACATCCACAAACCTGGTAGCGACAAGAAAAGACCCTTAGGCATCCTCGCCCACGAGTATTCGAATTTAGAGAACTATCATACATGATGAGTCATATTTTTCCTTAAGTATTTAGTCCCTAACCATCAATAAAACCCCGTGAAGCTTTTGCTTTACGGGGTTTTACGCAATATAAAGATAAATCTGTTTTTTGCAAGACCTTTTTACAAAAAGTTGCAAGTTAAAAATGGAGAATATTGCATCTGGAATTTCCCGAATATTGCAACCCAGGTTTCCGTACCTTTCCAGCACGAAAACCGTGAATTGCAGGCTAGTTTTTTAATTACGGTTACAGGAAGAGGCTTTCCTCTTCCTCAAATCGTACTTTCATCCGGTCTGTAATGATCCCCTGTTTTAAAAGTAAGTTTTCAAGGTTCATGATGTAAGCTCTGAGTTCCTTGTTCACCTGGGTTTCAGTTATATAAGCCTCCCTCCAGTGATGGCATTCCTCCTTAAGACGTTTATACGGGCTTTTTACGGTAATATCCAGTTTTCCAGCATAGTAGTTGTCCATATCGCGCTGGATGTTAGCATAAAGATCCTGTTCACTGTATTCATAAGGGAACGGTTCTTCTCCATAAGTGATCATGAGATAATGGACGAGTTCCCTTGAGAATTCCTTACGGTATGTATTTTGAAGTCTTTTTAGAACGGCTTTAGTGATGGTCATCGTATTTTACCTCCTGAACTGAATCTTTCTGTCTATTGTTTTCAGCGATGGAGCGGTACAGGTCGTTGATGCTGGATTCCCGCATACGGTTGCTGGTACCAGGAAATAACAGCAGGTGGCAGTGATGGAGCAGCCTGTCCAGCATGGCAGCTGTCATCTGTTCATCGTAAAGGACGTTGACCCATCTCGAAAACTCAAGATTTGTGTTGAGGATGATGGATTTGCGCTCGTAGCAGTCCGAGATAATCTCAAAAAGCAGCTGGGCGCCGGTTCTGTCCAGCGGGACATAACCATACTCATCCAGGATGATGACTTCAGCTTTATTCAGCTTTTTCAGAAAAGTACTTAAGTGACCGGCCTTCTTGGCTTCTGACAGTTTATTGACCAAGGCCGCTGTGCGAAAGAATCGGACCGGAATGCCTTTTCGACAGGCGGTTACGCCAAGTGCTGTTGAAAGCATGGTCTTCCCGGTACCGGTTCCGCCATACATGATGATGTTTTTCCTTTCCTGGATGAAATCAAGGGATTCCAGACTTTCAATGGAAAGGTCGGATGGAAGGGTAATTTCATCAAATCGGAAGTTCTCAAAGGTCTTTATGTTATAAAAACCTGCGCTGTTGACCAGCTTCTCTGTACGGCTGTGATTCCTGTAGGTTAACTCGTCACCTAAAAGATGGTAAAGGTATTCCTGATGGGATTCCCCGTCTGTGGTCTGGGCCTTTTCTGCCAGATTACGACTTAAACGCAGCTGCCTGCAGCAGGAGGTGATTTCTTCATCAAGCATGGGCAGCACCCCCTTTTCTTTCAAGGAAGGCATCGTAGGCTATCAGATTGGCCGACATCTGTTTCATCTGTGGGATGCCTGGATTAAGCGGCATCGGCGGAAGCTCCGGCGCATTGGAATACAGCCTTCGGTAGGGATTCTTCAGGCTGTCAGCATCCTTGGCGTCATAGTAGATTGCCTGATTGACGGTATTGACGGCACTTTCAAAACCGGTACGGTTCGTCAGTTCCGTAAGGGTCTTTAGGACACGACCGACTTCCGTAAGAGAGCATCCTTCCAGATACTTCTTCATGGTACCGGGCATCATATCGTAAATGCCTGTATATTTCAAAGCGCGTGGGCGCATAGATAACTGTCTTAAATAGGGCAACCAATCCATTTGGTGCTGTTTAGTATCTCCATACAGACGGCGGTGACGGACAATTTCATGGTAGTTTCTATCCTGTACAATAACTAGGCTTGAGGTCAGTATAAGGTTAACCTTACTTTCAGCATGCTTCGGTGAAACCGAGTATTCATGCATACCCTTATTAAGATAGAACTTGCCCCACTTATTGGTTGTGATGGGCATCCGGCCGGTAAGGTCAAAGCTAACCGCGGGAAGAGGATGACATTGCTTTAAGTCTTCCTGAAAAAGTTCTTCTATCGTCTCATTGTGGCGGTAATGCTCACGGTCAGCATCCTCTTCACATAGGTCGAGAAGTTGTCTATTGTAAGCCGTCAAGGAAAGGAAGCGGGGTACCGGAACCATAAAGTTCCTGCGCTGGTAGCCCACCTTATTTTCAACGTTACCTTTTTCATGGCCTTCACCGGGATTCATAAATACAGCCTTGAACCGATAGTGTTCACGGAAACGTTCAAACTTTTCTGTGAGGCTTCGGCCGCCGTCACGAATGACGTGGGTAACGATGGTTTTAGTATTATCAAACCACAATTCGGCAGGTACGCAACCGATATGACGGAAGATGGCATCAAGCCCTTCCAGAAGGCACTCCATGTTTTCACCATAAAACAACTGTAGGAATCCTTTATTGCTACAGGGGAAAGAAACCTCCAGGTATTTACCGGTTCTCTTTTTCCCGTTTTCATAAAATTCGGCCGTCCCAAAATCCACTTGAGCTTCACCAGGTTTATGTTCTAGAGGAAGAAAGCCATCCTTTGGTCCGCTGAACAATTCCTTGTGCTTAACGGCATAGTAAGAAGCGACAGTTCGGTAGGAACAGTCAAAATCCTGAAATTCCTTGTGCAATCTGTGATATATCCGTTTGGCAGTATGCCGTTGTTTACGGGGTGCGCTTTTATCCTCCTCAAGCCACTGGTCAATCGTTGGTTTGTAAGGATCTAGTTTCGGGCAGAATCTCTGTTCCGAAGCTGGTTTTGAAGCCGGCAGATTAAAGTCTATCCTATCGACATACTTCTGCACGGTCTTCCAGTCAAGATGCAGTGCATCGGCAATTTGGGAAATATTTTCACCTTTTTCGAAGAAGCGAGATCTGATATCATGGATATGATCCATTGTAAGCATGCTCCTTTCCTCCTTGCTCTTTAGTCAGATACAAGGATATAGGTTTTGGTTAGTGCCTGCAATGGATGACTTGCAATACTATGGAATTTCCACTTGCAATTTTCGGATTTCTACGTTGCAACATTTGGTATTTTTATCTTACAATAAACAGATAAATCCTCGCTCAGAAAACGAACCTATTTCGCACGTGCTTTATCTTCAAATTTACCGTGATGTGAACCATCACAGTATGGTTTGTTTTTGGATAATCCACAACGGCATAAATGAAGTTCAGTATTGGTTTCAATAGTCTTCCCTTCACCATCAAGTAATTCAACATCGCCTTTTACGATTAATGGAGCATTATCAAGAACTTGAATTTTGACTTTTGACATTTATTTTCCCTCCTAATTATTTAATATCTATATAAAATAATAACACTTCTAAAAGTATATTCCAAATTAATACATAAATAGGGTGACATTGGGGTCGTCCCCCCTCAGGATTAGTGGGGGCGACCCAAGTCCTGCAAATTTTATACAATGGGGGATATAGTGCGTGAAAATTGCTGTTGAATTTTACGAATAATTTACATATAATAACACCAGCAGAAAGGAGCGGATACCGATGCCGAAAATAAAGCCCATTTCAGATTTAAGGAATTACAACAAGGTTTTGCGTGATGTTTCCGTTGGCGAGCCTGTCTTTTTAACGAAGAATGGACGTGGCCGATATGCCCTCGTTGATATTGCTGATTACGAAAAAATACAGGCAAAAATTAAGCTGATGAGCGAGCTTAATAAAGGACGTAAATCGGGCGAAGAAAAAGGATGGCTTTCGCACGAGGATGTGAAAACGCATTTCGAGGGAAAGGCGCATGAATAAGCTGCTTTACTCTCCCATGGCTTTAAATGATCTCGACGAAATATGGACCTATATCAACAACGAATTGCAAAATCCCGCAGCCGCCCAAAAAATTGTGTCAGACACATTGGACACCATTGAGAAGCTGCAGGATTTTGCAGAAATAGGGTCTCCCTTATCCTCAATTGCCGAATTTGAAAGTGATTATCGGTTTCTTGTTTGCGGAAAATATATCGCCTTTTACCGTGTAAACGACGACGATGTACATATAGACCGCGTGTTGTATGGCAGGCGTGATTACATGCGTATTTTATTCGGTGAATTGCCGGAGGACAAGCTATAAATACTAAATACCGCCAATGGGTTACCCGCTTCAAACGGCATCCCTATTGTATCCTCAGGGCACGTTGAGAGTATAGTTCTGATGACGAATAGTGGTTTGAAGGGCAGATAAGGCAGGTTAACCACTATATGTAGTAGTTTTGGGGCAAAAAATGAGCAAAAAGCGGGCTGAAAAAGTGCATTTTTCGGCCCGCTTTTTTGGGGGCTTTTATAGAAGATGACACTCAAAAAACACTACGCATCAGGTGAATTGTAATATTTTTATAAAGTGCGTAGATCCGAAGAAAGGGTCTTAAAGCACATAAGCACCCCATGAATCAGGAGAGAAGTTTATAACCGTTTCCTTGCTCCAATTAAGGACTAAAAGAATAAAAGCTACTTTTATTTTAGTGTTTACATATTTTCCTTATTCCCTTGTATAATGGTGGTAAAAGTAGGTAAGATATGGATTGATTTGGGTGTCGATTATTACATGGGTTCAAATGAAACACCAAAAGGAAAAAGAGAACGTTTAAGACAAAAAGAATTAAAGAAATCAGAAAATGGTAATTTAGTAGATTTATCTGGTGGTATGGGTTTGAAAAGTACAAAGAAAATTGGGAGGGAACTGATAACTTTGAAAAGTGTAAGGATGTTTAAAATATGCATGTGTGTTGGACTGTTAAGTTTAAGCCTCTTTGGAGACGGATCTAAGCAGACCAAAGCAAAAGAAGATGTGGAGCAAACAAAAAGTACAAATCATGCGACTAACCGAAAGTTCGTGCAGCTTGAGAAAAAGTTTGATGCTCGGCTTAGCGTCTATGCCATCGACACCAGCACAAATCGCACGGTTGCCTATCGACCTGATGAACGGTTCGCTTACACATCCACTTTTAAGGCTTTTGCCGCAGGGGCGGTGCTGCAACAAAACTCGATTGACAAACTTGATGAGATAATCACCTACACAAAAGATGACCTAGTCACGTATTCGCCAATCACAGAGCAACACGTGGATACCGGGATGACCCTTAGAGAAATCTGCGATGCTGCTATCCGTTACAGCGATAATACTGCAGGAAACCTTCTATTACAGAAACTGGACGGTCCTAATGGATTCGAAAAAGCACTGAGGCACATCGGCGATAGTGTCACCGAGGCTGAGCGCTTCGAGATTGATTTGAACAGTGCCATCCCAGGAGACATCCGTGATACAAGTACAGCAAGAGCGCTTGCCACCAATCTGAAGGCTTTCACGGTTGATGACGTTCTCCCGAATGATAAACGTACAATCCTTACAGATTGGATGCGGGGGAACACAACTGGAGACGAACTGATCCGTGCGGCCGTACCTGAAGGCTGGGAGGTAGGCGATAAAACCGGAGCAGGAGGCTACGGAACACGAAACGATATTGCCATCGTTTGGCCACCGAATAGAGATCCCATCATCATCGCGATTCTATCTACCCGTGATACTGAGAATGCCACTTATAATAATGAACTTATAGCAAAGGCTGCCAAGGTCGCACTCAATGCTTTCAGGTGATTCTCCAAAATGTTCTTCAAGAAAAAGGTGCTGCTCCCGTTACCGATTTGGCTGCAAAACGCTATGAAGGATGTAACAACTTTAACAAACTAAATTAAATATTAAATTGTGACAGAGATCACTGCGGCGAGGGACTTTTTTCTGTACTTTTAGATTAATCATAAAATCGCCATTTGGGTTATAATTGTCTATAACAAATAATTGCAACATAAAAGTCCAAGGAGTAAAAAATATCATGCGTACTACAAAGCATATTTGCCCAAGGGATTGTTATGATACCTGTGGCATGATAGCGCACGTCGATGAATACGGTCGGTTAGTAAAAGTATCCGGGGACCCTGATCACGACTATACGGAGGGTAAATTATGCTGTAAAGGCTATTCCTATACTCAATATGTTTATCATCCGCAGCGCTTAACTTTTCCAATGATGCAGGAGCCGCGTTTCTCAGGCAATTGGAAGCGAATTTCATGGGATGATGCTCTGGAAATCGCGGCCCGTAAAATGATCGAATTTAAGAATGGTTACGGCAATCTTCTGCCCATGGCACTGTTAAGAGGTCCGGGTAATTACGGAGTTTTTAGCCAATCAATGGAATTTCTATTACGCTCAATAGGTCCTTTCACTTTAGCGACAGGATCTCTTTGCCTTGCCGCAGGATGGGATGCTCAATTATTGGATTTTGGTGGGGTAAAGTACAAAAATCCCACCGGAATGCTAAATACCAAACTGTTGTTGCTTTGGGGAGCGAACCCGGCAGCAACCGCTATTCATCAGATGGCGACTATTCAGAAATTTAGAGAACACGGTGGCAGAGTAATATTAATTGATATAATACCTACCGCCACGTCGCTTCATTGTGATGAATTTATTCGTGTCCGCCCCGGTGGGGACGGGGCGTTGGCTTTAGCCATTTTACGGCAGATGGTCAATAATAATACGGTCGACTATTCTTTTATCAAAGATCACTCCGTAGGGTGGGAATCATTCAGTTCTTGGTTGCTTCAGGCTGACCCCAAAGAATTATTGAATGTAAGCGGGGTCGATGAACATAGAGTTGAAATGATTGCCGATCAAATAGCGAAGGTTAAGCCTGTTTCCTTTTGGCCCGGCTCAGGTCTGCAGCGCTATGCTAATGGCGGACAAAACATGAGAGCCATCGATGCATTGGTAGCCGCCAGTGGAAACCTTTATTCAACGGATGGGGGATTATATTTCCAGAATATCGACTTTTGGCTCTTAAATCATAAGGTTTTTTCCTCAGCTTTTAATACGAAACTATATGATCCTCGCTTGGTTGGTTTAAATGCTCTGGCAAAGGAATTAGATGCTTGTCAGAATCCCCCCGTTAAATTTTTATGGTTTACTTCAAGTAATTATTTAGCTCGTGGTACAGATATCCTGAACATGCGCAAACAAATGGCCGAAATGGAACTGACGATAACGGTGGATCATTTTTTAACTCCAACTGCCGAGGTTAGCGATATTATTCTGCCTGCTACGACTTGTTTTGAGTCTCCAGATATAGTCGCCGGATATTGGCATAATAAAATCGGGCTTAATCAGCAGGCCATAGAACCGGTTGGCGAATGCCGTTCTGAATTAGAGATCGCGCAATCCTTAAGCCGAGTGCTCAATCACCTGGAACCGGGTATGTGTTCTTTCCCAGAAGAACGTAAACCCGAGGAATGGTTCCAAAGCTTTACACCTTGGTTAAAAGACAATGTAGGAATTTCTAATTACCGGGAATTGCTAAACGGTGCACTTCCATTACTTCCTCCTGAGAGGGAGAAAGATCGCGCTGAAGATGCCTTATCCGAAAAATATAAATTTCTAACACTTGAGGCTTTAAAGCAGGGATGTCCCGAAATTCCTATCCTGATCAGTCCTCTCCAGCCCCCATTAGCCTATCCTTACCGGTTCTTGGTCTTGCACCAGGCTGAGCATCTGAACACACAATTCTCAAACTTAGAGTGGCTTCGGGAAAACAATTTTATCGAAGTTTGGCTGAACCCATCTGTTGCCCTGTGTTTAGGTATAGAAGAAGGGGATACCGTGATTATTTATAATGAGCTGGGCGAGATACAAATGCACTCAAAGATTAACAAGGATATACCCTGTGATATTCTTGTCACCTACAGTTGGCAAGATCTTTTTAAAAAACCGGTTAATATACTGACGAAGGTACAGGAAACAGATTTAGGACAAAAGTTAACCGGATTTCCGGGCGTAGCTTACCATGATACCTTTGTTAATTTGGCCCGTGGTTGAAAAGAGGGAATTTAAGTGTACCAATGGAGGTTTTTAATTGATCCTTCACTATGCATTGGTTGTAGAAACTGTGAAATAGCTTGCCGAAACGAATTCAGTTCAAAAGGCGGCGAACGTCGAAGATGGATAAAAACAATGGATAATCATGATAACTACAGAGGCTATTTTTTAACAATGAGTTGTAATCATTGCGAGAATCCCGAATGTTTTCGCGTATGTCCGGAAGGAACCTTTCGTAAGCGAAGAGATGGAATTGTCATTCACGATCCCCGTAAATGTAAAGGTTGTGGAACCTGTGTTAAGGCTTGTCCTTTTGGTGCCATAAAATATTCTTTGAGAACCGGAAAAGTGGATAAGTGCAATTTTTGTGCAGATCGTCTGGACATGAATTTAAAGCCTGCATGTATAGAAGCTTGCCCTACGGGGGCGTTGCGTCATCTGCCGGTGTTTGTAGATGATCCTCCTTCCGCACTCCGCACTGTACCGGGTTTTGGAAAAATACTACTGACCCGTCCTTCAACGCGATTTCTCATCAGTGGGAATCTGTCAGGTCAAGATAGTGGGGAGGTTAAACCGTGAACCATGCCGATTTTTTGCGAAAAATAACCGGCGCGCAAGCAAACAGTAGTGGGATCCCGGGACTGTCCCGCCTATTAATGAAAGAAATCAATAGACCGGTGATTATTACAGATGTCAAAGGCCATGTCCTTAGCTGGCATTGTCCACCGTCAGTGGCGCTTTTCCCTGAGGAGAGAATCACATTACCAAGTACAATAAGGGATCAAAAAGAAGCCCCCAGTACAGGCATTATCGGGTTAAAAGGGAGAAAATTAAAGTATTATTGTTGGGCTATTGGCGAAGTTAAAATACTGGGCTATTTGTTAGTCGTTGGGATGTCTGAGGAATCTGCGGATGATAAACCGCAGACCTTCTATCCATTTGCGGAAGTGGCTAGCTTAGCCATGATGGTTGAAATAATGCATCAGCGTGAAATGGCCGAGAGGGAGAAGAATTACAGGGATGAGTTTGTACGTGATTTAATATTTAATAATTTCGATGGAATTGATGAAGTTATAAGGTCAGGTAAAGCATGGGGATGTGAGTTTTCGGAAGTCCATATTGTCATGGTTATTGAACTGCTTAATAAGGGTAAAAGTCTGGAAACGGATCGCTTAGATGCCTCATTACGGATCGAGAAATTCTTGGCCGCGGAGGTACCCGGCAGTATCGTAGGGGAGATGGCTCACTTTCAAGTCGTCATTACTCCTTTGCCCAAAGAGAAAGCAGAGGATTGGCATACCTATATAAGGGATTTGTTTGCAAAACTTTCCCCAATTATTTCCGAATGGAACTGTGTTGTAGGAGTTGGTAAGCTCTATGAAAGTGTTAATATGCTCTATCGAAGCTATCAGCAGGCTAAAGTAGCCATAGAATTATGCAAACTTGTTCAATATGACTGTTCACTGGCCTTTTTTGATGA
This sequence comes from Desulfitobacterium sp., assembly GCF_034927245.1. Lineage (GTDB taxonomy): Bacteria > Bacillota > Desulfitobacteriia > Desulfitobacteriales > Desulfitobacteriaceae > Desulfitobacterium_A. The sequence goes on from NZ_JAYFQK010000011.1 coordinate 98,622, forward strand.
GCTTGGTGCTGTACGGCTGTTTTATAACCAAAGCGAGCAGGACCTTGATGAATTTTATAGGGAAGTTATAGGGCCGCTTGAGAAATTTGACCGGGAAAGTAATGGCAGTCTGCTTGTGACACTTTGGCATTATTTAGGGTCTGATAGGGATCTGAAACGTGCTTCTGAAAAGCTTTTTATCCACACGAATACGTTGAGGTACAGATTAAAGAAAATAGAGGAACTTTTGGGGGCAAGTCTGGAACATGAAGAAACACGGTTTAATATTTATGCAGCACTAAAGATAGCGGCTATCTTAGGCAAACTTGAGCAAAATAACAATCCGGAGATCAAATGATTGTTCTTTAATACAATTCAAAGGGTGATTCGACTGTTATATTTACAATATGTGGAGAAAATGTTCACTGGAAAGAGGTTCTCGTGCCATAAGGTACAATGAGAACCTCTTTTTTTTGTATTTGTCGATAATGTGAGAATAAATGATTTGCCATATCATGTACATAGACACACAAGAACTTGCCTAATTTTGCAAAGGGAGGTGAAGTAATGCACATGCTTAATGAAGCCGTTTCATGCGACTTGCAACCATTGATAGAATTACGAATGTATGGTTATGGAATTCTAAGCAGAACTTTTCTGCGTGAACCTAACAGAAGTTTTTTTAAAACTTTGCAGGCTGATCAGTGCTTGGAACTTTTCCCCTTTCAAGACGAACATCCGTTAATCAAGCAGGGAATAGCTTTAGCAGCCCGGTCTCTCGCAGATCTAGACCTAGTGAGGTATGAAAAGATATGTTGGGATTACACTCGGCTTTTTATTGGTCCTCATAAAATCCCTGCCCCGCCCTGGGAATCCGTGTATTTGGGTGAAGAACGCTTAATTTTTCAGGAAGTAACCTTAAATGTTCGCCAGACTTATCTAAAATACGGCATAGCTCCTCGACATCTTGGTCAAGAAGCAGATGATCACTTGGGATATGAATTGGATTTTATGTATCAGCTCTGTCAGTTAAGTTTGGAAAATACTGAACGTGTACGTTCGATTATCAAGGATCAAAAGGATTTCCTGGAAAACCATATTTTTAAATGGGTGCCGTTAATATGTAGGGATATCTTGGTTCATGCCGAAACGGATTTTTACAAAGGGATGTCTTTGTGTTTGGAAGGCTTTATTGAAATCGATAGAAAAGCAGTGAATGAATTACTGGATCAAATTAATGGGTCTTAACTTTTTGGAGGTGAAATTAATCGATGGCAAATCTTATATATAAAGCCAAAGAAACGATGATAAGCAGAAGAAAGTTTTTAGGATTATCCGCTTCAGCCGCAGCTGGGGCAGCGCTCTTAACCCTTCCGGGCTGTGGGTTATCCAAAGTCGATGCGAATCAGGCGATGTCACTCGCCGATAACAAAGGAAAATGGATCCCTGCCGCTTGTTGGCATAACTGCGGCGGAAGATGTTTAAACAAAGCGTTAGTCGTCGATGGTGTTGTCATTCGCCAAAAAACAGATGATACTCATGAGGATTCCCCCGACTATCCGCAACAAAGAGGGTGTTTACGGGGACGGGCTCAACGTCAACAGGTATTTGGTGCGGATCGGTTAAAATATCCGATGAAACGCAAGCATTGGCAGCCTGGTGGCGGCGATAAATCTTTGCGCGGCAAGGATGAATGGGAACGTATCAGCTGGGATGAAGCCCTTACGTATATTGCGGATGAATTAAATCGTGTTAAGAAAGATTATGGTAACCGCTCCATCTTACACATCGGTGGCTGGAACAGTGAAATTACAGAAATGTCCAGAACCTTGGGGTTATTTGGCGGATACTGCGAATATTGGAATACAAACTCCTTTGGCAGCTGGGCGATGACACCGAAAACCGTAGGTTTCTGGCAATTAGAGGCATGGGATCAAACCATCAATGACCGTTTCGATTTACGCAATTGCGATACCGTGATTATGTTAAGCATGAATCCGGCCTGGAGTGCCATGGGAAGTTCAAGTTGGCATTATTGGCAAGCCAAAAAAGCCGGGGCAAAATTCATTGGCATCGATCCCTTTTACAATTATACGTATTCCACATTAGGGGCACAGTGGGTACCGATTCGTCCAAGTACGGACACCGTTTTACTCTTAGCAATAGCCTATGTTCTTATTACCCAAGATCATCCCGTCTTAAACCCACTCATTGATTGGGACTTTTTAAATAAATGCACGATCGGATTTGACGCCGATCATATGCCCCAAGGAGTAGATCCCAAAGGCAACTTTAAAGACTATGTTCTGGGGACGTATGATGGCCTTCCTAAGACACCCGAATGGGCCAGTGAGATTTGTGGAGTGGATAAAACCCAGATCCAACAACTCGCCTTAGAGTTCGGGAAAAATAAGAAAGTCGCGTTCTTGTGCGGGATGGCATCCGCAAGAACCCGAAATGCCGATAATCTACCGCAAATGATCATGACCATCGGGGCTATGACAGGTCACATGGGTAAGTCCGGGCATATGACCGGGAGTACCATGCACGCAACATCCGGCAACGGCGGACCCGCGCTCGTTAAGGCAGGTTCTGATGGATTGCCTGGTATTAATAACCCGGTTGATGATTCCATTAATGCGAATCAAGTGTGGGATGCGGTTCTTACCGGTAAATATAATTTCACAGGAAAAGGGAGCTTTGTTTCAGCCGATCAATTCAAGGCCGGGCAAATCAGGGATATTGACATCCATGTCATTTATCATTCCGGAGGGGCTACTTTACAAACGAGTGATGGCATGGCCAAGGGAATTGAGGCCCATCGCAAGGTGGATTTGGTAGTTTCCCATTCCCAATTTTTAACGACAAATTCCAAGTATGCCGATATTGTTTTGCCTGTTACAACAGAGTGGGAGAAGTTTGGAGGTTTTTCGGGAGGAGGTTTGGTGCATACGGGTAATCGGGAAATGATTATCACGTATTCCCAAATTACAGAACCGCTTTATGAAGCGAAGAGTGATCAACAGATTGCGTTGGAGCTTGCCAAGAAGTTAGGAATTAACGAGAAAGAGGTTTATCCATTTGATGAAAAACAACAATACTTCAATACTTTGGCCAGTATAACGGTGGTTAATGAAGATGGTAAAACATATGGCCCCTTAGTGACCATAACCCAGGAAGACATTGATGAATTGGGAGTTAAAGGAAAGCCGCAAACCGGAAAAATAACCTACAGTGAGTTTAAAGAAAAAGGGGTCTATCAGGTTAAGCGTTATCAGGGTGATCATTATGGATATATCGCCTTACAAGATTTTGCCCGGGACCCGGAAAAAAATCCATTGAGCTCTGAGAGCGGGAAGCTTGAGATATATAGCAAAAAGTTGGCTGACACCATTAACAATATGGGATTCAGCAAGATAAAGCCAATACCGTCCTATATCAAAGTCACCGGTGGCTATGAAGACACATTTAAGGATTGGCAAAATAAAGTCAAAGGCGAGTATCCTTATCAAGTCATCACTCCTCATTATTTACGCCGTTCGCATACAGTATTTGATAATGTCAAGTGGTTGCAGGAAGCTTGGGTGAATCCGGTCTATCTCAGCACCAAAGATGCTGCGGATAATGGTATTGCTGAAGGAGACACCGTTCTTATTACAAGCGCATACGGAAAAACCTTAAGAAAAGCGAATGTAACCGAACGGGTAAGACCCGGTGTAATTGCCCTTCCGCATGGAGCATGGGTTGACATTGATGAAAAAACGGGCATCGATACCGGAGGAGCCGACAATTTCCTAGGTGGCCAAAGTCCAACAGGCCAAGGTGTTTCAGGCTTTAATACCGGAATTGTCAAAATTGAAAAGTACACACAAACTAAACTGATTCCCGATGTGGAAAAACCGGCAAGAACTATATTTTAGGAAAGGGGTGTAGGACAAAATGGGCAAACTGGGCTTTTACTTTGACATGGAAGCTTGTATTGGGTGCCGAACTTGTCAAATGGCATGTAAGGATAAAAATAATTTAGATGTTAGTGTCGTATTTCGTAGGGTGAAAAGTTTTGAGACCGGTGTTTATCCGAAACCTGATGCTTATAATTATTCGGGTTCGTGCAATCATTGCTCCGAGGCTAAATGTGTCCAAGGGTGCCCGACCGGGGCCATGTATTATGCCGAGGATGGAACGGTTCAACACGATAATAATAAATGCGTCGGATGTAA
>NZ_JAYFQK010000036.1:0-13179 GCF_034927245.1 Desulfitobacterium sp.
AACATCTTCAAATACCCCCAAGAAACCGATTTATCTCAATCGTTCAATCAATTACTTCTTTATGCTTAATAATTCAACATTGAGAGATAAATATCCTTCTTATGACGGTCAGGTTAATGGGGTTTTTGCAGTGAAATCATAGAATGATTAATTCTTTCTATTGCTTTATTTATATCCTCTTTCAATTTTTCTCGTTCCGAATCGCTTTCGGTTTCGGTCAGTTTTTTTGAAGCATTACTTATAACATGAAAGTACCCTTCAAAACCAGATGCAACAGGGATAGAACCTGCTAACGTATAATAACCGTTATACCTGGTGGATAACTCTGCTAGCTCTTGAGGATCATCATACTGTGCAAGATCAAAGTTCCTAATATGAAAGGATAACTGTTTAATATCTGTATAGTACATTGTCCCTATCCTTTTTTGTAAGTTGGATATTTCTCGATATTGATAAATAGAAAAGATTAATAATGATAATGCTAATAGGCTTATAGCGACAGAAAAAGCTTTTCGTCTCCACATTAAAATTCATCCCCAATCTGTCTCGATTATTATATGACCCAGTTATTGCACATAACGTTTTGCGTGTTTGCGACGCGCACCAACCCGCTTTCATATTGACAAAGTATCGTAAACATTTGTTAGATGAAGTCGTCAAGCCCCATAGAAACTGGCAATAATCTTTGCTGCCGGTAAGAATATCACTTGACCCAGCACCGTACCAATCAGTTTAGAGGCAATGAGCAAAATTACTAGGGCCTTCACATCACCATATGGTCTATCTCCCCTTAACACTTGATCGGTTATTACTGCGGACTTTGGGTCAATAAATAGTGTTAGTAAAATTGTAGCAAGCCCATTAATCATCCCCGATGAACCTACTGCCGCGATTCTGTACTGTTCAGCTACTAATAATGCTGAGTAGTTAGCCGCAAGAACTCCTACTGTATAAATCCCTGTTACCAATGAATTTATAATAAGCAGTCTCTTAGGGATTTCTCGATATCTAAGTCTTTCTAACATTGTTTTATTAGGTCGGGTGGCTCTTTTTAATATTCGCTTAACATTATTTATTTGTAGAGCTTCTACTACTAACAATGGAACCGATCCAGTTGTCTCTAACCGTTTTACGGCAACCTCAAATATTCTCAGAAATGTTGGGATTAACAAAATTCCAAATAATGTTCCTGTCGTCGAAGCAAAAATCACCTTACGTATGTCGTTAATTGGGTCAATTCCCGTTGAAAGGCTTTCCCCAATGATCCATCCAATTAGGGGGGCTTGAAACATATTAGCTGTTCGAGAAACAAGTACAAACAGGTTAAATAAAGAAAATGACAAAGCGAACTGTCCGCTTTTGACCGAGTTGAGTCTAACTGAATAGGAAAGGGTATCAATAAGATGGATAATAAACGTTAAAATCATTAATTCCAACAAAATGCTTTTCATTGCCTCCACCGCCCCACTATCCTTTCTCCGATATGACAATTTTATCTAACGTTTAGGAATTCCCGCAGCGTCCTAACCACATGCCTCATCTACTAGCTGCGGGGAATTCTTGTTATGTGAAGCTGTTCTCTCATTAGACTACACAAGTTTTTCATTAAGTTTTTACCGCACCGCCATTAGGGTCCTGTCCCAATACCAATAATCTTCCAAGGAGAATCTTTTTCCTTTTGAGCTACATAAATAAACATAAACTACTTTCCGTTGACAAGCGCCTTTTCCTCCTTATATTCTGCTACATATTCAGCTGTGACCTGAACCTCATCAAAATTCTTCCCATAAAGTTTGATGGGAGCCGCAGAGTGAACTTTCAGATCTGTTAATTTCTTGATATTATTCAAGCCCGAGTAAGGAGAGTCAACATACTGCTGAACAAGTTTATCCGATAAGCAATTTTTAGCTGTCGAATAATCTTTAGAAGCAATACTGTTGTAATAAGCTTTAACTACTTCGGTAGGAGACAAATTTGATAAGTTCTTACTCGCTTTTTCACCGGTGCTTGATCCACAACCCGAGATTAATACTACGACCATTAAAACTAGCCCCAGTATTCTTTTCACTTTTTATCCCTCCCTACAGTACGGTTTCACATGACGTTTTCGTGTTCCCGTAGCGCCATACCGCATTAATATTGGCAAAATTACGGGAACACATTGTTATATGACGTTCGAGCCATGCATTCCACCCAAGAAGATTATTGTTCATGATATTAACAATGTTCCCTTATATAAGTGAGCGCTTTCTTTTCGATTTCACGAACTTGTTCTCTTGATATTCCAAACCTAATCATAATAATTTCCCGCTCACTTTTATTTAAACGGATTTCGATAGTGTCCACAACTTGTTCATGCGTATACATTTGTATTCTCCTTTGCCAGAGACTGATGATTTATCGATATCTTATATATTGGGAAACTCTTTTCTCTATATCTCGCATTTGCTTGATTGTTATTCCATAGCTTTCCTTCAATTCTTCGACTTTGAGGGGTATACCATTATCCACACCCCACCTTGCCGAAAGAATCTCCCCCTCTTTTTCACTTAGACATTGTTCCATGGCTTCTATAACCTCGTCCCTCGTAAACATCGGCTGTGCCTTCCTTATCTGGGAAACCGACTCTTTGTCATCAAATAAAGCTTGTTTTAAGATTTAGTCTTTACTTAATCGTTATTTAACCCGGAAAAATTATCTCAAAAATACAACGAGCAAAAAAATATTTTTTTGCTCGAATGTCATATAACAGAGGGTTTGCGACGTCGGATTAATACCCAAGATGTATTCCCCGATGTCGCAAACCCTCTGTTATATGAAGTCGGCTATCTTATAATCTGTACCCAATTCCTTTAGATAATTGATGAATTATCAACTGATTCAAACTTACGTTTTCATCTTTAGCCATTTGTGAAAGAGTACGATGTAATAATTTGGGCATCCTAACTTCGTTTCATTTCATGCCTCCTCCGAACTTCTTTCTCCTACCAAAACAATAACTATTGAGCAAATCTATTTTAATCCGCACATGGACGCGCGGCGTCCTGTAGCATTGCATATAACGTCCAGATATTCCTAATGCGCCATACTGCATTCATCTTGGCAAAGTGTCTACGAAAAATCAAGGTTGCCGAATGACAATCAGTTTTAATGAGGTTAATTACAAACTCTCTAGCCCTTCGACGGAATATCATTGCATATTGGTATTTCTAAGGTATCGGGTGTGTTCGTAAATAGTTTAACATTCTTTTTTCAATCTCATGATAATTACTCCGGGAGATTCCGAACCTTGACTCAATTTCAGCTAAGGTTAGGGTAATACCGTTATCGAGTCCGAAGCGGGCTTTGATGATCTCAGCTTCCTCATTACTTAGGCATTGTTTTATAGCAAGAAGAACTTCTTCACTACTGAACAAACCAATCATCCCCTTACCGGTCCTCATGGTTTCAACAGGTGTTCCCAACGCGTCCCAACCACTTGCATCTTGGCAAAATGTTGGGAATACGTTGTTATCCGATGCTGCGGTAAAGACTATCTTAAAACCTTAGATCAGCTTATGGTTTTGAATGTTGTACATACTCAAATATTGTACCGTCCGGGTGTTTTACCGTCATATTTTTACCAGTAGGTACCCCATTAGGGCCCCTTACAATCTTTGCCCCACTTGACTGAAGGTGATCAACGGAATCTACTAGAAAAGTCCCTTTAGTATCTTGAAAGGACTTTAGGCTTTCCTCAGAACCTGCGATTAATAAAATATCTCCTACACTTGCCAATTCCAAATTCACTCGGGGATATGCAAATCTCATTTCTGCCTTTGTACAACCATACCGACTTAGAGATATGTATTAAGCCGGTTCTTCTTTGTTAATAATGATCCACCCGGTGTCCATGGTTTTTACCATGAAGGTTATCGGTAGATCCTTTGAACCACCTATGGTTTTGTTTTTGGAATCAGTTATTTTAACTGAATAAATCATTTCTACACGAATCAGGGAACCATCCTTTTTCTGGGAGATTTCCTCAAGACTAAAATCGAAATTAAACGGTTTGTTGTACTCGGGAGAATTAACGGGATAAGCGTTATAGATGTTAGTTTTGTCGAAAACTTCCCTAGTAATATGTTTGGACAGTTCATCGCTAAATCCTTTGTCAGTTAGGAATGTCTCTTTTACAGTATCGTATACATCAACATATTTTGTAATTTCCACTGTTTCTCGACTGCAAGCAGCGAGTGCGACAACAACTGCTCCAATTATCAACACGATAAATATGCTTCTTACCTTCATCGGGCTACCTCCTCCCCCCTGACCCGAAAGTTTTTCTTTAATCATGCTATCTTTCACGTGCATTGTGGATATTCGGGACGCGTCCCAACCACATCCATCTTTGCCAGTGTTGTTGCAAATACTGGGTTATACAATGTCGTACGCCCCCTGGACCTGCGCACGCTCAGCTGACTAACACCTTTTTTCCTTTATATTATCTCATTAATTTGAATTAATTTAGATTAAATTGTTCTTTTCAGCCTTCGCGCAGTTTCGCGTATGTGTGTATTATTTGTACCACAGCAACCGCCAAAAATCTTAAGACTAAAGTTTTGCTGCAACTTTAGCATATCTGTTGCAAAACTACATGTATCTGTAGTTTGTTGCCCCTTAGCACTCTGCCCCGGACTGCAAATGCCGTGACAAAGGTAATGTCGGGAATACTCTGTTAGACGATGCCCCCGTCGGAAATACCTAAATAATTAGGACATACTGCCCGATGTGATGTTCCGAAGCTTAGAATTTATGTTTATGAAGACCTCCGTTTTATCAACAGCCATCGGACTAATAACAAAACTCCTAAAACCAATACCAATCCCAGAACTAACCAATACCGGGTGAACGTACGATGAACCGAATTGCCTAGAGATGGAGTCGGTGTGACTGGCACATGCCTTCCTAGAAATTCATTGAATGTGGCCGTATCTTCAGAACTTTGATTTTGGATAGTTCCGTTCAACATTTGAACCATTCCATTTCGACCACCGACCGGGCTAAGTAGTCCTCCATTTTGGTCGTCTCGTTTTAAAAAAAGAACAAATAATCCATTCTTCTCTTGGAACCCTTTCACCCAACCCATATCAAATGGCTGAATAGCAGTATCAATGGTGTTGCTGCCAGAGCCCTTGTAGTACTGATCAACCCTAAACGTGAATGGTATCCATATTCTACTATCGGCCATTTTCCCTTCAAAACCTGATAAATCGTATTTACCTTGTACTATGACATCCGCAGTGCTAATTACATCTTTGGCAGGGAGTTTTATCCAACTCGTTGCATAGCCGTTCTTTGGGGTGATGAGCGAAATAAGGCTGAAAAGAAATATCGCCAAAGTCATTAGCCATTTCTTCATGTTAACCTCCCCTATTTCTTGACCAGAAAGCTCTCTGATAGAAAATGAGACCTGATTATATTTCTCCGATATTCGGAATGTCATATAACGTCCCGAGTGTTCCCGCAGCGCCCCAACCGCCTCCCTCTTTTCAAAGTTGCGGGAACACTCTGTTATCTGCAATATCCGAGCTTGCATATATCTAACATATTCTGCTTTTGGGTAATACTTCCTTTTCTGACGGCAATACTATTTTATTAAAGCCAATTTGAGAGGGCGGTACAATATGGATATAAAGAAAGATACACGCCTGCCTGAGAAAGGGAGTGATAAACTCATGGCAACACCAATAACTTGCAGATATCACGCAAAATCCAGAAACACCTTCTTTCTATGAGAAAAACGGATTTGTATATAACGAGAAAGAAAATAGACATCGAACTCGTGCTATTAGTATGCGATATGATATGTTTCAAGGCTAAGATTTTCGCAGTCTGCATATTACATTCATATTTCCTCAGATTGCGGTAAGGTGCTGTTATGCAAAGCCGTACGCCCCATGATTCAGAGGCCGCCATGGCGGCGGCCCCTTAGCGCTCAGTTATGACCTTATTACACAAAATAAGAATTCATGAAGGTTAGACCCCCCGTCTTAAACTTGAACAAATGGGACCATTGCAACATTACTTTATTAAATACAATAATCTGTCTCCTATAGGCCAATAAAGAAAACCGAATGTAATAAAAACAATATTCCCATACAGCCCAAAAAACTTAACAAATCTACCTTCATTTCTACTGATGTAGCCCAAAATTAGCCCTATTGGTGCAACAAAAAATGACAATAGAAATCCGTAATTTGCCTTAAAAGAATAGAAGATAAAACCTTCAAGGTAGAATATAAAAGTTATTGTTGATATTATAACTGATACCCAGCCTATAGTTTTTTTAACTTGAGAACTCACCTTCAACCTCCTTACTATTGGATATAATTAATATCATTTTATGGGTATTGCGCAACCTCTAGTTAGCGGAAAATATGTACACCTTGCCAGGTGCAGTCTTCGTATTATCCTAAAACTGCGAAGAAATACTTCAAATCCCATTTCGTCCGCGCATGGACGCGCGGCCCTTTGCGTATGGTTTCCTGTAACGTTTTTTTACCGCACTTCGTAATAATTTAATCATTTGTATATTATACGAACCTGTTTCGCAAATATTTTTATATAGCTGTACTTCGCTTAAAGATCAAGCGGGCTTCTAATACGGAGAATGTCCTTTTGTGTAACGTGAGTATATATTTCTGTAGTCTTGGAACTTTTATGTCCTAAAATCTCTTGTATATATCTAAGATCTGTTCCAGCTTCTAATAAGTGTGTTGCAAAAGAGTGTCTAAGTGAATGTATAGAGACATTCTTCTTAATTCCGGCTTTCTGGCATGCATCTGCAAATACTTTCTGAGCCGTTCTTTCCGAAAGATGAGTCCCTTCTACTTCCCCCGGAAATAACCAAACCTGTAGCTTAAATTTCTTTGCATACTGTCTAAGCACTTCAAGAGCAGATCGAGAGAGAACTGTATATCGATCCTTTCTTCCTTTCCCTTGTATCACATGAATGAGCATTCTCTTGCTATCAATATCTTGTATACGAAGAGAAACAAGTTCACTGACCCTAAGCCCTGCCGAATAAGCAAGCATTAGCAGGGCTTTATGTTTAACATTCTGGATAACATGGAAAATAGTAAGGACTTCTTCTTTGCAAAGCACGTTAGGAAGCTTTTCCTCTCTTTTAGGACCGGGAATTTCGATCTCGGGAATCGGTGGCTTTAATAGAACACACTCCCCTTATCACCCCAGTATATTCCTATTTCTCCATAAATAGTTCTTTTCCTGCAGGGTAAAACAACTTTAGCCCTAATTAGGGTATTAATTAAGAAATCGGCTGACCATTATTTGATCAGCCGATTTCTACATACCGCCATATATAGCGTTTAATATACAGCGGGTCCAAAGTCCGCACTTTGCTCATTATCATTATCATTTTCGTTAACATCAGCATGCACAAGCTTTCAGTTTCCTGTGCTTACGCTTAAATAATATTCCAAGGGTGTTCGGTCCGCAATGACTCGATATTGTACACCCCGCATTTGTTTCAATGATCTCATCAAAATCAGCATAACGACAAATCGTTTCTCTTACTCTGGCAATGGTTTCGGGAGAACACATGGGATGTGTAATAAAAACCCTGCTATAATCAATATCTTCACTGCTAATCAGCCTATCTTTTACATAGTTTTCAAGGCAATGCTCAAAACTGCCTCTATATTTTTTCCCGACCTTCATTTTACCGTCAACAACTTCGATGCAGGGTTTTATCTGAAGCAATTTAGCTCCAACGACTTCAAGTCCTGAACAGCGTCCGCCTTTATATAAATAATCCAGACGGTCAATTACAAAACTTGCATCAACCTTAGGTACAGACATTTCTAGGCTACGGCAAATCTCCTCCGGCTCGTTTCCCTCCCTGGCCATTTCAGCAGCATCAAGCACGATAAGCCCGCTTCCGCTGGAAAGATTGCGCGAATCAACGACATAAACATTTTCAAACTTCCGTGATGCTAAAACTGCGTTTTGGTAACACGTGGAAAAGCCCGAACTAAGACAGATATGAATGACCGCCTCGTATCGGGGAGAAAGCTCATTAAACAAACACTCGTATTCATAAACATTCACAGCTGCAGTTTTACATTCTGTCTCTTGTCTTTCAACAGAGTTAAAGATATACGCGGGCGTTATGTCTACTCCATCATGGAAATCCTTATCATTCATAATAATGGAGAGGGGTACCAACGTTATATCCATAGCCTTTAAAATCTCAGGAGAGAGGTCACAAGTGCTATCCGCAGTTATTTTAATCATTTCAGTTACTCCTCGTATAATAATATTTGTTCCTAGCTTCTCGGGTCCAGGTCCTTAAAAATTCTTCAAAGAGGAACACGCCAAAATAATATATACACGAGCTGTTGCCAATGGCCAAAACAACCGAAGACTTTGAACTGCCTCCGGCTGTTTCAGCATTTTTCAGTTAATATTACCCGGCTGCGAGTTTAGATTTTTCCTCCTTTCGGGTTGAATTATTGCATTCGCCGCACCCACGCTTTTCCTCCCAAATTTTATCTGCGGTTACCGCCCATTTTTCCGAAGCTTTAACACATTTCGCACTCAAACCATGAACATCCTCAGGTGCAATAAAATCGGTGGATTTTGCTTCGGATGCATCAACCATTTCAACTAATCGATGCGGGTTGTCTAACAGCGGACAGGGACGCAAATGGTTGCCATTAAACGGTTGGTTTTTATGGTATTGCATAAACAAGGGGGACTTTAATGCTTCAACTAAGGTCTTTTTATAAATATTGCTGTCTGTATAATGGATAAAGGCACAGGGTTCCATATCCCCGGCTGCATTGATATGCAAATATCTTCTGCCGCCTGCCAGGCAACCCTCGACATATTCCCCGTCGTTCCAAAAATCAAGCGTAAATATAGATTTTGTTCCCCGGAATTTCCGGATCTGGCGATACATAAACGCACGCTGCTCATCACTGACCATGAGATCCGGTACAGCATCGGCTCCTACCGGCATATAGGTAAAGAACCAAGCAAACTTAGCTCCCTTGGCAATCATATCATCGATAAATTCTTCGCTGCCGATGACTTCTGTATTCCGGCTGGTATAGCAACAGGACATGCCAAAGGGAAGTCTTTTCCTCTTCAATATTTCCATGGCACGGACAACGGCTTGGTAAGTTCCTTTGCCGCGCCTTGAATCCGTTGCTTCCTCAAAACCCTCGACACTGATGGCCGGTATGAAGTTCTTAACACGCAGCATTTCATCCGCAAATTCCTCATCAATGAGTGTCCCATTCGTAAACGCCGCAAACATACAGTCCTTATGTTTTTCACAGAGCTTCAGAATATCTTTTTTGCGGACAAGGGGCTCGCCACCGGAAAACAGATAAAAATAAACGCCTAATTCTTTACCCTGTTCCACAATACTATCCAAGGTTTCCAAGCTCATCGAAAGCCGATTGCCGTACTCGGCCGCCCAACAGCCGGTACACTTAAGGTTGCAGGCAGAAGTCGGATCCATCAGGATGGCCCACGGTATACTATAATCGTTCTCTTTCCTTAATTTTTCCTGTTTTGACCAACCGATAAAGGCGCTGTTTATGATAAAGTTATTAAAAAAGGTTTTTCTTACTTCGGGATCAATATCATCCCACAAACTAAGGATAAGCCGATACCAGTTATTGTCCTTATTCTCAATGGTTTCCCTGACGGCTCGACGCTGATCCACCCATGCACCATTTTTGTCAAGTTTATCAACCCACCCCATGAGTTTCGGGATATTCTTTTCAGGATTTGAGTCAAGATAGGTATAGGCGATCTTTAACCCCGCGGAACTCAGTTTCTCATTCATAATATTCCCTCCGATCTTCTTATTTTTAATGAAGTGTATCACATTCTTTTTTTCTTGGTATTAGACAAAAACGGAGAGTGTAAAAAAACTTTACACTCTCCGTTTTTGTCAACAAACACCCGCCCCTTCACGATAGAAATAAGATGATGGGTATTATATAATGGGGTCGCATGGATAGGAGTGATTAATATGGAACTACAACACCGACTTGTTCGCCAAACGATTAATATAGCCATCAGTAAAGCCATAGATGATATGAGGTGCAACTTAAAACGCAGTATGCGAAACTTGGTTGATTTGGGCCTGCTCTTTTCCAAAAGCGAAAAACAAAAGTGGTTTTTTTCGACTGCCAAAAAGGTGATTTCCAATCGAAATAACCCCTATTACCCGCTTATCTCTAGGGTACTTGCGGATGTGGATACCGAAACGATCAAACGCGTCGGTTTAAATCTCGGATACAGCAGTCTGATCTATGGAGCCCATAAAATAAAAAAGAAGCGGGAGTCGATGAACTATGCGATCCCCTGGCTTCTTATTTTCGATATTGCGGAATCCGGCCCTGACTATTTTCATCAGTTGGAAAAGCTGCTCTCTGAAGGACGAGAGTTAGGTGTTTATAGTTATATTTTCTGCATCCATCAAGAAAGTGATCTTTTTACGCTTTGCGAAATCGCCGAGCAATTTGACGAATGCTTCTTTGCCTTTGAATTACCTTCACACTTGATTATCGATAAAACCGCTCATTCTCTCGGCAAAATTCATAATGTTGTGATTTCCGTTCATTCCGTTAATGATGATTTAAATTCGGAATACACGACTCACGCCTTTCGCGTCTTAAAACAAAACCATTGCCTTTACGGCTATCATTTATATTATAACGAAGATAACATCGGAAAAGTGATCTCCCCCGAATATGTTAGCACCGCCATTGAACTTGGCAGTGTATTTGGAGTGTATATCGCTGCGGATGGCGTTCCGGCTGCCTACAAAGAAGCTGCCTATCATTTCGTATGCCAGGAACGGGGGGAAAACGGCCAACCTTTAATTGCTCTGGATTGGTTCCGCGACATGGAGGATATCAGCAAAATGATCCTATCCAAAGATGGATACATACCGAAAAACCCCATTCATAAAGTTCGCAATGAGTATATTAAGGCGAAAGAATCGCTGACAAACTCTTTTCCTAATCTATTTCAAATTTTAAAACCAACCGCCAGCCCAAACTCCTAAAGAAAACTTGGCTTGCGCCAAGCCTTAGCGCAGGCGGAAGCCTTAGTTGCACTTATGCTATCTGCCCAAAACTTATACTTTCTGTTAGTATAGGGAGCTTGCTCATAAAGGAATGCTTTTAGTATATAATAGCTTTAGCTTTCGTGATTCTCTTTACCTTCAAGTTCATGGAGCATGCTTCCATCAAAGATACTTCTTATATGGGCAATATATTTTGCAGGATCTTCTTCCATACCATCATTCGCCCAGTGTACAAGCAATCCAACAATTGTGGTCGCCATAAATTCGGCTGTGAATTCCCACTTTTCTTCAAAACTCCTGCCTTTACTCTCGATCACAGACATCGCAATATCGCGCAGGTAACCATACAGATATTCCTGAAAAGAGTTTTGCCCCGTTGTGTTGAGGGCATTAATATAAAATGATTTATTTTCCTGCATATAATAGCATAAATCTTTCAAACCATCCGTCCAATGGTTAGCCATATCATAATTGCTCATAAAGGAAGCCGTCTCTGTATAGTAGATCCAATTCATCAGATCATACTTATCCTTAAAATGATAATAGAAAGCTTGCCTTGTAAAACCGCAATTTTCGACGATATCACTGACACAAATTTTACTAAACGCTTCTTTCGCCATCAATTGCTTCAAGGAATCGGCAAGAATTCGTTTCGTTATATTTGCGTGAGGCATAACGAACCCTCCCAATATTGTTGTATAATGACATTATATATCGCAAATGATGATAATGCCTAGAGAACAATGTATTTTGCCGCAGCTTGTCATTGTATTAATTATTAGAGGGGAAGTTATCAATGCTTTTAAAAATAACAAATGAGGATTTACTAAAAAAAATAGCATCATTCGGAATATTGATCCTGATTGCCTACTTGTTAAAAGACATGGCGAATTTATTTTTACTGACCTTTATTTTTTCATTTATCCTTTATAGTCTTCAGAATTTCATCTTTCATAAAATCAAAAGTATGAATATCAACCGAACCGAAATTACAGTTACATTATTTTTAGTTATTATCACTGCCGCTGTCTTTTTCTTATTCAAATACATTCCTGTCTTAATAAAGCAATGTATAACCATCGGAAACCAATTCATTAATTTCAAAATCAATTATCAGGGGGAATTTGACCCCAGAATTGTCAATATGGTTCAGTCAACGATTGAATCATATGTCAAAAGTGGAGGGAGTTTTCTTCTCCAAACCGCTGGCAGTGTTTGGACATTTAGCCTCGACACTTTTATTGCCTTAATCTTAAGCCTATTTTTTATTTTAGGAAAAGAACCCTTACTGGAATTTATTCGTAACCTTGAGTCTAGTCATATCGGTTTTGCCATTAAATTTTATCGAAAAATTGGAGCCTCCTTTTTAGGTTCCTTTGGGAAAGTTATGCAAGTGCAAATTCTGATTGCGCTTATCAACTCATTGTTATCCGTTATTATTTTATTTATTTTGGGATTTCCCCAGGTTTTGGGGCTAGGCTTTATGATATTTATGCTGGGGCTTATTCCTGTGGCAGGGGTCATTATCTCGTTAATTCCTTTAAGTATTATTGCCTATAAACTCGGAGGATTTATCAAGGTTATTTATGTGTTTGCACTCATCATCGTGCTTCATGCTCTGGAATCCTATGTATTAAATCCTAAACTCATGAGCGTGAAAACCAAACTTCCGGTTTTCCTCACCTTTGTTATCCTGATTATTTCCCAACATTTCTTTGGGATTTGGGGACTCCTCTTCGGGGTGCCGATGTTTATATTTTTATTGGATTTACTCGATGTAAAAACTATTAACTCCGATAAAAAGCAAAACGCATTTAGACCGTAAGGGTCGGCTGCGTTTTGCTTTTAAAAATTACGATCTATTGTTAACCCAAAATTATTTTTGCTTTAGATAATTATCCATTGCCGCAGCGGCTTTCTTTCCTGCGCCCATGGCCAGGATTACCGTTGCTGCACCGGTGACAATGTCACCGCCGGCAAATACGCCGGGGATTGAGGTTTCCATTGTCTCTTCATTAACGACAATATTGCCGCGTTTGTTCAGTTCCAAGCCTTCTGTGGATGTC